>JALOSD010000271.1 GCA_025458585.1 Burkholderiaceae bacterium | reverse complement strand
GCGCTCGAGCGGCGAAGCGCCACCACCATCGAACCCGGCGCCGTCGCCTCGACGCGCGCCGACCGCCACGAGGTGCGGGCCAAGGCCGGCGACGGGCGCGAGCCGGCGACGGACGACGTCGCGCGCGGCACGTCCATCGCGCCGGGCGTCGAGGACGGCGCCGCGGATCTCGCCCCGACCTCCCCCGCCGGTGTCCGCCCGGCCGTCGCCGACGTCGCGGCGGTCACCGTCGCGCCGGCCACCGGCGCTGCCGCGGCCCCCGCCACGACGAGTGTCGATGCACTTGCCATGCTCGCCGCCGCCGGCGCGGAGCCGGCGCCGCACCGTCGTCGGCGCCGCCCGCCGAGGCGCGCCTGCCGCAACCGCCGCAGTCGCCCGCCTTCGCCGCCGCGCTCGGCCAGCAGGTCAGCCTGTGGATCCGCCGCGGCGTGCAGCAGGCGGTGCTGCAGCTGAACCCGGCCGAGCTCGGGCCGGTGGCGATCCACATCGCGCTCGACGGCGCACGTGCGCACGTCGACTTCACGGCGCCGCACGCCGTGACGCTGGCCGGCGGGGGCGTGTTCGACCGGCCGCGCGAGCAGGCCGACGGCAACGCCGGCGCGCCCGCGTGGGCCGGCGACACCCGCCGCCAGGACGCGCCACGCGGCGAGGCGCTGCCGCCGCCGATCGTGCTGCCGCGGCGCGGCGTCGTCGACCTCGTCGCCTGACCCTGCGACCCGCCCCTGCCGCACGGGCAGGTGCAAGCGGCGAATGCCTCGCTTTGGCCGCGCTATTCGCCGATTCGCCGGCACGGGCGCCTCGAATAATCGTCTGCAAGCCTCGCCGCGTTGCCGCGTCGGGGCGGCCGACCCGAGGAGCCTTCATGACTGCAGCCGCCGCCGCGGTCGCCCTCGCCGTGGCCGTGCTGCTGCTCGTGCTCGCCGGCGGCGGCGCGCTGTGGTGGCTGTCAACGAGCGCCGCGAGCGTCGACGAGGAGGACGCCGAGGACGGCACCGCGCGCGTCGAACAGAAGGCCGACCCGAAGGCCGTGCCCACCTTCGTGCCGCTCGACACGTTCACCGTCAACCTCGCCGACCGCGACGGCGAGCGCTACGCGCAGATCGGCATCACGCTCGAGGTGCGCGACGGCAAGGTCGCCGAGCAGATCAAGGCCTTCATGCCGGCGATCCGCAACAACATCCTGATGGTGCTCGCGCACAAGACCTCGGCCGAGCTGCTCCAGCGCGAAGGCAAGCAGCAGCTCGCCGCCGAGATCCGCCGCGAAGCCATGCGCCCGCTCGGCGTCGAGATGCCGACGGCGCCGGCCGACGCCGGCACGCCCGACGACACGCCGGCGCGCAAGGCCAGGCCCCGCGCCACGGCCGACCTGCCGGTGCGGCAGGTGCACTTCTCGAACTTCATCATCCAGTGACGCACGCCGCCGCGCCCACGCGATGACGCAGCAGATCCTCTCCCAGGACGAGGTCGACGCCCTGCTGCAGGGCATCACCGGCGAGAGCCAGAAGCTCGAGCCGGAGGACGAGCCTCAGGGCGGCATCCGCGAGTACAACCTCGCGAGCCAGGAGCGCATCGTGCGTGGGCGCATGCCCACGATGGAGATCATCAGCGAGCGCTTCGCCCGCAACATCCGCATCGGGCTGTTCAACTTCATCCGCAAGAGCCCGGAGGTGTCGATCGGCGGCATCAAGGTGCAGAAGTACAGCGCCTTCCTGCGCGAGATCGTCGTGCCGACGAACTTCAACATCGTCAGCGTCAAGCCGCTGCGCGGCTCGGGGCTGATCGTGTGCGACCCGAACCTCGTGTTCGCCGTCATCGACGCGCTGTTCGGCGGCGCCGGCAAGTACCACACGCGCATCGAGGGCCGCGACTTCAGCCCGACCGAGCAGCGCGTGATCCAGCGCCTGGTCGACGTCGTGATCACCGAGTACCGCAAGGCGTGGCACAACATCTACCCGCTCGAGCTCGAGTACCAGCGCTCGGAGATGCAGCCGCAGTTCGCCAACATCGCGACGCCGAGCGAGATCGTCGTGACGACCTCGTTCACGCTCGAGATCGGCGACACCAGCGGCATGGTGCACTTCTGCACCCCGTACAGCACGCTCGAGCCGATCCGCGACGTCCTGTACTCGACGATGCAGGGCGACTCGAACGAGCCCGACCGGCGCTGGGTCAACCTGCTGAAGACGCAGATCCAGGCCGCCGAGGTCGAGCTCGTCGCCGAGCTCGCGACCGCCTCGGCGACGATCGAGCAGCTGCTCGCGCTGAAGCCGGGCGACTTCGTCGAGCTCGACCTGCAGCCGCAGGTCCAGGCCAAGGTCGACGGCGTGCCGGTGCTCGCCTGCCACTACGGCACGAGCAACGGGCGCTACGCGCTCAAGGTCGACCACCTGATCTCCAGCTCCACCGCGGGCTGGATCGGAGAGCCCCATGTCCGCTGAACCTAACACCGCGATGTCCGAAGAAGACCGCATGGCCGCCGAGTGGGCCGCCGCGCTCGCCGAGAGCCGCCCCGAGACCGCCTCCGAGGTGACGGGCGAGGCCGCCGCGCCGGCCACGTTCGCCAGCCTGCAGCCGGGCATCGCGGCAGGGGCCGGCGCCGGCAACGACCTCAACATGATCCTCGACATCCCGGTGCAGCTCACCGTCGAGCTCGGGCGCACCCGGATTCCGATCAAGCACATCCTGCAGCTCGCGCAGGGTTCGGTCGTCGAGCTCGACGCGCTGGCCGGCGAACCGATGGACGTGCTCGTCAACGGCTACCTGATCGCGCAAGGCGAGGTCGTCGTCGTCAACGACAAGTTCGGCATCCGCCTGACCGACATCGTGACGCCGAGCGAGCGCATGCGCCGCCTGAGCCGGACCTGACGATGGACGCGATGCCCGCGGGCCTGTCGGCGCTGCTGTGGTTCGCCGTCGTCGTGGCGGCGATCCCGCTCGCGCTGTGGCTGCTCAAGCGCACGCCGATCGGCGCCGCGGCGACGGCGCCGGGGCTGATGCGCACCGTCGCCGTGCTGCCGCTCGCCCCGGGCCAGCGGCTGATGACAGTCGAGGTCGGCCAGGGCGAATCGCGGCGCTGGCTCGTGCTCGGCGTGACCGGGCAGCAGATCACGACGCTGCACGAGATGCCGCCCGGCGCCGACGCGCCTGCCGCCTCGTCGGCGGCCGCGCTGCCGTTCGCGCAGCTGCTGTCGAACGCGCGGCCGCGCCCGCGCAGCGACCGTGCGGCCTGACGCCGTGGGCGCCTCGATTGCCTGGCGCCGGCACGCCGGCCGCCTCGCCGCGTGGTCGGTGTTGTCGGCCGTTCCGGCGCTGGCTGTAGCGCAGCAGGGCACGGCGCTGCCGCTGATAGTCGCGCAGGGCCCGGCCGGCACGAGCTACTCGGTGCCGATCCAGACGCTGCTGTTCTTCACCGCGCTGAGCTTCCTGCCCGCGGTGCTGCTGCTGATGACGGCGTTCACGCGCATCGTGATCGTGCTCAGCCTGCTGCGCCAGGCGCTGGGCACGCAGGCCGCGCCGCCGAACCAGGTCCAGCCCTTCTCCGCCAACGAGATCACCTTCGACGAGGCGCTGGCGCGCGGCGAGGTGCCGATGCGCGAGTTCATGCTCAAGCAGACGCGCCAGAGCGACATGCAGCTGTTCGCGCGCCTGGCCAAGCTGCCCGAGGACGTGAGCGCCGAGCAGGTGCCGTTCAAGGTGCTCGTGCCGGCGTTCGTCACAAGCGAGCTCAAGAGCGCGTTCCAGATCGGGTTCCTGATCTTCATCCCGTTTCTCGTCATCGACATGATCGTCGCCAGCGTGCTGATGAGCCTCGGGATGATGATGCTCAGCCCCGTGCTCGTCGCGCTGCCGTTCAAGCTGATGCTGTTCGTGCTCGCCGACGGCTGGAACCTGCTGCTCGGCTCGCTGGCGGCCTCGTTCGCCACCTGACCCTTCGAGAGAGCCCCACGATGGACGCCACCCAGGTCTTCACCACCGGCCAGCAGGGCCTGATGCTGCTGCTGATGGTCGCCGCGCCGGTGCTGCTGACGGTGCTCGTGATCGGCCTGCTGGTCAGCGTGTTCCAGGCCGCGACACAGATCAACGAGGCCACGCTGAGCTTCGTGCCGAAGATCGTCGGCGCCGTCGTCGTGCTCGCGGTCGCCGGGCCTTGGATGATGACGACGCTGGTCGAGTACCTGCAGCGCACGCTGCAGCGCCGATGCTGACCTTCACCGACACCCAGGTGCTGGCCTGGATCGCGCCGCTGCTGTGGCCGTTCCTGCGCGTGCTGGCGCTGTTCACGACGCTGCCGGTGCTGGGCACGCGCACCGTGCCGCTGCGCGTTCGCGTCGCGCTCGCCTTCTTCGTCGCGCTGGCGGCGCAGCCCGTGCTGCCGCCGCTCGCGCCCGAGGTCGTCGCCGCGGGGCTCGACACGCCCACCGCGGCGCTGCTCGTGATCCAGCAGGTGCTGATCGGTCTGGCGATCGGCTTCGCGGTGCGCCTGGTGTTTGCCGCGGTCGAGTTCGCGGGCGAGATCATCGGCCTGCAGATGGGCCTGAACTTCGCCGGCTTCTTCGACCCCGTCACGGCGAGCCAGAGCACGGCCACGAGCCGCTTCTTCGGCACCGCGGTGGCGTGGCTGTTCATCGTGATCAACGGCCACCTGCTCGTGATCGCCGCCGTGGTCGCCAGCTTCGACGCCTTCCCGATCGGCCCCGAGCCGTTCGCCTTCCTGCGCCAGACGCAGCCGCAGGTCTGGGGCGCCGAGGTGTTCCGCCTCGGCCTGTGGATCGCGCTGCCGATCGTCGCGATGCTGCTGTTCGTCAACCTCGTGCTCGGCCTGATCTCGCGCGTGGCGGCGCAGATGAACATCTTCGCGATCGGCTTTCCGATCACGGTGGGCGTCGGCCTGCTCGGCATGCTGCTGACGCTGCCGATGATGCAGGC
>JALOSD010000049.1 GCA_025458585.1 Burkholderiaceae bacterium | reverse complement strand
CGGCACTGAACTTCGCGTGCCGCACCCGGGTCGCAGTGCAGGCGGCGCAGGTCGCGCCGTCAGCCCATGTTCGACGCCGAGGAGACCGAGATGCGCCGCTATCCCCGCAACAGCCCCGCCGCCGCCGCCCGCGTCGTCGCGATGACCCTCGTGGCCGACGGCCGGCTGTGCCGCGACGAAGTCGCGGCCATCGAGCGCCTCGGCGTCGCGACGCAGCTCGGCTTGTCGACGTCGCAGCTGAGCGGCGTCGTGCACGCGTTCTGCGAGGACCTGCTCGACATCGCGCACCTGACCGCGGCCGACTCGTGTCGCGTCGATCCGGCGACGATGGCGTCGCTGCTGGCCGAGATCGACGACCCTGCGCTTCGTGCCCAGGTGCTCGCGCTGTGCCTCGAGCTTGCCGAGGCCGACGCGCACGTCGACGACGGCGAGTCGGCGGTGCTCGTGGCGCTCGTCGAGCAGTGGGGCCTGCAGCGAGCGATGTTCGAGCCGAGCGCGGCCGGCGCCGCCGCGGCCTGATCGTCAAGGCCGCCGCGGCGGGTCTGCGCCCGGCGGGCCGTCAGGCGGCGCGTGGAGCGGCTCGGCATGACTTGCGTCAAGCGTCGGCCTGCCGATAGAATTGACCGACCGGTTGGTCGAAAGTGGGGCGAGGGGCTTGTCTCCCGTCCGATGGGTTTCGTTTGTCATCCGCCTGCCCTTCGTCTGTCATCCGCCCATGCAGCACCGAACCCCCCAGCAGATCGCCGACCACGTCCGCGAGGCCATGTACGCCAACGACCGGGCGTCGAAGGCGCTCGGCATGCAGGTGCTCGAGGTCACGCCCGGGCGCGCCGTGCTGACGATGACGGTGCGCGACGACATGGTCAACGGCCACGAGATCTGCCACGGCGGGCTGATCGCGACGCTCGCCGACTCGGCGTTCGCGTTCGCGTGCAACTCGTACAACGAGCTGACGGTGGCGTCGGGCTTCTCGATCGACCTCGTCGCGCCGGCACGGCTCGGCGACGTGCTCACCGCCACCTGCGTCGAGGTCTCGAAGGCCGGGCGCACCGGCGTCTACGACACCGAGGTGCGCAACCAGCGCGGCGAGCGCGTGGCGGTGTTCCGCGGCCGTTCGTACACCGCGAAGGGCCGGCCCGCGGTGCCCGACGCGACCTGAAGCCTCCATCCCGCCCCAGGAGACCGCGCGCATGCCCGTCAAGCAGCCCGCCCCCGGCGACCTCGAGCCGATCGAGACCGCCAGCCGCGACGAACTGGCCGCCGTGCAGCTGCGCCGGCTGCAGCAGACGCTGGCGCACGCCTACGAGAACGTGCCGCACTACCGGGCCGCGTTCGACGCCGCCGGGGTGCACCCGTCGGACTGCAAGTCGCTCGCCGACCTGGCCAGGTTCCCGTTCACGTCGAAGAAGGACCTGCGCGAGCATTACCCGTTCGGCATGTTCGCGGTGCCGCGCGAGCGCGTCGTGCGCGTGCACGCCAGCAGCGGCACCACCGGCAAGCCCACCGTCGTCGGCTACACGCAGGCCGACATCGACACCTGGGCGAACCTGGTGGCGCGCAGCATCCGCGCCAGCGGCGGACGGCCCGGCGACATCGTGCACGTGGCCTACGGCTACGGCCTGTTCACCGGCGGGCTCGGCGCGCACTACGGCGCCGAGCGGCTCGGCTGCACCGTGATCCCGATGTCGGGCGGCCAGACCGAGAAGCAGGTGCAGCTGATCACCGACTTCCGGCCCGACATCATCATGGTCACGCCGAGCTACATGCAGGTGATCATCGAGGAGATGGAGCGCCAGAGGCTCGACCCGCGCGCGAGTTCGCTCAAGGTGGGCATCTTCGGCGCCGAGCCGTGGACCGAGGCGATGCGCCACGACATCGAGGTGCGCGCCGGCATCGACGCGGTCGACATCTACGGCCTGAGCGAAGTGATGGGTCCCGGCGTGGCCAACGAGTGCATCGAGGCCAAGGACGGCCCGGTGATCTGGGAAGACCACTTCTACCCCGAGATCATCGACCCCGACACCGGCCGCGTGCTGCCCGACGGCGAGGAGGGCGAGCTCGTCTTCACGACGCTCACCAAGGAAGCGCTGCCGGTGATCCGCTACCGCACGCGCGACCTCACGCGCCTGCTGCCGCCCACCGCGCGCAGCATGCGCCGCATGGGCAAGATCGTCGGCCGCAGCGACGACATGCTGATCATCCGCGGCGTCAACGTGTTCCCGACGCAGATCGAGGAGCTCGTGCTGCAGATGCCCGAGCTGTCGGGACAGTACCAGCTCGTCGTCACGCGCAGCGGTCACCTCGACGACCTGCAGGTGCTCGTCGAGCTGTTGCCGCAGCACGAGTCCGCGAGCCGCGACGCGGTGGCGGCGCAGCTGCAGCACCGCGTCAAGACGCTGATCGGCGTCAGCACCACGGTCAGCGTGGGCGCGCCCAATTCGATCGAACGCACGCTGGTGGGCAAGGCCCGACGCGTCGTCGACAAGAGACCAAGGTAAGGAGACCCGGCATGTACACGCAAGCGATGGACGTCGACGGCGCCGAGAAGGCCAAGGCCGTCACGACGCTCGAGGAAGCCGAGCTCATGAAGCGCTTCGACGCGCGCATCGACGACGGCGGCTTCATCGAGGCCAAGGACTGGATGCCCGAGCACTACCGCAAGACGTTGGTGCGCCAGATCAGCCAGCACGCGCATTCCGAGATCGTCGGCATGCTGCCCGAGGGCAACTGGGTCACACGCGCGCCCACGCTCAAGCGCAAGGCGATCCTGCTCGCGAAGATCCAGGACGAGGGCGGCCACGGCCTGTACCTCTACGCCGCCGCCGAGACGCTGGGCACCAGCCGCGACCAGTTGCTCGACGCGCTGCACAGCGGCAAGGCCAAGTACAGCAGCATCTTCAACTACCCAACGCTGACCTGGGCCGACGTCGGCGTCATCGGCTGGCTCGTCGACGGCGCGGCGATCATGAACCAGGTGCCGCTGTGCCGCTGCAGCTACGCGCCGTATGCGCGCGCGATGATCCGCATCTGCCGCGAGGAGAGCTTCCACCAGCGCCAGGGCTACGACGCGCTGCTGGTGATGATGCGCGACGGCACCGAGGCCCAGCGCGCGATGGTGCAGGACGCGGTGAACCGCTGGTGGTGGCCGAGCCTGATGATGTTCGGCCCGCCGGATGCCGAGAGCGTGCACAGCGCACAGAGCATGCGCTGGGGCATCAAGCGCATCAGCAACGACGACCTGCGGCAGAAGTTCGTAGACGCCACGGTGCAGCAGGCGCAGGTGCTCGGCGTCACGCTGCCCGACCCCGACCTGCGCTGGAACGAGGAGCGCGGTCACTGGGATTTCGGCGCCATCGACTGGGCCGAGTTCTGGCGCGTCGTCGGCGGCGACGGTCCGTGCAACAAGGAGCGCCTCGCCGACCGCGTCCAGGCGTGGGACGACGGGGCGTGGGTGCGCGAGGCGGCGCTGGCGCACGCCGCCAAGCGCGCAGCCCGTGATCGCAAGGCCGCGTGAGCGGGGGAGACGACGATGAGCACCGACACCCGTACCGACGCCCGTCCCGACAGCGAATGGCCGCTGTGGGAAGTCTTCGTGCGCACGCGCGCGGGGCTGGACCACAAGCACTGCGGCAGCCTGCACGCGGCCGACCCGGCGATGGCGATCCAGATGGCGCGCGACGTCTACACGCGCCGCCAGGAGGGTTCGAGCATCTGGGTCGTGCGCAGCGACCAGATCGTGGCCAGCGACCCGGGCGACAAGGACATGTTCTTCGACCCGATGGAAGACAAGGTCTACCGCCACCCGACCTTCTACAAGCTGCCCGAAGACGTCGACCACATGTGAGGGCAAGGCAATGAGCGCGTCGATCACGATCCACTGGACCCCCGCCGTGCGCTACCTGCTGCGCCTGGCCGATACCTGCCTGATCTCGGGCCAGCGCCTGGGCGAGTGGTGCGGCCACGCGCCGATCCTCGAGGAGGACATCGCGCTGACCAACATGGCGCTCGACCTGATCGGCCAGTCGCGCGCGCTGCTGACGCTCGCCGGCCAGGTCGAGGGCCACGGCCACGCGCGCACCTACGACGAGGACCAGCTCGCGTTCCTTCGCGACGAACGCGACTACCTGAACCCGACGCTGGTCGAGCTGCCCAATGCGTCGAGTTCGGGTGCGGGCAAGCCGGGCGACTTCGCGCTCACCGTCGTGCGCAACGTCATGGTCTCGACCTACCTGAAGCTGTGGTGGGAACGCCTGGCCGACTCGAGCGAGGCCGAGCTCGCGGCCATCGCCGGTAAGGCCGTCAAGGAAGCGCGCTACCACCAGCAGCACGCCGGTGACTGGCTCGCCCGCCTGGGCGACGGCACCGACGAGTCGCGCTGGCGCGTCGAGGCCGCGTTGGCGAAGCTGTGGCCGTACCACGCCGAGCTGTTCGACGCCGACGACGTCGACAAGGCCGCCGAGGCGAGCGGCCTGGGCCCGAGCGTCGCGGCGCTCAAGGAGCCGTGGCTCGCGGAGATGCGCGCGCTGCTCGACGACGCGACGCTCGCGATGCCGCCCGAGGGCAAGTTCGTGAGCACCGGCCGGCGCGGCGTGCACAGCGAGCACCTGGGCTACATCCTCGCCGAGATGCAGTACCTGCAGCGCGCCTTCCCGGGCGGGGCCTGGTGATGGCCGAGGTCGCGAGCCGCGTCGACGCCGCCTGGCGCGCGCTCGACGACGTGCTCGACCCCGAGGTGCCGGCGCTGTCGGTGCGCGACCTCGGCATCGTGCGCGACGTGATCGACCACGGCGACGCGCTCGAGGTGGTGCTGACGCCGACGTATAGCGGCTGCCCGGCCACCGAAGTGATCGAGAAGAGCGTGGTCGACGCGCTGGTCGCCGCCGGCCTCGGCCCGGTGCGCGCGACGACGCGCCGCGCGCCGGCGTGGACGACCGACTGGATCAGTGACGACGGCCGGCGCAAGCTGCGCGAGTACGGCATCGCGCCGCCGTCGGGCAGCGCCGCGGTGACGACGGGCGAAGCGCCGATCCGCCTCGTGCGCCGCGAGCGCGACGCCGCGGTCGCCTGCCCGCGCTGCGGCAGCAAGCACACCGAGCGCCTGTCGGCGTTCGGTTCCACGGCGTGCAAGGCGCTGTGGCGCTGCCTCGACTGCCGAGAGCCGTTCGAACATTTCAAACCGATATGAGCACGCCGCTGTTCCATCCGCTGCGCGTCAAGCGCATCGAGGCCGACACGCCCGAGTCGGTGATCGTCACCTTCGACGTCCCGCCCGAACTGCGCGAGGTGTTCGGCTTCACGCAGGGCCAGTACCTGACGCTGCGCACGACGATCGACGGCCAGGATGTGCGGCGCTCGTACTCGATCTGCGCCGGCGTCGACGACGCCGAGCTGCGCGTGGGCGTGCGCCGCGTCAAGGGCGGCGTGTTCTCGAACTGGATCCACGCGCAGCTCGAGCCCGGCGACACGCTGCAGGTGATGGCGCCGCAGGGGCGCTTCTTCGTGCCGATCGAGCCCGAGGCCAAGCGCCACCACCTGGGGATTGCCGGCGGCAGCGGCATCACGCCGATCCTGTCGATCATGAAGACGGTGCTCGCGCGCGAGCCGAAGTCGCGCTTCACGCTGATCTACGGCAACCGCACGCTCGCCTCGACGATGTTCAAGGAGGAGCTCGAGGACCTGAAGAACGCCTTCATGGCGCGCCTCGTGCTGCAGCACGTGTTCTCCGACGAGCCGACCGACGCGCCGATCGCCAACGGCTTCCTGAACCGCGACAAGGTCGGCGAGTTCCTGCGCACGCTCGTGCCCGCCGCCGAGATCGACCACGCCTACGTCTGCGGTCCGTTCCAGATGAACGACGAGGCGCAGGCCGCGCTCGTCGACGCCGGCGTGCCCGAGGCGCGCGTGCACGTCGAGCGCTTCGGCGTCGCGCCGACCGAGGCTGGCAAGATCGACGCCGTCGTCCACGAGGTGAAGCCCGGTGACGCGGAACGCGCACGCGTCGTGATCATCCGCGACGGGCTGACGCGCGAGATCGAGTTCCGGCGCGAACAGCCGAGCATCCTCGACGCCGCCGCTGCCGCGGGGCTCGAAGTGCCGTTCTCGTGCACCTCGGGCGTGTGCGGCACCTGCCGCGCGAAGCTCGTCGAAGGCGAGGTGCGCATGAGCCGCAACTTCGCCCTCGAGAAGGACGAGGTCGCCGCCGGCTTCGTGCTGACCTGCCAGTCGCACCCGCTGACCGAGCGCGTCGTGCTGTCGTTCGACGAAAGGTGATGACCCACCCCCGAAGCGCCTTCGGCGCCTGCCCATCGAGCGGGGCGAGCCCGGACACTGGAGGTCCCGTGGACCTCCAGTGCTTGGCGAGCGGTCGGCCCGCAAGGGCCGGCGCGGGCGGCAAGGCCCGCCAGCAGACCGGCGAAGCCGGATCCGCGGCGGCCGCTTGGAAGGACGCACGGCGCGACAGGCGCGCGATGTCGTGATGGCTCGCGGGCGCGCGGCGACATACGACGAGCAGCGCGACGCCATCCTCGCGCGCGCGGCTGAGCTGTTCGCGCACCGTGGCTATGCTGCGACGACGATGAACGACATCGCCGACGCCTGCGGGCTGTCGAAGGCGACGCTGTACCACTACTACGACGACAAGGGCGCGCTGCTGGTGTCGATCTGCGAGGAGCACGTCGGCACGCTGCGCGCGCTCGTCGACGAGGTCGACGCGCTGCGGCTGCCGCCCGAGGCGCGGCTGCGCGAGCTGATCCGCCGCTTCGTCGAGGCCTACGCCGGCGCGCAGCACGCGCACCGCGTGCTGACCGAAGACGTGCGCTTCCTCGACGACGTCGACCGCGAGCGCGTGCTCGGCACCGAACGCGCGCTCGTCGCCGCGATCGCGCAGGCCGTGGCCGCCTTGCGGCCCGGGCTGGCCGAAGCCCACCTCGCCAAGCCGCTGACGATGCTGCTGTTCGGCATGATCAACTGGATGTTCACCTGGGTGCGCCCCGACGGCACGCTCGACCACGACGCGCTGGCGCCGATCGTCGCCGACCTGTTCCTCGGCGGGCTGCCGGCGGTCAAGCTGCCGCAGCCGGCCGCCGTCTGATTCCAACGTTCCATTCGTCCTTCCGAGATGACCACCCCTCTGCAAAGCTACATCGCCGGCCGCTGGCTCGGCACCGAACCTGCGCAGGCGCTGCGCAGCGCCGTCGACGGCCGCGTCGTCGCGCACACGCACGCCGAGGCGATCGACTTCGGCGAGGCGGTCGACCACGCGCGCCGCGTCGGCGTGCCGGCGCTGCTCGCGCTCGACTTCCAGCAGCGCGCCGCGCGGCTGAAGGCGTTGGCGAAGTACCTCGCCGAACGCAAGGAATCGCTGTACGCCGTGTCGGCGCACACCGGCGCGACGCGCGCCGACGGCTGGATTGACATCGAGGGCGGCACCGGTACGCTGTTCGCCTACGCCGGCGTCGGCGCCAACGACCTGCCGTCGGGCAACCTGCTGCACGAAGGGCCCGTGGTGCCGCTGGGCAAGCAGGGCGGCTTCGCCGGCACGCACGTGCAGGTGCCGCGCGGCGGCGTCGCGGTGCACGTCAACGCGTTCAACTTCCCGGTCTGGGGCCTGCTCGAAAAGTTCGCACCGGCCTTCCTCGCCGGCATGCCGTGCATCGGCAAGCCGGCGACCGCGACGAGCTACCTGACCGAGGCGCTGGTGCGGCTGATCGACGAATCGGGCCTGCTGCCCGAAGGCGCGCTGCAGCTCGTGATCGGCGGCGTCGGCGACCTGTTCGACCGCCTCGACGGGCGCGACGTCGTCACGTTCACCGGCAGTGCCGACACCGCGGCGACGCTGCGCGTGCACCCGAACCTGGTGCGACGGAGCGTGCCGTTCAACGCCGAGGCCGATTCGCTCAACTGCGCCATCCTCGCGCCCGACGTGGGCCCCGACGACGAGGAGTTCGACCTCTTCGTCAAGGAGGTCGCGCGCGAGATGACGGTCAAGGCGGGCCAGAAGTGCACCGCGATCCGGCGCGCCATCGTGCCGCGCCGTCACCTCGACGCGGTGGCGCAGGCGCTGAAGGCGCGGCTGGCGAAGACGGTGGTCGGCGATCCGGCGGTCGAAGGCGTGCGCATGGGCGCGCTGGCGTCGCACGCGCAGGTGGCCGACGTCGCCGCCAAGGTCGCGCGGCTGCGCGAGGGGGCCGACGTGGTCCACGACGGCGGGCCCGGCTTCGCGCCGGTCGGCGAGGGCACCGCGCAGGGCGCGTTCTTCGCGCCGACGCTGCTCGCGTGCGCGAAGCCGCTCGAGGTCGACGTGGTGCACGACGTCGAGGCCTTCGGCCCGGTCAGCACGCTGATGCCGTACGGCGACCTCGACGAGGCGCTCGCGCTCGCCGCGAAGGGGCAGGGCAGCCTGGTGGGCACGCTCGTCACGCGCGACCCGGCCGTGGCCGCGATGGCGGTGCCGGTCGCGGCGGCGCTGCACGGCCGCATCCTCGTCCTCGACCGCGAGGCGGCGAAGGAGTCGACCGGCCACGGCTCGCCGCTGCCCGTGCTCAAGCACGGTGGCCCGGGGCGCGCCGGCGGC
This sequence comes from Burkholderiaceae bacterium, assembly GCA_025458585.1. GTDB lineage: Bacteria > Pseudomonadota > Gammaproteobacteria > Burkholderiales > Burkholderiaceae_C > Calidifontimicrobium. The sequence continues at coordinate 1,545 of JALOSD010000049.1, read as the reverse complement.
GGCGAGGAGCTCGGGGGCGTGCGCGCCGTCAGGCACTACCTGCAGCGCTGCGCGGTGCAGGGGTCGCCCTCGATGCTCGCGGCGGTCACCGGCGAGCACGTGCGCGGCGCCAGGGTGCGCGAAGGCGACGTGCACCCGTTCCGCAAGCACTTCGAGGACCTGCGCATCGGCGACTCGCTGCTGACGCACCGGCGCACCGTGACCGAGGCCGACATCGTCGCGTTCGGCGGCATCTCGGGCGACTACTTCTACATGCACTTCGACGACATCGCGGCGAAGGAGAGCCCGTTCGGCCAGCGCATCGCGCACGGCTACTTCGTGCTGTCGGCGGCGGCCGGGCTGTTCGTGTCGCCGGCGCCGGGGCCGGTGCTCGCGAACTACGGCCTCGACACGCTGCGCTTCGTCAAGCCGGTGGGCATCGGCGACACGATCCAGGCGCGCCTGACCTGCAAGCGCAAGACCGACCGCGGCCGCACCGACGCGAAGGGCGTCGGCCAGGGCGTCGTCGCGTGGGACGTCGAGGTGACGAACCAGGCCGGCGAGATCGTCGCCAGCTACGACATCCTGACGCTGGTGGCCAAGCGCGGGACCTGATGCGCGCCACCTGACACGCCTGGCCGGTCCCGCGCGCCGGCGATGCCCGGCCGCGTCGGTACCATCTCGCCGATGGGTCGACTGACGTCGCTGCTGCGCCGGGCGGACACGGCGCGCCTGGCCACGCTGCTGCTGGCGCTCTGGAAGCTGTTCCGGCATCCGCAGACGCCGTGGCTGCCGAAGGTCGTCGCCGTGCTGGTGCTCGCGTACGCGCTGAGTCCGATCGACCTGATTCCCGACGTCATCCCGGTCCTCGGTCAGCTCGACGACCTGGTCCTCGTGCCGCTCGGCATCGCCTTGGCGGTGAAGCTGACGCCCGACGAGCTCTGGCTGTTCGCCGCGATGCGCGACGCGGCATGAGGCGCCGGCTCGCGCTCGGTCTGGCGGCGGTGCTGCTCGCCGCCGGCGCGGCACTCGCGGCGCCGCCGCGCGCGAGCGAGTTCGTTGGCACCGTTGTCCGCGTCGTCGACGGCGACAGCGTGGCGGTGCAGCCGTCGGCGGGAGGTTCGTCGGTCGAGGTGCGGCTGTCGGGCATCGACGCGCCGGAGATCTGCCAGCGATGGGGGCCCGAGGCGCGCGAGGCGCTGCGCGGGCTCGTCGACGGGCGCGAGGTGCGCGTCAGTGTCGTCGGCCGCGACGACCACGGTGGAGCTACCGCTACCGCGACGACCGCGGGCCCTACGTCGCCCAGGAGCGCATGGCGCGCGCGCTCGGCCGCGGCCTGCACGCCGACGGCCAGGCGATCCCGCCGCGCGACTTCCGGCGCACGCATGGCCCGTGCCGTGGCCCGGCCGGGCCGGCAGACACGGCGACGACTTCGGCGACGAGTGCCGCCACGCCTCGGCCGCCCGTCGCGCCGGCCGCCGCCGCAGCGCCGGCGGTGCGCGAGGCGACCGCGCGCCGCTGCGACGGCCGCCGCTACTGCTCGCAGATGACGTCGTGCGACGAGGC
>JALOSD010000270.1 GCA_025458585.1 Burkholderiaceae bacterium | reverse complement strand
GCCAGGCGGTCGATCTGCGCGTGCATCGCGGCGATCACGTCGCGGTGGCCGTGGCCGAGGCAGGAGACGGCCGCGCCGCCCGAGGCGTCGAGGTAGCGCTTCCCGTCGCGGTCGATCAGCCAGCAGCCGTCGCCGCCGACGGCAACGGGCAGGGCCGACTGCAGCTGGCGGTGCAGGACGTGGCTCATGGGCGGTATGTGTCGGACAGTGGGTGTCGTTGGGGGGCAGGGAAGCCACGATTGTGATCCGCTCGCTCGCCGCTACAGTCGGTCTTCGCCATGGACGACGATCTCGCCACCCTGCGCCGCATCCTGCGCACCTGCCGCACGATCGCCGTCGTCGGCCTGTCGGCCGACTGGTTCCGGCCGAGCTATTTCGCCGCCAGCTACCTGCAGGGCAAGGGCTACCGCATCGTGCCGGTGAACCCGAAGTACCCCGAGATCCTCGGCGAGAAGAGCTACGCGCGGCTCGAGGACATCCCGTTTCCCGTCGACATGGTCGACGTGTTCCGCAAGCCGCCGGACCTGCCTCCGATCGCCGCGAGCGCGGTGGCGATCGGCGCGAAGTGCCTCTGGCAGCAGCTCGGCGTGGCCAACACCGAGGCCGACGCGATCGCGCGCGCCGGCGGGCTCGAAAGCGTGATGGACCGCTGCGTGAAGATCGAGCACGCAAGGCTGTTCGGCGGGCTGCACTGGGTGGGCGTCAACACCGGCGTCATCTCGGCCAGGCGGCCCCACTGAGGTTGCGACCGACGATGGCCGACCGCCGATTCCAGCCCGAGACGCTGGCGATCCACGCCGGGCAGATCCCCGACGCCGCCACCGGCGCGCGTGCGCTGCCGATCTACCAGACGACGAGCTTCGTCTTCGACAGCGCCGACCATGCGGCCGCGCTGTTCAACCTGCAGACCTTCGGCAACGTCTATTCCCGGCTGTCGAACCCGACGGTGGCCGCGCTCGAAGAGCGCGTCGCCGCGCTCGAGGGCGGCCGCGCCGGCGTGGCGGCGGCCAGCGGCATGGCCGCCGAGGCGCTCGCGCTGATGACGATCCTGCAGACCGGTGACCACGTCGTCGCCGCCGGCGCGCTTTACGGCGGTACGGTCACGATGCTCGCGGTGAACCTGGCCAAGTTCGGCGTCGAGACGACCTTCGTCGACGCGACGAAGCCCGAGAGCTTCGCCGCAGCGATGCGGCCGAACACGCGCGCGGTGTTCGCCGAGAGCCTCGGCAACCCGAGCCTCGCGGTGCTCGACATCGCCGCGGTGGCCGACGTCGCCCACACCCAGGGCGTGCCGCTCGTCATCGACAACACGGTGCCCAGCCCGTTCCTGTGCAACCCCATCGCGCACGGCGCCGACGTCGTCGTGCACAGCGCCACCAAGTACCTCGCCGGCCACGGCACGACGCTCGGCGGCGTGGTGGTCGAAAGCGGCAAGTTCCCCTGGGACAACGGCAGGTTCCCCGGCATGACCGAGCCGTCGCCCGGCTACCACGGCGTACGCTTCTACGAAACCTTCGGCGACTTCGGTTTCACGATGCGCTGCCGCATGGAGACGCTGCGCGTCTACGGCGCGGCGCTGAGCCCGATGAGCGCGTGGCAGATCCTGCAGGGCGTCGAGACGCTGCACGTGCGCATGGAGCGCCACTGCACGAACGCTCGCCGCGTGGCCGAGTTCCTGCGTGCCCATCCGCGCGTGCGCTGGGTCAATTACCCGGGCCTTGCGGACCACCCGCAGCACGCGCTCGTCGAGCGCCAGATGCGCCGCGTCGACGGCGCCCCCGGCGCGTCGGGGCTGCTCGCGTTCGGCGTCGAGGGCGGCCTCGAGGCTGGCGTGAAGTTCATCGAGGCGGCGCAGTTCATGAGCCACGTCGCGAACATCGGCGACACGCGCACGCTCATCATCCACCCGGCGTCGACGACGCACCGCCAGCTCGACGAGGCGCAGCAGCGCGCCGCCGGCGTGTCGCCCGACATGATCCGGATGTCGGTCGGCCTCGAGCACGTCGACGACATCCTGTGGGACATCGACCAGGCGCTGGCCAAGGCGTGTGCGTAGCGTCACGGCGTGCCCGGCACCGCGAAGGAGACCCCATGTACCAGTCCGACCTGCTGCAGGGCCAGCGCATCCTCGTCACGGGTGGTGGCACGGGGCTCGGCAAGGCGATGTCCGAGCGCTTCCTCGAGCTCGGCGCCGACGTCGCGATCTGCGGCCGCCGCAAGGCCGTGTGTGACGAGACCGCGGCAGCGTGGCGCGAGCGCTTTCCGCGGCGCCGCGTCGACACCTTCGGCGTCGACATTCGCGACGCCGCGGCGGTCGACGCGATGGTCGCGGCGTTGTTCGAGAGCGGCGGCCTGACGTCGCTCGTCAACAACGCGGCCGGCAACTTCATCGCGCCGACCGAGAGCCTGTCACCACGCGCCTTCGACGCGATCGCGAATATCGTCTTCCACGGCACGTTCTACGTCACGCAGGCGGTCGGCAAGCGCTGGGTCGAGCAGGCCAAGGCCGGCGCCTGGACGCCGGGCATGCCCTGCCGCAGCGTGATGAGCATCGTCGTGACGTGGGTCGACAACGGCAGCCCGTACGTCGTGCCGAGCGCGATGAGCAAGGCGGGCATCGACGTGATGACGAAGTCCCTCGCCGTCGAGTGGGCGAAGTACGGCATCCGCCTGAACACCGTCGGCCCGGGGGAGATCCCGACCGAGGGCATGAGCAAGCGCCTGAATCCGGGTGAGGAGCCCGGCGCGCGAAGCCGCGAGCGCAACCCGATGGGCCGCCCCGGCGAGATGCGCGAACTCGCCGACCTGGCCACCTTCCTGCTCGCGCCAGGCCGCTGCGACTGGCTCA
>JALOSD010000269.1 GCA_025458585.1 Burkholderiaceae bacterium | reverse complement strand
GCAGCTGGCCGTCGGCGTAGAAGCCTGCCCACGGCTCGATGACGGTGTCGAGGTACAGCGCGCCGACCTCATGGCACAGCGCGATCATCGCCGCCGTGCTGACGTCGACCGACAGGTTCAGCAGGAAGTCGCCGGCGCCGAGCCGCGGCCCGAGCACCTCGCGGTAGTTGGCGGGCGTGAGCGCGCCGTCGAACATTACGAGCCCGAATTCGCGCGCGATCCGGTGCCCGTCGTCGCCGGGCATCACGATCAGGACCTGCCGCGGCGACATCTCGACGTGCCGAAGCAGCAACGGCAGCACACCCTGGCCGATGCTGCCGAAGCCGACCATCACCAGGCGGCCGTCGAAACGGTGACGCGCCGCCCTTGCGCTCAAGGCGCCGCCCTCCGCGTCAGCGCCGCAGGCGGCTCTCGCGCGCCTGCTCGGCCTCGATCGCGGCCACCGTCGCGCGCAGCTCCTCGGTGACGACGCCGAGCAGGTCGTCGAGCGAGACCAGCCCGACGAGCACGCCGGCGGCATCGGTCACCGGCAAGCGGCGCAGACCCTTGGCGCGCATCGTGCGCAGCAGGTCGCCGGCGTGTCGTCGACGACGACGAGGCTGCCGACGTGGTGGGTGCGCATCAGCTTTGCCGCCTCGTTGACCGGCATCGTGCGTTCCGCAAAGGTCACCAAGCGCGTGCAGATCGCGCCAGCATCGAGTTTTTCGCCCATCCCGTTTCTCCTTGGCCGCCACCGGCAACCACGACACAGTCGACTGTAGGCTGCCTGCGCCCGGTGGCGTTGATTTCGCTCAAGCGATGTCCGTGCGGCGCAGTCAGCGGCCGTCGTAGGCCGCCAGGCATGCCGCCTCGCGCCCGCGCACGGCCCGCCGCCCGGCCAGCCGGCCGCCGGTGGCGGTGACCACCGTGTACTGGCGCTCGGCGTGGGCGCTGTCCTCGGCGTAGATCACGACCCAGTCGCGCGTGCGTCCGAGCTCGTGGGCGCGCGCGGTGTTCGAGAACAGGGCGGTGAAGTGCCAGTCGCCGCGGTGCGCGTGCAGCACCGGCAGCCACGCCTCGCCCTGCGGGTTGAAGCGCCGCGGCGCGATCGTCGGCAGGCGCCCGGCCGCGGCGCCCTCGAGGTACTCGCGGTCGACGTCGAGCAGCACCTCGACCGGTGGCTCGTGGTCGGCCATCGCCGCGCTCGTGCCGCGTCGCGCGGCGCGCCGGCGGTCGAGCATCGCGGTGAGCGCAGCGCGGATCGCCGCCGCGCGCCGCGCGCCGAGCCTCGGCAGGCGCTCGAGGCGGCCATCGTAGGCGGCCGTCTCGAGCGCCTCGAGCGTGTCGACGCCCAGCTCGTCGTGCAGCAGCCGTGCGAGTTCGGGGCCGATGCCCGGAACGGTGCGAAACACCGCCTCGGCGTCGACCTCGCCGCGCAGGCGTTCGAGCCTGCCCCAGCGTCCGCAGGCGAGGATCTCGGCGATCGCCGCCGCGATGCCGGGGCCGACGCCGGGCAGGGCGTCGAGCCCGGCGAGCCCGTCGCGGTCGAACACGGCGCGCACGCTCTCGGGCCATGCGGCCACGGCGTCGGCGGCGTGGGCGTAAGCCCGCGCGCGGTAGGGGTTGCCGCCCTGCGCGTCGAGCAACGTCGCCATCTCGCGCAGCATCGACGCGACGCCGGCGTTGTCGGCGTCTGGGGCGGCGGTGCTCAACGCGCCAGCCCGTCAGGCTGCCACGTGTGCGGCGGGCGTCGCGTCGGCGCGCCGGCCGTCACCGCGGGCGCAGCAGCGCGTCGACGCGGTTGCGCAGTTCGTGCGGCGGCAGGGCGGTCAGGTCGACCGCCTCGCTGACCCGCACCGCCTTCGCCGTCGCGTCGCTGAGGCGCTGGCGCAGCTCGCCGAGGAACGCCGGGGCCACGAGCAGGACCAGCGCCTGGCAACGGGCGCCGGCTACAGCGTCGTCCAGATGCGCCGCGAGCTCGCGCGCGAAGCGCTCGTGCTCCTTCTCGTGCACGCCCGTCGGCGGCTCGTACGCCGTGCGGCCGTGTTTCTGGTCGCCGAGGTCGAGCTCGGAGCGGCCAGGGCGGTCGGCGGCGAGGTCGCGCCCGCTCTGCCGGCTCTGTGGGTGGACGAGGTCGGCCAGTTCGGCGAGGCCGCCGTCGGCGTGGCGTTCGTACAGTCGCGCGCGGGCGGCGTTGGCAGTGACGATCCAGAGGGTCTCGGCCATGGTCAGTGGTCTCCAGGTGGGCGATGGGGCTGGCGCGCGCCGGCGGCGGCCAGCGCGGCGAGCACCTCGGCGTCGTCGAGCTGGTGGAAATCGTCGTAGTGCAGCCCGATCGCATGGAACGGGAAGGGCTGCGCGAGGCACACGACGTCGTCGACCTCGTGGCGCAGCGCCTCGAGCGTGTCGGCCGGCGCGACCGGCACCGCGAGCACGAGCCTTGCCGGCTTGCGCCGGCGCAGCGCCTTCAGCGCCGCGCGCACCGACGTGCCGGTAGCGATGCCGTCGTCGACGACGATCGCCGTGGCGCCCGCCACTGGCAGCGACGGTCGCCCCCCGACGTAGACCCGGCGGCGGCGCTCGATCTCCTGCAGCTCGACCTCTGCCTGCGCGTCGATGTACGCGCGCTCGACGCCGCTCATGCGCTGCACCTCGTCGTCGACGACGACCTGGGGCTCGTCGCCGTCGACGACGGCGGCGAGGGCGAGCTCGCGCTGCCACGGCACGCCGATCTTGCGCACGAGCAGCAGGTCGAGCGGCGCGTGCAGCGCGATCGCGACCTCGGCGCCGATCGGCACGCCGCCGCGCGGCAGCGCGAGCACGACGCGCGGCGCCGGCAGGTTCATCGTCGCAAGGCGCTGCGCGAGCAGGCGCCCGGCTTCCTGGCGGTTCGCGAAACGTTGGCTCACGTGCAGGACTCCCGCGGCAGATGGGTGACGAACCAGTCGCCGGCGAGCCGCGCCGCGGCGTCGAGCGTGCCGGGCTCCTCGAACAGGTGCGTCGCGCCGGGCACGACATCGAGGCGCTTTTCGCAACGCAGCGCGGCGAGCGCCTCGCGATTCAGCTCGAGCACCTGCTGGTCATGGCCGCCGACGACCAGCAGCGTCGGCGCGCGCACCCGGTCGAGGACCGGCAGCGCCAGGTCGGGCCGGCCGCCGCGCGACACGACGGCCGCCACCGCCTGCGGCCGCTCCGCCGCCAGACGCAGCGCCGCGGCGGCGCCGGTGCTCGCGCCGAACAGACCCACTGGCAGGCGGGCGAGCTCGGCGTCGCCAGCGATCGAGTCGAGCGCGTCGCCGACGCGCTCGGCGAGCAGGTCGATGTGGGCGTCAGCAGGTCGAAAAGCAGTGTCGCGAGCTGGCGATGCTGCAGCGTCTGCGCGACGTAACGGTTGCGCGGGCTCAGGCGGCTGCTGCCGCTGCCATGCACGAACACGACGAGGCCGAGCGCGTGCGCGGGCACGCCGAGGTCGCCCGGCAAGGCCTTTGCGCCGAGCCGCACGGATCGGATCGTCATGGGGTGGGCATCGCGGGTGGTGGTGGGACGTCTGTGAGAGGGCATTCTGAGCCGCAGTGGCTCGCTGTCATTGAGCACGGTCAACGCCGGTGCATGCTGGTGGTCGCCTTGGTTCAAATGCGCGACGATGTGTATTATGT
>JALOSD010000268.1 GCA_025458585.1 Burkholderiaceae bacterium | reverse complement strand
TGCGCAAGACGGTGACGTTCCTGCTGCCGGTCAACGGCGGCGAGTCGCTGGCGCTGCTGCTCGCGGTGCTGATCGGTGTCGCGCTGCCGATCGCGCCGGTGCAGATCCTGTGGGTCAACATGGTGAGCTCGATCGCGCTGGCGATGGTGCTCGCCTTCGAGCCAACCGAGGCCGACATGATGCGACGCCCGCCACGCCCGGCCGACGAGCCGATGCTGTCGCCGTTCGTGCTGTGGCGCATCGGCTTCGTGTCGGTGCTGTTCCTCGCCGGCATCTTCGGCATGTACGAATGGGCGCTCGCGCAGGGTGCCGACGTCGACGAGGCGCGCACCGTCGCGGTGAACACGCTCGTATGCATGGAGGTGTTCTACCTCTTCAGCGTGCGCTACCTGAAGGCGCGCTCGTTCACCTGGACCGGCGTCAAGGGCACGCCGCGCGTGCTTGCGGCCGTGGGTGCCGTGTTCGTGCTGCAGCTGATCTTCACCTATGCGCCGTTCATGAACACCCTCTTCGCGTCGCGCCCGCTGTCGGTCGCGACCGGCGCGCAGATCGTCGTCGTCGGCGTCGCCGTGCTCGTGATCCTCGAAGTCGAGAAATGGCTGCTGCGGCGCACGGGCAAGCTGGCCTCCTGAGGAACACCCCGTTATGCTCGTGACCCCCACCCTTGCCCGAGCGCGATCCACGATGACCGACCGCCGCCCGGCCGCCGCCGACGACGCCTGCCGGGCGCAGGCCGACACCGTGCTCGCGCGCCACGCATTCCAGCCGCACCGTCTGGTGCAGATCCTGCGCGAGGTGCAGGCGCTGACCTGCTGGCTGCCGCGACCGCTGCTCGCGCACGTCGCCCAGGGCCTCGGGCTGACGCTGGCGCAGGTCGAGGGTGTCGCGGGCTTCTACCGCTTCTTCCACCAGCAGCCGCGCGGGCGCTTCGACCTGCTGCTGTCCGACAACATCACCGACCGCATGCTCGGCAACGAGGCGCTCGCCGCCGACCTGTGCCGGCGGCTCGGCGTGCCCCTCGGCGGCACGCGCGCCGACGGGCGCGCCAGCGTCGGCATGACGTCGTGCACCGGGCTGTGCGAGCAGGGCCCGGCGCTGCTCGTGAACCACCATCACGTGATCACGCGCCTGTCGCCCGAGCGCATCGCGCAGCTGGCCGACCTCGTCGAGGCCGACACCCCGGTCGAGCAGTGGCCTGCCGAGTGGTTCGTCGTCGACGACGTGATCCGGCGCCCCGACGTGCTGCTCGCCGAGCCGCCGCCGCCGGGCGAGGCGCTCGCCGCTGCGATGGCACGCACGCCGCAGGCGATGCTCGACGAGGTCAAGGCGTCGAACCTTCGCGGGCGCGGCGGCGCCGGCTTCGCCACCGGCACCAAGTGGCAGTTCTGCCGCGACGCGGCGGGCGACGTGCACTGCGTCGTCTGCAACGCCGACGAGGGCGAGCCCGGCACTTTCAAGGACCGCGTGCTGCTGCACCGCCACGCCGACGAGGTGTTCGAGGGCATGACGATCGCCGCCTGGGCGATCGGCGCGAGCCGCGGCCTCGTGTACCTGCGCGGCGAGTACCGCTTCCTGCTCGAACACCTCGAGGGCGTGCTCGCGCGCCGGCGCGCGAGCGGCCTGCTCGGGCGCTCGATCCGCGGCACGCCGGGATTCGACTTCGACATCGAGATCCACCTCGGCGCCGGCGCCTACGTCTGCGGCGAGGAGTCGGCGCTGATCGAGTCGCTCGAGGGCAAGCGCGGCACGCCGCGCATCCGCCCGCCGTTTCCGGTCGAGCACGGCTACATGGGCTGGCCGACCAGCGTCAACAACGTCGAGACCTTCTGCGCCGCGACGCACATCGCGCGCCACGGCGGCGCCTGGTGGGCCGGCATCGGCACGAAGAAGAGCACCGGCACCAAGATCCACTCGGTGTCGGGCGACTGCGAGCGCCCGGGGCTGTACGAATACCCGTTCGGCACCCGCATCGGCCGCATCCTCGAGGACTGCGGCGCGCGCGACACGCAGGCGGTGCAGGTCGGCGGGCCGTCGGGCGCGTGCCTGTCGGCCTTCGAGTTCGGCCGCCGCATCGCGTTCGAGGACGTGCCCACCGCCGGCGCGTTCATGGTGTTCGACCGCTCGCGCGACATGTTCGAGGTCGCGCGCAACTTCGCGCACTTCTTCGCCCACGAGAGCTGCGGCTTCTGCACGCCGTGCCGCGTCGGCACCGAGCTCGTCGTGCGACGGATGGACAAGCTCGCCGCCGGCCGCGGCTCGCGCCACGACGTCGACGTGCTGTTCGAGCTCGACAAGCTGATGCACACGACGACGCACTGCGGCCTCGGCGCCACCGCGTGCAACCCGCTGCGCGACACGATCGCGAAGTTCCGCCCCGCCTACGAGCGGCACCTGAAGAGCCTGTACTTCGAGCCCGCGTTCGACCTCGACGCCGAGCTCGCGCCGGCACGCGCGCTGACCGGCCGCGACGACGCCGGCGCCTACCTGGAGCCGCGACCGTGAACGACGACGCTCCGCCCACCTTCACGCTCGACGGCGAGGACGTGCCGTTCGAACCCGGCGAGACGATCATCGCCGCCGCGCGACGCGCCGGCTTCTACGTGCCGCACCTGTGCTGGCACCCCGACTTCCCCCCGCACGGCTCGTGCCGCATCTGCACCGTGCGCGTCGACGGTCGCGCGGCGGCCGCTTGCACGACGAAGGCCGCCGCCGGACAGGAGGTCGAGAACCGCACCGAAGAACTCGACGCGCACCGCAAGACGATGCTGCAGATGCTGTTCGTCGAGGGCAACCACTTCTGCCCGAGCTGCGAGAAGAGCGGCAACTGCGTGCTGCAGGCCACCGCCTACGAGATGGGCATGGAAGGGCCGCACTTCGAGGAGTTCTATCCGAACCGCCCGGTCGACGCCTCGCACCCCGACATCCTGCTCGACTTCAACCGCTGCATCCTGTGCGAGCTGTGCGTGCGCGCGAGCCGCGACGTCGACCACAAGAACGTGTTCGCGATCGGCGGCCACGGCATCGGCTCGCACCTGGTCGTCAACGCGCCGAGCGGCAAGCTCGGCGACACCGCGATGGCGCTCGGCGACCGCGCGGCCGACGTCTGCCCGGTCGGCGTGATCCTGACCAAGCGCCGCGGCTTCGTGATCCCGATCGGCGAGCGCCGCTTCGACCGCCATCCGATCTCGGCCGAGGTCGGCGACGAGGACGCTCGATGAACGCGGCCGCGACGCCGGGCGCGATCCCGCACGCGCCGCGCAAGCTGCGCGTGGCCACCGTCTCGCTTGCCGGCTGCTTCGGCTGCCACATGTCGTTGCTCGACATCGACGAGCGCCTGTTCGAGCTGATCGAGCACGTCGAGTTCGGCCGCTCGCCGCTGACCGACATCAAGCACGTGCACCACTGCGACCTCGGCCTGGTCGAGGGCGGGCTTTGCAACGCCGAGAACGTCGAGGTGCTGCGCGAGTTCCGCGCCCAGTGCAAGACGCTGGTGGCGGTGGGCGCGTGCGCGATCACCGGCGGCCTGCCGGCG
>JALOSD010000048.1 GCA_025458585.1 Burkholderiaceae bacterium | reverse complement strand
GACCGGCGCACGCGTGCGTCGGTGAATCAGCAGCGGCTCGTCGCCGACGGCGGCGGCCGGCGTCGCGTCGTCGACGTCGCGCAGCGCGTCGTCGCGGCGACCGTAGCCGCGCGAGATGACGCCGGGGGCCCAGCCGCGCGCGCGCAGGGCGTGCACCAGGGCGATCACGGTCGGCGTCTTGCCGGCGCCGCCGACGATCAGGTTGCCGACGACGACGACCGGCGCCGGCAGCGGCGCGGACGGACGCGCGACGGCGCGGTGCAGCGCCGCGAGCGCGCCGTACAGCCAGGCCAGCGGCTGCAGCGCGCGCGCGAGCCACGACGGGCGCAGCCGCCACCAGTGGCGCTGCAGCGTCGCGGCGCCGCCACCAGTGGCGCTGCAGCGTCGCGGCGAGGCGCTCGGCGGCCACCGCGCCGGCGGCGTCAGCGTGCGCCGGCGTCGGTCTGGGCGGCGAAGGTCAGCCGCGTCAGGCCGGCACGGCGCGCCGCGTCGAGCACGTTGATCACCGACTGGTGCGCCGCGGTCGCGTCGGCGCTGATGATCAGCACCGGCTCCTGGCGCGACTGGGCCGCGGCGCTCAGCGCCGCGACGAGGCGCTCGACCGACATGCCCTCGACCGGCTGGCGGTCGACGACGTAGCGCCCGTCGGCGCCGACGGCGACGACGATCTCCGACGGCCGCTCGACGAGGCGGTCGGCGTCGGCGGTGGGCAGGGTCAGCTGCAGCTCGGTGAAGCGCGAGTACGTCGTCGTCAGCATGACGAAGATCAGGACGACGAGCAGGATGTCGATGAACGGGATCAGGTTGATCTCCGGCTCGTCGCGGCGGTAGGGGCGGAAGTTCATCGTGCCCGCGGTTTCACTGCGGCGGCGTGCGCACCGCGAAGCGCATCAGGTGCGGCACGAGGCGCTCGGCGGCCTGCTCCATCTCGAGCGTGAACTCGTCGACGCGGCCGCGGAAGAAGCGGTAGAACATCAGCGACGGGATCGCCACGATCAGCCCGAACGCCGTGTTGTACAGCGCGATCGAGATGCCGCGTGCGAGCTGTTCGGGGTTCGCGGCCGCGCCGGTCGGGCCCTGGGCGGCGAAGATCTCGATCATGCCGACGACGGTGCCGAGCAGGCCGAGCAGCGGCGCCGCGGTGGCGATGCTGCCGAGCGTGTTCAGGTAGCGCTCGAGGCCGTGCACGGCGCGCCGGCCGGCGTTCTCGAACGACTGGCGCAGCGCCTCTTCGGTAATGCGCGGCTCGGCGATCACGCTCTTCAGGCCGGCGGCGAGCACCTGGCCGAGCGCCGAGCTGGCGGCGAGCTTGTTGACGACGTCGGCGCCCGGCAGGCTCGCGCGCGTCACCGACATCACCTCGTCGACGAGGCTGGACGGCACGATGCGGCTGTAGCGCAACGTCAGCAGGCGCTCGACGATCAGCGCCAGCGCGACGATCGAGCAGGCGATCAGCGGCCAGATCGGCCAGCCGGCGGCTTGTATGATCGAAATCAACGGCGTCCTCGTGGGCGGTGGCAAGCACCGCGTCGTTCTTCTGGGGGTCTGCGCGCGCGATTATGTCCGCCACGGCAGCGGCCCTCGTCGCGCAACTGGCCGGGTTTCCTGGCGCAATCCACCGAGTCTGTGGACAACCTTGTGGGTAACCCACGATCCGGCGCCGCAAAGCCGCGCATTGACTGGGCCGGAAACGGTTTGCCCGAAACTTGAGCATTGAAAATCCTTTGTCTGACAGTCACTTGCACCGAAATGACAGCGTCGTGACAGGGGGTGTCGTGGGTTCGCCGCGCGGTCGCGCGACTGTGGAGTTCCCGCGCGGCCTGCTGCCGGGGGAGCGCGTTGGCTGAGGCCCCGTCGTCGACCCTCGGCATCGCTTCGCGCAGCCAGCGCTGGAGCGTCGGGGCGCTGCTGCTGGCCGTCGGCGACACGCTCGCGGCGCGCTTCGGCGCGGTGACGGTTGCCGGCGAGTTGTCGGGCTTCACGCGCGCCGCGAGCGGCCACTGCTACTTCGCGCTGAAGGACGCCGACGGCGGCGCCGCGACGCTGCGCTGCGCGATGTTCCGCCGCGCCGCCGCGCTGCTCGACTTCGCGCCGCGCGACGGGCAGCAGGTCGAGCTGCGCGGGCGCCTGGGCGTCTACGAGGCGCGCGGCGAATTGCAGATGGTCGTCGAGTCGATGCGCCCGCTCGGCGAAGGCACGCTGTTCGAGCAGTTCCTGCGCCTGAAGGCGAAGCTCGACGCCGAGGGGCTGTTCGACGCCGCGCGCAAGCGCCCGGTCGCCGCGTTTCCGGTGACGCTCGGCGTCGTCACCTCGCTCGGCGCGGCGGCGTTGCACGACGTGCTGACGACGCTCGCGCGCCGCGCGCCGCAGGTGCGCGTCGTCGTCTACCCGAGCCTCGTGCAGGGCGCCGAGGCGCCGGCGGCGCTCGTCGACGCGATCGCCACCGCCGGGCGGCGGCGCGAGGTCGACACGCTGCTCGTCTGCCGCGGCGGCGGCTCGCTGGAGGACCTGTGGGCGTTCAACGACGAGCGCGTGGTGCGTGCGGTCGCGGCGTCGCCGATCCCGGTGATCTGCGGCGTCGGCCACGAGACCGACGTGACGCTTGCCGACTTCGCCGCCGACCTGCGCGCGCCGACGCCGACCGCCGCCGCCGAACTCGCGGCGCCGTCGCAGCGCGAGGCGCTTGACGCGCTCGCGGCGCTCGCGCAGCGGCTGCGCCGGCCGATGCAGCGCGCGCTCGAGCAGCAGGCGCAGCGGCTCGACCAGCGTGCGCTGCAGCTCGCGCGGCCGTCGGCCGTGCTCGCGGCGCACCGGCAACGGCTCGCGCTCGCCGAGCAGCGCGCGCAGGCCGCGCTGCGCCACGCGCTCGAGCGCGCCCGGACGCAGCTGCCGTGGCTCGCGGCGCGCCTGCGCACGGCGGCGGCGACGCGGCTGTCGCGGCAGGCCGCCACCGTCGACGCGTTGCAGGCCCGGGTCGCGGCGCTCGATCCGAGGCAGGTGCTCGCGCGCGGCTACGCCTGGGTCACCGACGAGGCGCAGCGCCCGATCGTCTCGGTGTCCAGCCTCGCGCCCGGCCAGCGCGTGCACGCGGTGTGGGCCGACGGCGAGGCGAGCGCGCAGGTGCTGTCGGTGCGGCCCGCGCCGCGCGCCGGCGGTGACGGCTGACGCCGCCGGCGGCGAGGGCCGCGAGCCGGTGAGCCGGGCAGGGCCATCGTCGGCGGCTTCACGCCGGCACGGTGGCGCTGCCTAGAATCCGTCCTCTTGCCCAACCCGACACACGAGGATCCGCATGGAACACACGCTGCCGCCGCTGCCGTACCCGATCGACGCCCTGGCGCCGCACTACAGCCGCGAGACGCTCGAGTACCACCACGGCAAGCACCACAACGCCTACGTCGTCAACCTGAACAACCTGCAGAAGGGCACCGAGTTCGAGTCGATGACGCTCGAGGAGATCGTGAAGAAGTCCACCGGCGGCGTCTACAACAACGCCGCGCAGATCTGGAACCATACGTTCTTCTGGCACTGCATGAAGCCCAACGGCGGCGGCGAGCCCGGCGGCTCGCTGGCGGCTGCGATCGCCGCCAAGTGGGGCAGCCATGCCGCCTTCCGCGAGGCCTTCGTCAAGAGCGCGGTCGGCAACTTCGGCTCGGGCTGGACCTGGCTCGTCAAGAAGGCCGACGGCAGCCTCGACATCGTCAACATGGGCGCGGCCGGCACGCCGCTGACGACCGGCGACACGCCGCTGCTGACGGTCGACGTGTGGGAGCACGCCTACTACATCGACTACCGCAACCTGCGCCAGAAGTTCGTCGAGACCTTCCTCGACAAGCTCGTGAACTGGGACTTCGTGCAGAAGAACTTCGGCTGAGCAGGCCGGGCCACCCGATGAACGACGCCGGCGCGAGCCGGCGTTTTTCTTGGGGCGTCGCGCCGTCAGCGCGCGGCGAACGGCCCGCCGGCGAGGCGGGCGCCAGCCTTGATCGCGCGGCGCGCGAACCAGCCCTGGTTCATCTCGAGCGCGTAGCGCACGGGCTTCGCCGAGCAGTGCGAGTCGAGCGACTGCGGCTGCATGTCGGCGAGGTTGACGATCGTGCCGTCGTCGGCGAGGAAGGCGATCGTCAGCGGCAGCAGCGTGTTCTTCATCCAGAAGCACTGCGTCGCCGGCTGCTCGAACACGAACAGCATGCCCTCGTGGGTCGCCATCTCGCGCCGGTGCATCAGGCCGACGGCGCGCTGCTCCGGCGTCTGCGCGACCATCGCGACGATGTTGTGCATGCCCGCCGTCAGCGTGGCGGTCGGCAGCCGCTGCGGTTCCTGCGCTGATGCCGACGCCATGCCTGCCAGCCACAGCAGCGCGAACCCCAGCCGCCCCCACGACCACCCCCGGGCCACGGGACGACGACGAGGGGTGCGCTTGATGTAGATCATGTCCGGAAACGGGGTGGGGTTTACAGTGTTCGGGTTCGGCGGCCGTGGCCGCAACCGTGTTGTAACCGATGACCCCGCCCGCCGCCGTTCTGCGCGCCGACGACGCCCGTTCGCCGGCAGTCGAGGTGTCGCCCGCGCCGATAGACGCGCCAACCGAGGTGTCGGCTGCGGGTGATGCGACGCTTCGCGTTTGCGGCATGTACTGCGCCGCGTGCTCGGGGGTGATCGAGGCCGCGCTGCTGCAGGTCGACGGCGTACGCGACGCGCGCGTGAGCGCCTCCGCCGAGCGCGCGACGGTCCACTTCGACCCGGCGCGCACCGCGCTGCCCGAGCTGATCGCCGCGATCCGCCGTGCCGGCTACGACGCCGCGCCCGACGCGGCGGCCCCGGCTGCGGCGCTGCGCCGCACCGAGAGCCGGCAGGCGCTGTGGCGCCTCTTCGTTGCCTGGTTCTGCATGATGCAGGTGATGATGCTCGCGTGGCCGAGCTACATCGCCGCACCCGGCGAGCTGCCCGACGACCTGCGGCAGCTGCTGAACTGGGGCGCGTGGGTGCTGAGCATCCCGGTCGTGTGGTGGTCGGCGGCGCCGTTCTTCGCCGGCGCGTGGCGTGCCATCAGAACCCGGCGCATCGGCATGGACGTGCCGGTGGCGCTCGGCGTGGCGGTCACGTTCGTCGCCAGCACCGGCGCCACGTTCGCCCCCGGCGGCCTGTTCGGCGACGAGGTCTACTTCGACTCGCTGACGATGTTCGTCGCCTTCCTGCTCGCCGGGCGCTGGCTCGAGATGCGCGCGCGCCACCGCGCGGCGGCGACGCTCGAGTCGGCGCTCGCGGCGATGCCGCGCACCGCGCTGCGGCTCGCGGCCGACGGAAGCACCGAACGCGTCGAGGTGCAGGCGCTGCGCCCGGGTGACCGCGTGCAGGTGCCGCTCGGCGAGGCGTTCCCGGCCGACGGCACGCTGCTCGACGGCCCGACCGCCGCCGACGAGGCGTTGCTGACCGGCGAGTCGACGCCGGTGGCGAAGGCGGCGGGCGATGACGTCGTCGCCGGCAGCCTGAATGCCGGCGCGCCGGTGCGCATGACGGTCGAGCGCGTCGGCGCCGATACGCGCTACGAGGCGATCGTCGCGCTGATGCAGCAGGCGCTGACGCAGCGCCCGGCGCTCGCGCGCATCGCCGACCGCTGGGCGACGCCTTTCCTGTGGGCCGTGCTGCTGCTCGCCGGCGGCGCGGCGGCGGCGTGGAGCGTGATCGAGCCGTCGCGCGCGGTGTGGGTCGCGGTGTCGGTGCTGATCGTCACGTGCCCGTGCGCGCTGTCGCTGGCGGCGCCGTCGGCGATGACCGCGGCGGCCGGAGCGCTCGCGCGGCGCGGCGTGCTGATCCGCCGCCTCGACGCGCTCGAGCCGCTGGCGCAGCTGCGCCAGCTGTTCGTCGACAAGACGGGCACGCTGACCGAGGACCGGCTGCAATGGCACGCGACGCAGGTGCTGGCGCCGTCCGAGCTCGATGCGCCGACGCTGCAGCGCGCCGCGGCGGCGCTCGCCGCCAACTCGACACACCCGCTGTCGCGCGCGCTCGTCGACGCCACGACGGGCGAGGTGCCGTGGCGCTGGCACGACGTGGTCGAGCGGCCCGGGCTGGGTCTCGAAGCGGTCGACGACGGCGGCGTCCGCTGGCGGCTCGGCCGTCCGTCGTGGGTCGGCGTGGGGGGCGACGACGCCGCCGAGGGCGGCCAGGCGGGCCTGCAGCTCGCGTTCGGCCCGCGCGGGCGGGCACTCGTCGGCTTCGAGTTCGACGAGCGCCTGCGCGACGACGCCGCAGCGACGCTGCGCGAACTGATCGCCGACGGCGTGCAGGTGCGGCTGCTGTCGGGCGACGCGTCGGTGCGCGTCGAGCGGCTCGCCGCGCGGCTCGCCGAGCAGGGCGTCGAGCTGCCGGTGCAGGCCGCCGCGCGCCCGCAGGACAAGCTCGCCGCGGTGCGCGCCGCGCAGGCCGGCGGCGAGCGCGTCGCGATGGTCGGTGACGGCGTCAACGACGCGCCGGTGCTCGCGCAGGCCGACGTCTCGTTCGCGATGGGGCAGGGCGCGCTGGTGGCGCGCGCGACGGCCGACGCGATCGTCGTCGGCAACCGCCTGGCGAGCCTCGCGCACGCGCGCCGGCTGGCGCAGCGCACGATGCGCGTCGTGCGGCAGAACATCGTCTGGGCCGCGCTCTACAACGCGTCGTGCATCCCGCTGGCGCTGATGGGCTACCTGCCGCCGTGGGCGGCGGGCCTGGGCATGGCGTTGAGCTCGCTGCTCGTCGTCGGCAACTCGATGCGCCTCACGCGGGGCTGACGCGCGACTGACGGGCGAGCATCGCGCATGGACATCCTCTACCTGCTGATCCCGCTGTCGGCGGTGCTCGTGCTCGCGATCATTGCCGTCTTCGGCTGGGCGCTGCACAGCGGGCAGTTCGACGATCTGGACGACGAGGGCGAGCGCATCCTCGGCCCCGACACGACGGTGGTTGACGCGGATCAAGCCTCGAAGCGGGCGGCTCCAGAACAATCCGCACAAACTTGAACTGGGTCATTGGAAGGAAGGAGAAACCGGATGGCAATCGCTGCAACGTCCGCTGCCACACGCGCGGCATCGTCGGGGCGGGTGTACGACGACTGGGTCGTGCGCGCGTTCGCGATCATGACGGTGGTGTGGGGCGTGGTCGGCATGCTGGTGGGCGTGATCATCGCCGCCCAGCTCGCCTGGCCCGAGCTGAACCTCGGCATCCCGTGGCTGAGCTACGGGCGGCTGCGCCCGCTGCACACGAACGCGGTGATCTTCGCGTTCGGTGGCTGTGCGCTGTTCGCCACCAGCTACCACGTCGTGCAGCGCACCTGCCAGACGCCGCTGTTCGCCCCGGCGCTGGCCAAGTTCACGTTCTGGGGCTGGCAGCTGGTGATCGTCCTCGCTGCGGTGACGCTGCCGCTGGGCTTCACGCAGGCGAAGGAGTACGCCGAACTCGAGTGGCCGATCGACATCCTGATCGCTGTCGTCTGGGTCGCCTACGCGGTCGTCTTCTTCGGTACGGTGGGCATCCGCAAGGTGCGCCACATCTACGTCGCCAACTGGTTCTTCGGCGCCTTCATCCTCGCGGTGGCGCTGCTGCACATCGTCAACAGCGCGGCCATCCCGTGGAGCGGGATGAAGAGCTACTCCGCCTATGCCGGCGTGCAGGACGCGATGATCCAGTGGTGGTACGGCCACAACGCGGTGGGCTTCTTCCTCACCGCGGGCTTCCTCGGGATGATGTATTACTACATCCCGAAGCAGGCCGAGCGTCCGGTCTACAGCTACCGGCTGTCGATCGTGCACTTCTGGGCGCTGATCTTCACCTACATGTGGGCCGGTCCGCACCACCTGCACTACACCGCGCTGCCGGACTGGACGCAGTCGGTCGGCATGGTGTTCTCGCTCGTGCTGCTGGCGCCGAGCTGGGGCGGCATGATCAACGGGATCATGACGCTGTCGGGCGCGTGGCACAAGCTGCGTGACGACCCGATCCTGAAGTTCCTGATCGTCAGCCTGTCCTTCTACGGCATGTCGACCTTCGAAGGGCCGATGATGTCGATCAAGACGGTCAACGCGCTGTCGCACTACACGGACTGGACGGTCGGCCACGTGCACTCGGGTGCGCTCGGCTGGGTGGGCCTGATCTCGATGGGCGCGATGTACCACCTGATCCCGCGCATGTACGGCAAGAAGAGCATGTACAGCACGAAGGCGATCGAGCTGCACTTCTGGATCGCCACGATCGGCATCGTGCTCTACATCGCCGCGATGTGGATCGCCGGCGTGATGCAGGGCCTCATGTGGCGCGCGGTCAACCCCGACGGCACGCTCGTCTACAGCTTCGTCGAGAGCGTGAAGGCCACCTATCCGTTCTACGTGATCCGCTTCGGCGGCGGCGTGCTGTACCTGAGCGGCATGCTGATCATGGCGTGGAACACCTACATGACCGTCAGGAGCAGCAAGCCTGCCGTCGCACCGGTGCCGCTGCCGGCGCACGCCTGATCGAGCCGTACAGGAGTCCACCATGGCACAACACGCACAACCCAGCGGTCACGAGAAGATCGAGACCAGCAACTTCCTGATGATCGTGCTCATCCTGATCACGATCGCGATCGGGGGCATCGTCGAGATCGTCCCGCTGTTCTTCCAGAAGTCGACGACGCAGCCGGTCGAGGGCCTGAAGCCCTACACCGCGCTGCAGCTCGCCGGGCGCGACGTCTACATCCGCGAGGGCTGCTACAACTGCCACTCCCAGATGGTGCGGCCGTTTCGCGCCGAGACGCTGCGCTACGGCCAGTTCTCGCTCGCCGGCGAATACGTCTACGACCACCCGTTCCAGTGGGGCAGCAAGCGCACCGGCCCCGACCTGCACCGCGTGGGCGGCCGCTACAGCGACGAGTGGCACCGGGTGCACCTGACGAACCCGCGCGACCTCGTGCCCGAGTCGAACATGCCTGCCTACCCGTGGCTCGCTACCGGCACGATCGACCCGGCCTCGATGGCGTCGCGCATGACGGCGTTGCGCCGCCTCGGCGTGCCCTACAGCGACGAGGAAATCGCGAAGGCCGGCGACGAGGTCAGCGGCAAGACCGAGATGGACGCCGTGATCGCGTACCTGCAGGTGCTCGGCACCGCGGTCAAGTGAGCGGCAGGAGGATCCACCGATGGATGTCAACGACTGGCGCAGCTTGGTGACGGTCGCGGGGCTCGTGCTGTTCCTCGCGCTCGTCGCGTGGACGTGGAGCAGCAAGCGCCGCAGCGCGCACGACGCCGCCGCCCGGCTGCCCTTCGCCGACAGCGAACCCGGCGCCGTCGAGGCCTCGACGCGGGCCGGCAACGACATGAACAAGGACACGAACGCAGGAGATCGTCGTGAGTGATTTCTTCAACAGCGGCTGGTCGATCTTCATCGCTGCCGTCACGGTCGTCAGCCTGCTGGCCTGCCTGGCGCTGCTGATCGTCGCCAGCAAGCGCAAGGTGATGGCCAACGACAACACGACGGGCCACGTCTGGGACGAAGACCTGCGCGAGCTGAACAACCCGCTGCCGCGCTGGTGGATGTACCTGTTCGTCATCACCGTCGTCTTCGCGGCGGTGTATCTGGCGATCTACCCCGGCCTGGGCAGCTTCCAGGGCACGGCGGGGTGGTCGTCGACCGACCAGTACAAGCGCGAACGCGCCCGCCTCGAGGCGTCGATGCAGCCGGTCTACGCGAAGTTCGCGAGTTTGTCGGCCGAGGAACTGGCGAAGGACGGCCAGGCGATGGAGATCGGCCAGCGCCTGTTCCTCAACAACTGCGCGCAGTGCCACGGCGCCGACGGCCGCGGCAGCCTCGGTTTTCCGAACCTGACCGACGGCGAGTGGCAGTGGGGCGGCGGCCACGACCAGATCAAGGCGACGATCACCAACGGTCGCATGGGCATCATGCCGCCGATGGCCGCGGCGGTCGGCAACGCCGAGGACGTGCGCAACGTCGCGCACTACGTGCTCAGCCTGTCGGGCACGGCGCACAACGCGGTCTACGCGCAGCATGGGCGCGCCCGACCTGACGAACAACGTCTGGCTGCACGGCTGGGGCGAGCAGGCGATCGTGCGCGCGATCAACAACGGCTTCAACAACGTGATGCCGGCGCAGGCACGCCTGCTGACGCCGGAGCAGATCCACGTCCTCGGCGCCTACGTCTCGAGCCTGTCGAAGCCGACGCAACTCGCCAAGCAATGACGGCCCGCGCCGCGCGCACGGTGCCGGAAGGGAAGACGACCTCGTGAGCAGTACCGAGACGAAGGCGGGTGCGGGAGCGAGCCCGGCGGGCGCCGACAACGCGACCGCCGAGCTCGTCTCCCTGTACCAGAAGCAGAAGAAGATCTACGCCCGCGCCGTCAGCGGCTGGTTCGCCGGCTGGCGCTGGGGGCTCGTCTGGTTGACGCAGCTCGTCTTCTACGGCCTGCCGTGGCTGGAGTGGAACGCGCGCCAGGCGGTGCTGTTCGACCTCGCGGCGCGGCGCTTCTACATCTTCGGCCTCGTCCTGTACCCGCAGGACTTCATCTACCTGACGGGGCTGCTCGTCATCTCGGCCTATTCGCTGTTCCTGTTCACCGCGGTCGCCGGGCGGCTGTGGTGCGGCTACGCGTGCCCGCAGACGGTCTACACCGAGATCTTCATGTGGGCCGAGCGCCGCATCGAGGGCGACCGCGCGCAGCGCATGAAGCGAGACGCGGGACCGTGGACGATCGACCGCCTGTGGCGCTTCGCGACCAAGCAGGCAGTGTGGATCGCGATCGGGCTGTGGACCGGCATCACGTTCGTCGGCTACTTCACGCCGATCCGCGAGCTGGTGCCGTCGATCGCGTCTTTCGGCCTCGGGCCGTGGGAGACGTTCTGGGTCCTGTTCTACGGCTTCGCGACCTACGGCAACGCGGGCTGGATGCGCGAGCAGGTGTGCAAGTACATGTGTCCGTACGCGCGCTTCCAGAGCGCGATGTTCGACAAGGACACGATGGTCATCAGCTACGACGCCGAGCGCGGCGAGCCGCGCGGCACGCGCGGGCGCAAGACCGACCTGAAGGCGGCCAACCTCGGCCACTGCATCGACTGCGGACTGTGCGTGCAGGTCTGCCCGACGGGCATCGACATCCGCCAGGGTCTGCAGTACGAGTGCATCGGCTGCGCCGCGTGCATCGACGTGTGCGACGGCGTGATGGACAAGATGCAGTATCCGCGCGGCCTGGTGCGCTACGCGACGCAGAACGGCATGGCGAACCACTGGACGAAGGCGCAGATGATCAAGCGCGCGCTGCGTCCGCGCGTGCTGGTCTACACCGCGGTGCTGATCCTGATCGTGATCGCGATGGGGGTGAGCATCGCGCTGCGCGATCCGTTCCGGGCCGACGTCGTGCGCGACCGCGCGTCGCTCGCGCGGCTGGTCGAGGACGGCTGGATCGAGAACGTCTACCAGGTGCAAGTCATGAACGCGCTCGAGCACGAGCAGCGCTACGTGATCAGCGCGAGCGGCCTCGACGGCGCGCGTCTCGACGGCGGCGAGGAGTTCCGCGTCGGCCCGGCCGCGGCGCGCTGGGTCCCGGTGGCGGTGCGCGTGCCGCCCGAGGTCGCAAGCGCGCTGGGCCCCGGCGCGCATCCGGTGACCTTCAGCATCGAGCGCCGGCCCGACCCGACGCACGACAGCGCCGTCGTGGTGGAAAAATCGACCTTCGTCGTGCCGCGCTAGCCCGTGCCGCCGACGCCGAACCTCTGACCAGGAGCAACGATGAGCCGATCGCACCGAACCTTGACCGAACCGACGACGCCGTGGTGGCGCGTGGGCATGGTGTGGCTGGTGATCGGCGGGCCGCTCACCGTCGTCGTGGCGGGGATCGTGACCGCCGTGATCGCGATCCGCGGCGCCGACCCGGTGCTCGACACGTCGGCGCGTCGCGCCGTCGAGCGCGCCAACGCCCCGACGGCGCACACCCCGGCGATGCAGGCGCGCAACCACGCGGCGACGCCGGCGGGTGACTGATGGCCGACGCCGGCGCGCGGGAAGGTGGCGCGGTGGCCAGGTCTCGCCTGGCGCAGCTCGCGATGAGCGTGCTGTGGCCGTCGTTCCTGATGGCCGGCGTGCTGGAGATGCTGACTTTCGCGGTGGTCGATCCGCACAGCCTGCACTGGTTCGGCGGCCCGCCGATCGAGTGGCCGCCGCTGGCCGTCTACACGGTGACGTTCTTCATCTTCTGGGGCGTGATCGCGGTCGGCAGCGTACTCACGCAACTGCTCAGCGCCCCGGCGCAGCAGATCAACGAGCCGTCGGCCTGAGCGCGGCCGGCCCGGGAGGGCCGGGCGTGGGGTCAGGCCGTCGCGCCGTTGACGACCTTCTGCAAGCCGGCAGGTTGCAGGATGTGGATCTGGCGCTGCTTGACCTCGAGCAGGCCCTCGTCCTGGAACTTCGAGAACGTGCGGCTCACGGTTTCGAGCTTGAGGCCGAGGTAGCTGCCGATCTCCTCGCGCGTCATGCGCAGGATCAGCGACGAGCCCGAGAAACCGCGCGCCTGCAGCCGCTGCGTCAGGTTGAGCAGGAACGCCGCCAGCCGTTCCTCGGCGCGCATGCTGCCGAGCAGCAGCATCACGCCGTGGTCGCGCACGATCTCTCGGCTCATGATCTTGTGGAACTGGTGCTGCAGCGTCGTGAACTCGCGCGACAGCGACTCGAGCTGGTCGTACGGGATGACGCAGACCTGCGAGTCCTCGAGCGCGACGGCGTCGACCGAATGGCGGTCGGTGCTGATGCCGTCGAGGCCGAGCAGCTCGCCCGCCATCTGGAAGCCGGTGACCTGGTCGCGTCCGTCCTCGGCGGTGACGCAGGTCTTGAAGAAGCCGGTGCGCACCGCGTACAGCGACTGGAACGAGTCGCCGCTGCGAAACAGCGTGTCGCCGCGGGCGACCGTGCGGCGCGTCGCGACCATGCCGTCGAGCTGTTCGACGTCGTCACGCGACAGGCCCACGGGCAGGCACAGCTCGCGCAGGTTGCAACTCGAGCAGGCGACGCGAAAGGTTTCCGGGCGGATCGGGGGCAGGGTGGTCATGGGCGGTCGGTCGGAGCGTTAGGGCCGGGGGCGCGGTCTGTCACGTTCGATAGCCAGGGACGCTTGTCAAGCGACATGATATTCCTCAACCCGGCCGGAACCTGACGAAAGCCGCGATGCGATCGTATTGATACACGTCAAACCGTCACCGCCCGCCTTTGGCACAGTCGCTGCCATGGACGACTTGCAGGTGGTGGACGCTGGCGCGCCAATGCTCACGGCCGAGATGCTGGCACGGCTCGACGTGCCGGGTCCGCGATACACCTCGTACCCCACGGCCGACCGCTTCGTCGAGGCGTTCGGCCCCGCGGCCTACGCCCAGGCGCTGCAGCAGCGCGCGCACGGCGCGACGGTGGGCGGCACCCCGCCGCTGTCGGTCTACGTGCACGTGCCGTTCTGCGAGTCGGTGTGTTACTACTGCGCGTGCAACAAGGTCATCACGCGCCACCACGAGCGCGCCGGAGAGTACCTGGCGGCGCTCGCGGTCGAGATCGACCTGCATGTGCAAACGCTCGGCGCCGGCCACGCGGTGTCGCAGCTGCACTTCGGCGGCGGCTCGCCGACCTTCATGAGCGACGACGAGCTCGAAGGGCTCATGTCGACGTTGCGGCGGTCGTTTCGCATCCCCCCCGGCGCGGAGGTCTCGATCGAGGTCGATCCGCGCACCGTCACCGGCGATCGCCTGCGTCGCCTTGCCGGCATGGGGTTCAACCGCATCAGCTTCGGCGTCCAGGACTTCGACCCCCACGTCCAGAAGGCCGTGCACCGCATCCAGTCGTTCGAGATGGTGCGCGACCTGATGGCGAGCGCGCGCGAGTTCGGTTTCGAGTCGACGAACGTCGACCTGATCTACGGCCTGCCGAAGCAGACGCCGGCGTCGCTCGAGCGCACGATCGAGCAGGTGGGGCAGTTGCGCCCGGATCGCATCGCGCTGTACGCCTACGCGCACCTGCCGGCGCGCTTCAAGCCGCAGCGGCGCATCGACCCGGCCGACCTGCCGCCGCCGGCCGACCGTGTGCAGATGCTCGGTGCCGCGCTCGCCGGCTTCCAGGCGCAGGGTTACACCTACATCGGCATGGACCACTTCGCGCTGCCCGAGGACTCGCTCGCGGTCGCGAAGCGCCAGGGGCGGC
Source organism: Burkholderiaceae bacterium (assembly GCA_025458585.1). GTDB lineage: Bacteria > Pseudomonadota > Gammaproteobacteria > Burkholderiales > Burkholderiaceae_C > Calidifontimicrobium. The sequence goes on along the minus strand of JALOSD010000048.1, from coordinate 2,499 downwards.
TGCACCGCAACTTCCAGGGCTACAGCACGCACCCGGACTGCGACCTGATCGGCCTCGGCGTCTCGGCGATCGGGCGCATCGGCGCGACCTACAGCCAGAACGTCAAGACGCTCGACCAGTACTACGACGCGATGCGCCAGCGGCAATTCCCGATCGAGCGCGGCCTCGCGCTCAGCCGCGATGACCTCGTGCGCCGCGCCGTGATCATGGCGCTGATGTGCCAGGGGCGGGTCGAGTTCGAGTCGATCGAGCTCGCGCACCTGCTGCGCATGGAAGACTACTTCGCCGCCGAGCTCGAGCGGCTGCAGCCGCTCGTCGAGATGGGCCTCGTGCGGCTCGACGGGCGCAGCATCGTGGTCACACCGCTGGGCTGGTACTTCGTGCGTGCCGTCGCCCTCGTGTTCGACCGCTACCTGCAGGCCGACCGCACCCGCGAGCGCTTCTCGCGCATCATCTAGGGCATGGACGCCGCGCTGGCGCTCAGCGCCCTGCTGATGGGTCTGGCCGGCTCGCCGCACTGCGTGGCAATGTGCGGTGCCGCCTGCACCGGCATCGCCGGGCGCTGCGGCGGCGATCGCCCGCAGCGCGCGCTGCTCGCGCTGCACCTCGGGCGCCTGCTGAGCTACGCGGCGGGCGGCGCGGTCGCGGCCGGCGGCATCGGCGCGCTCGCGACCCGGGCTGTGGCTGTTGTGGCAAGGGCGCCAGCCTGCATTCCTCGAGAACCTCGGGCGCGGCACGGCACGCGGGCTCGCCGTGGCCGGCATGCCCGGCGGCTGCGAGACGGCGCGGCCGGTGGCGGGGCCACTGAACGGGCGGCACGGCGGTGCCGCGAAGGCTGCGGCGGCGGGGTCGCTGTGGCTCGCATGGCCCTGCGGGCTGTTGCACTCGGCCCTGCTGATGGCGAGCCTGGGCAACGGGGTGGGCGGCGGTGCGGCGATCATGGCCGCGTTCGCCGTCGGCACGTCGGTCGGCCTGTGGCTCGGGCCGACGCTGTGGTGGCGCGTCGGCGCGCCCGGCGCCGGCTGGCTTGCCCGCGGCGGGGCGATCCGCCTGGCCGGGCTCGGCCTCGCTGCCGTGTCGGCGTGGGCGCTCGGCCACGATCTGGGCGCCAAAGTCCTCGCGTACTGCCTGTCGTGAGCGCCCCCAGGCCCGGGGCGACGGTTGCCGGCCGGTCCACCGTGTCAGGCGGCCGACAGTACCCGACGCATAGAATCCAGGCCCGCCTGTTGACCTCACCACGATGGAGTCGCGACTCATGTACCAGCACATCAAGGTGCCCGCGCAAGGGCAGAAGATCACCGTCAACGCGGACTTCTCGCTCAACGTGCCCGACCAGCCGATCATTCCCTACATCGAGGGCGACGGCACCGGCTTCGACATCACGCCGGTGATGCTGAAGGTCGTCGACGCGGCGGTCGAGAAGAGTTACGGCGGCAAGCGCAAGATCCACTGGATGGAGGTCTACGCCGGCGAGAAGTCGACCCGCATCTACGGCCCCGACGTCTGGCTGCCCGAGGAGACGCTGCACGCGGTGCGCGACTACGTCGTCTCGATCAAGGGGCCGCTGACGACGCCGGTGGGCGGCGGCATCCGCTCGCTGAACGTGGCGCTGCGCCAGGAACTCGACCTCTACGTCTGCCTGCGCCCGATCCAGTACTTCAAGGGTGTGCCCAGCCCGGTCAAGGAGCCCGAGAAGACGAACATGGTGATCTTCCGCGAGAACTCGGAGGACATCTATGCCGGCATCGAATACGAGGCGAAGAGCGACAAGGCGAAGAAGCTCATCAAGTTCCTGACCGAGGAACTGGGCGTCACCAAGATCCGCTTCCCCGAGACGTCGGGCATCGGCATCAAGCCGGTGTCGATCGAGGGCACCGAGCGCCTGGTGCGCAAGGCCATCCAGTACGCGATCGACAACGACAAGCCCAGCGTCACGCTCGTGCACAAGGGCAACATCATGAAGTTCACCGAAGGCGGCTTCCGCGACTGGGGCTACGCGCTGGCGCAGCGCGAGTTCGGCGCGCAGCCGATCGACGGCGGCCCGTGGTGCAAGTTCAGGAACCCGAAGACCGGCCGCGACATCGTCATCAAGGACAGCATCGCCGACGCCTTCCTGCAGCAGATCCTGCTGCGCCCGGCGGAGTATTCGGTGATCGCGACGCTGAACCTGAACGGCGACTACGTCTCCGACGCGCTGGCGGCGCAGGTCGGCGGCATCGGCATCGCGCCGGGCGCCAACCTGAGCGATTCGGTCGCGATGTTCGAGGCGACCCACGGCACCGCCCCCAAGTACGCCGGCAAGGACTACGTCAACCCGGGCTCCGAGATCCTGTCGGCCGAGATGATGCTGCGCCACATGGGCTGGACCGAGGCTGCGGACCTGATCATCGCGTCGATGGAGCGCTCGATCGCGAGCAAGAAGGTGACGTACGACTTCGCGCGCCTGATGGAGGGCGCGACGCAGGTCTCGTGCTCGGGCTTCGGGCAGGTGATGATCGA
>JALOSD010000047.1 GCA_025458585.1 Burkholderiaceae bacterium | reverse complement strand
CGCTACGACGGCCTGCTGGTGGACGGGGTCAAGGGCTTCCAGCAGCGCCACGGGCTGGCGGTCGACGGCGTGATCGGCGCGGCCACGCTGGCGCAACTGCAGGTGACACCGGCGGCGCGCGTGCGCCAGGTCGAGCTGATGCTCGAGCGGCTGCGCTGGACGCCGCTGCTCAAGGGGCCGCGCATGATCGTCATCAACATTCCGGAGTTCGTGCTGCGCGCCTATGAGGTGCAGGGTGGGCGCATCCAGGTGCAGCGCGAGATGAAGGTCATCGTCGGCAAGGCCTACGACACGCGCACGCCGGTGTTCGACGAGGACATGCGCTACATCGAGTTCAGCCCGTACTGGAACGTGCCGCCGTCGATCGCACGCGGCGAGACGGTGCCCAGGCTGCGGCGTGACCCGTCCTACTTCGACCGCGAAGGCTTCGAGTTCGTCGGCCGGGACGGCCGCGTGTCGACCACGCTCACGCCGCAGGCGCTGGACGCGGTGCTCGCCGGCCAGATGCGCATCCGCCAGCGCCCGGGTGAAAGGAATGCGCTCGGCGACATCAAGTTCGTGTTCCCGAACCACGCCAACATCTACCTGCACCACACGCCGTCGGTGCAGTTGTTCGAGCGCCAGCGGCGCGACTTCAGCCACGGCTGCATCCGCGTCGAGCAGCCGGTGGCGCTGGCCACCTTCGTGCTGCAGGGCATGCCGGACTGGACCGAGGAGCGCATCCGCGGGGCGATGTCGGCCGGCCGCTCGGCCACGCTGCGCCTGGACGAGCCGGTGCCGGTGCTGATCACGTACGGCACCACGCTGGTCAAGGGCGGACGACCCTACTTCTTCGACGACATCTACGGCCTCGACCGCGTGCTCGACACCGCGCTGCGGCAGCGGCTGCCGCGCCCGCCGATCATTACTCCTTGAGTCGGCATCGCGCGGCAGCGACGCGGTCGTCCTGAGTGCGCACATCCAGATCCTGGCGCCGCAGCGAATGCACCTCGACCTCGTCCGGCGTGTCTGACCCGCGCTGAACCTCGGCCGTGCGTTCAGCCTGCGAGCTGGCGCAGCGCCTGCGCGAAGACCTCTGGCGGGTGCGCGCCCTGCAGCAGGTGGCGGCCGTCGATGACGATCGAGGGCACGGCGCGGATACCCGCGTCTTGCCACTCGGCCTCGGCGGCACGCACCTCGTCGCCGTGCACGCCTGAGGCGATGACGTCGCGCACCTCGTCGGCATCGAGGCCGGCCCCGGTGGCCAGCTCCAGCAGCACGTCGGCTGCTGCGGGGTTGCGCCCGTCGCGGTGGTAGGCCTGCAGCAGCGCGTGCTTCAGGCGCCGCTGCACGTCGCCGCCGTGCAGGCCGGCGTGGTGCAGCACGCGGTGCGCGTCGAACGTGTTCCATACGCGCAGGCGTTCGCCGAACTCGAAGCCCACCGCGGCGCCGCGCTCGCGCAGGTTCGCCCGCGCGGCGGCGAGCTGCGCGTCGCTCATCCCGTACTTGGCCTTCAGGTGAGCCGCGGCGTCCTCGCCGTCGGGGCCGAGGGTGGGGTTCAGTTCGAACGGCTGGACGTGCAGCGTGATGTCGAGGCCGGGCCGCTCGCGCTGCAGCTCCTCCAGCGCGAGCTCGAGGGCGTTCAGGCCCACGGCGCACCAGGGGCACGCCACGTCGGAGATGAAGTCGATGCGCATGTCACACGGTCCCTGCGTCCAGGCCGCGATTGTCCGCGCGGCGCGTCAAGCCCGCTCGCGCACGAAGCACTGCTCGTCGACGAGGCGGCCCCAGCGGTTGCCGGGCTGCTGGCGCTGCAGCGCGAAGCCGTGCGCCTCGTACAGGTGGCGCGCGGCGTCGAGCCCCGCGAACGTCCACAGGACCACGCGGCGGTAGCCGCAGCGGTCGGCGAACGCGAGCGCCGCGCCCAGCAGCGTCCGACCTTGGCCGTGCCCGCGCAGCGCGTCCGACACGATGAACCAGCGCAGGTGCGCACCCTCGCCGTCGGCGTGCGAGCCGTCGATCGCGACCGAACCCTCGATGCGGCCGTCGTGCTGCAGCAGCCACAGGGCGTCGCGCCCGGCACGGTACGCTAGGCAGAAGTCGGCCAGCTCGCGCGCCACCTTGGCCTCGAAGTCCAGGCCGAAGCCGCTCGCGGCGGCGTAGTACCGCGCGTGCAGTTCGGCGATGCGGCCGATGCAGCCGGGCACGGGGCCTTCGGTGAGGGCCGGCGTCACGGCATCCTCGTCCGCTGGCCCGCTGGTCGACACGCTGCGGTCATGTCCGCTCGTCGCCCGCCGGCAACGCAGGAGGTGCGAAGCGGGCGATGAACCCGCGGTCGATGCGGTCCTTCCACCGCCACGCCCACGCGCCTTCGGCCGACCAGGGTCCCCAGGCGGCGATCGCGCGCGCGTCGGCGGTGGCGAGCAGCGCCAGGTAGCGGTGCTGCGGCACGTACGCACGCGCCGTGGTGTGGCCGAGCGCGGCGCGCAGGTTGTGCGACAGCAGAGGCCCCATCCGCACGGCGTAGACGCCGGCTTTCGGCAGCGGCTCGGCCCAGGCGGCGCAGTCGCCGACGGCGTGGACCTCCGGGTGCGACGGCGAGCGCAGGAAGGGGTCGACGCGAACGAAGCCGTCGTCGCTGCACGCGAGCGCGCTCGTCGCGGGCCACGGGTGGGCGACCGCGCCGGTGGCCCACAGCAGCAGGTCGTCGCCTGCGGCCGCCGTCGCGTCGAACGCGACGCCGCACTGCACGCGCACGCCGGCACGCTCGAGCGCGGCCTGCGCGCGCCGCGCGGCGCCGCGCGCCATGCCGGGCAGCAGCGTGTTGCCGCGCGTGACGAGGCGCGCCGCGAGCGCGCGCCCCGGGCGCCGGGCGCGCAGGCGCGCGAGCACCGCGAGCGTGGCCTCGACGCCGGCGGCGCCGCCGCCAACCGTCGTCAACGAGAGCGGGCGCGCGTCGTCGGCCAGGCGCTCGAGCAGCGTCTCGTAGGCCGCGCGCAGCCGCGCCAGCGGCCGCAGCGGCAGCAGCAACGGGCCGTCGATGGCGGGCGGGCGCAGCGTCGAGCCGATGTTGAGCGACAGCAGCTCGTAGCCGAGCACGCCGCCGTCGGCAAGCGCCACGGTGCGCCGGATGGCGTCGAGCGCGACGACTTCGCCGGCGACGAAGCGTGCGCCAGCGGCGCGCGCGAGCACGGCGAAGTCGATGCAGCACTGCTCGTAGCGGTACGTGCCGGCGAGCCAGCCGGGCACCATGCCCGAGTAGGGCGCGAGCGGCGCAGGGCTGACGACGGTGACCTCGACGCCGGGCAGCGGCGTCGCGGCCCAGTCCTTCAGCACCTGCGCGTGCGCGTGGCCGGCGCCGATCAGCAGCAGCCGCTTCACGACGTCAGCCACCCCGGCGGCAGGTGCACGAGGTCGGCGGGCTCGTCGACGTCGGCCACCGGCGGCAGCTCGCGGTGCGTCCAGCCCTCCGCACGCAGGCGCTCGCGCGTCTGCGCCATCACGTGCGGCGTGCTCCATGCGACGCCGCAGAACAGCGCTGCGGCCAGCCGCCTGACGCCGACGAGCACGTAGCCGCCGTCGTGCGCGGGCACGAAGACGGCGTCGTGCGCCGCCAGCGATGCGGCTGCGGTGCGCAGCATCGGCGCGTCGAGCGCCGGGGCGTCGGTGCCGATCAGCAGCACGCGCGGCGTGTGCCCGGGCGCCTGGGCGAGCGCGCGATCGATCGCGCGCGCCATGCGCTCGCCGAGATCGCCCGTGCCTTGATCGCTCCAGCGCAGCGGCAGCGTGCGCCAGCGCGCGAACGCCGGGTCCATGGCGTCGGGGGCGGCGCACAGCTCGACCGGGCCGAGGTCGGCCGCGAGCGCCTCGCCAAGCGCGTGGTCGAGCAGGCGTTCGGCGAGGCGCGCCGCACCGTCGGCGCCGAGCGCCGGCGCGAGCCGCGTCTTGGCGAGGCCCGGCTTCGGCGCCTTCGCCATCACGACGATCGTGCAGCCCGGGCTCATCGATACGCCCGCGCCAGCACGTCGGCCGGCGTGCCGCGCCAGTAGCGCCAGCGCAGCGCCCACATCAGCCAGATCGTGCGCCACACGCCGCGTTCGTCCCAGCGCCGGCCCGAGGTCACGACCTTCGCGCGCAGGCACGCCGGGCGTCCGGCGCGGCGCAGCAGCCGGCGCGAAAGCTCGACGTCTTCCATCAGCGGCTGGTCGGGGAAGCCGCCGACGGCGTCGAGCGCTGCGCGCTCGACGAAGATCGCCTGGTCGCCGGTGGCGATGCCCGTCAGGCGCGAGCGCAGGTTCATCAGCGCGCCGACGACGGCGAGCCACGGCGAGCGCCCGGCGATGCGCACGTCGAACCGGCCCCAGCGCGCGCCGTTCCCGAGCGCGGCCCGCACCGCGTCGAGCGCGTCGTCGGGCAGGCGCGTGTCGGCGTGCAGGAACAGCACCACGTCGCCTCGCGCCGCCGCCGCGCCGGCATTCATCTGCCGCGCGCGGCCGCGCGGCGCGGCGAGCACGCGGTCGGCGAGCGGGGCGGCGAGCGCCGGCGTGACGTCGGCGCTGCCACCGTCGACGACGATCACCTCGTGGCCGGCGGCGCGCCAGCGTGCGAGCGGGTGCAGCGTCGCCACGATGCCGGTCGCCTCGTTCAGCGCCGGCACGACGACCGACAGCCGCGGCGCGGCCGGACGGCTCACGGCACAAGCCATCGCGCTGCGCGCTGTGGCATGAGCGCTTGGGGGCGGCCCGGCGCGGTCACCTGACCACCCTTCGCGCTGCGCGCTGCGGGACGAGCGCTTGGGAGCGGCCCGGCGCGCTCATGCCGCGAGCGCACCGCCGCAGCTGCTGCCCTGGCCGGCGGTGCAGCCGTAGCAGTGGTCGGCGACGCGGATCGGCGCGCGTACGTCGTCGGCGGCGAGCAGGTCGCGCAGGTGGGCTCGCGGGCGGCCGTCCAGTCGCGCGGGCAGGCCGAGCATCTGGTTGAAGTCGCAGTCGTACAGCCAGCCCTGGTAGTCGACGCTGACGAGCGAGCGGCACATCACGGTGGCGAGGTTGTCGTCGCGGTGCGCGCCCTTGAGCAGCGTCATGTAGGCGTCGAACGCGCCCTTTGAGACGAGCGTGCTGCCGAAGCGCTGGATCGGCATGTTGGCGAGCGTGTAGAGGTGGTCGAACCCGATGCCGAAGTGCGCCTGCAGCTCGCGCTTGTAGTCGGCCTCGAGGGCGGCCTGCGGCGGCGGCAGGCTGGGCCCCTGCGGGTTGTAGACGAGGTTGAGCACGAGGCCCTCGCCGCGCCCGTAGCCGAGTGCGTTCAGGCGCTGCAGCGCGGCGATGCTCTTGTCGAACACGCCGTCGCCGCGCTGGCGATCGACGTTGCCGGCCGAGTAGCAGGGCAGCGACGCGACGATCTCGACGCCTTCGCCGCCGAGGAAGTCGGCGAGATCCTCGTGCCCGGGCTCGAGCAGGATCGTCAGGTTGCAGCGGTCGATCACGCGCACGCCGAGCGCGCGCGCGGCGCGCACGAGGCGGCGGAACTGCGGGTTCAGCTCGGGCGCGCCGCCGGTCAGGTCGAGGGAGCCGACGCGGCGGCGTTCGAGCACCTGCAGCACGAGGTCGATCGTCTCGCCGTCCATCGCCTCGGTGCGCTGCGGGCTGGCGCCGACGTGGCAGTGCAGGCAGCTCTGGTTGCAGCGGTAGCCGAGGTTGACCTGCAGCGTGTCGAGCCGGTCGCGGCGCAGCGCGGGGAAGGTGGTGGCGGCGAGCAAGGGGAGGGTGGCGTGCATCGGGGCTGACGGCGACGGCGGGAACGGGGTGCGGCGGCAAGGTGTGCCAGGTTACAAGCACCGGCCGCGTGCGGCGCCCGGCTCTCACCAGGCGCGGCGCAGGTTACACCGGGCGCGCGCCGGGGCCGTGGCCAGGGGCCTTGCCGCGGGGCGCTTGCAGGCGCCGGAGCTAGCGGGCGGGCTCGCCCTCGGCGCGTGCTGCCGTCAGGCGCTGCTTGAGCTGCGCCATCTGCGCGAGCAGGTCGCGGTAGTGCGCCAGCGCGCCGGCGTCGTGCGCCGCGTCGCGCGCAGCCACCTCGAGCGCGGCCTTCAGCGCGCGCTCGTGCAGGTGGTCGACGGCGCGCCGCAGGTCGTCGGGCTGCGCGTCGTGGGCGTCGCCGGTGTCGACGTCGGCCTGCCACGCGGCCACGTCGACGCCCGCCTCGGCGAGCTGCGCGTCGTCGGCGAGCGCGAGCCGAAGCGCAGCCCAGGGGCGCGCGCCGTGCTCGGCGATCTCGCGCTCGAGCCACGACACGAGCGCGCCGTGCGGCGCCGGCAGCGCGTGCAACAGCTCGTGGTCGTGCGCCGAGAGCGCGTCCCACCAGTCGCTGCGCGCGAGCAGCATCTGCAGCGCGCGGTCCTCGGGCTTGCGCGGCGGCTGGCGGGTGGCGAGCGGCCGCCGCGGTGCGCTGCGCGCCGGGGCGCGCGTGCGCTCGCCGGCGGCCGCCGGTGCAGGCGGCGGCGTACCGGCCGCCTGCCACATCGAGGCGAGCTCGTCGACGGGCAGCGCGCCCGCGCGCGCGAGCTCGCCGAGCACCTGCCGGCGCAGCGCGCCGTCGGGCAGCTGGGCCCACAGCGGCCGTGCCTGCGCAAGCATGCGCGCGCGGCCCTCGGCGGTGGCGAGGTCGCCGTCGGCCTGCGCGACCTCGACGAGCAGGCGCGACAGCGGCATCGCGTCGGCCATCAGGCGCTCGAAGGCTTCGCGGCCGTGCTCGCGCACGTACGAGTCGGGGTCGTGCTCGGGCGGCAGGAAGAGGAAGCGGAAGCTGCGCGTGTCGCTCGCGTGCGGCAGCGCCGCCTCGAGCGCGCGCACCGCGGCGCGGCGGCCGGCGGCGTCGCCGTCGAAGCTGAAGACGACGCGGTCGGTGAAGCGCAGCAGCTTGGCGACGTGGTCCGGCGTGCACGCGGTGCCGAGCGTGGCCACGGCGTTCGGCAGCCCGAGCTGGGCGAGCGCGACGACGTCCATGTAGCCCTCGACGACGAGCGCCACGCCGCGCTCGCGCAGCCCGGTGCGCGCCTCGAACAGCCCGTACAGCTCGCGGCCCTTGTGGAACAGCGGCGTCTCGGGCGAGTTCAGGTACTTCGGTTCGCCACGGTCGAGCACGCGCGCGCCGAAACCGATCACCTCGCCCTTGACGCTGCGGATCGGGAACATGATGCGGTCGCGGAAGCGGTCGTAGCGCTTCTCGTCCTCGCCCCCCGACTCGTCGGCGGCGTGCACGATCACGAGCCCCGCTTCGACGAGCAGCGGGTCGTCGTAGCGAGGGAACACGCTCGCCAGGCCGCGCCAGCTGTCGCTCGCGTAGCCGAGCGCGAAGCGTGCCGCGACCTCGCCCGACAGGCCGCGCGACTTCAGGTACCCGATCGCGCGCGGGCTCGCCTTCAGCTGCCTGCGGTAGTGGTCGGCGGCGGTCTTCAGCACGCCGGCGAGCGTCGCCTCGCGTTCGCGCTGCTGCGCCGCACGCTCGCGCTGCTCGGGCGTGGCGCGGTCCTCTGGTACCTGCGCGCCGACCTGCTGCGCGAGCTCGTGCACCGCCTCGACGAAGCTCATGCCGTGGTGCTCGGTGAGGAAGCGGATCGCGTCGCCGCTCGCGCCGCAGCCGAAGCAGTGATAGAACTGCTTGGCCGGGCTGACGGTGAAGCTCGGCGACTTCTCGCCGTGGAAAGGGCACAGCCCGACCAGGTTCGCGCCCGTCTTGCGCAGCTGCACGTGGCGGCCGACGACGTCGACGATGTCGACGCGCGCGAGCAACTCCTGGATGAAGCCCGGCGGGATCATGCGGGCAGTCTAGCGGGGTGCCGGCGCGGTACCCGGCCGGTCGCTCAGCGGGAGCGTCGCGGCATCCGGAACGGCAACATCGCCTGCACGACCGGCGACGCGAAGCGCGCGAGCGACAGGCTCTCGTGCACCGCGGTCGCGCTCTCGCCGTGCAGCTGCGAGCGTACGAGCGAGCGGGCGTAGAACGGCGTGTCCTCGAGGGTCTTCAGCACGCGCGCCGGCGCGCCGGCGTCGCTGCGCGTGCCGCGCTCGACGCGCCAGCCGGTGCGTCCGAGCGGCGCGTGCGGCGGCGCCTCGATCGCGCGCACGGTGCCGGCGGCGTCGAACTGCAACGCGAGGCCGTGCGGCGAGCCGTCGCGGCGCGTGACGTCGTAGAACACGGCGACGCGCCCGCCCGGCAGGTGCGCACGCGACCAGTCCCAGCGCGCGAAGTCGGCCTCGAGCGGCGCGTCGCCGAAGTTCGAGTCGAGGTAGGCCTCGCCCTGCCAGCGCAGGGCGGGGGCGGTGAACTCGACCTCGATGCGCGCCAGCGGTGCGATCGGGTGCCAGCGGTGGCGTCCGCGCGCATCCAGCGTGTAGGTGTCGTGCATCACGGCGAGCGGGCGCACGTGCAGCCGCCCGCGCAGCCGCGACGGAAAGGGCACCGTCGTCTCGTCGATCGTCACGTGCAGGCCGCGTTCGGCGCCGTCGTCGTGCCACGCGAGCGCGCTCGGCCCGATGCGCAGGTGGGTCGCGTCTCGCTCGAGCGCGGCGCGGCCGCGCTCGGTCATCGCCCAGCGCTTGCCGCCCGGGCGGTCGGGCCGGTAGAGCGCGAGGTTGACGGCGCAGTGGTTCTGCGGGTCGGCCACGCCGCGGCGGCGCTGCCAGGCGTAGTAGGGCGAGAAGACGCTGCCGACGAACGCGATCAGCGTCAGTGCGTGCGCGCCGTCGTCGCTCAGGGCGTCGACATACCACCAGGCGTAGCCGCCTTCGGCCACGGGGCGGTCGAACGCGGGCGAGTACGCCTCAGGTCGTCGAGCACCCGGCTCGCCGCCAGCCGCCCCGACAGCGCCGCCATCGGCACCCCCGGCCCCGGGTGCACGCTCCCGCCTGCCAGCATGAGCCCCGGGATCCGGCTCGCCGCGCCCGGGCGCGTGAACGACGCCTGCCAGCCGTGCGACGCCTGGCCGTACAGCGCGCCCCCCGTGCCCGGGAACAGGCGGTGGAAGCCGCTCGGCGTCGTCACCTGCGTCGCCGAGGAATCGAGGGACACCTGCAGCCCGCAGGCTGCCAGGTGGCGGAAGGTTCGTGCTTCGCATGCGGCGAGCTCCTCGGCGGGGATGGGGTGGTGGTCGCCGTCGGCCGGCGCGTTGACGAGCACGAGCAGCCGCTCGGCGCCGGGCGGGGCGGTGGCATCGTCGTCGCGGTCCTGCGCGCAGACGTAGACCGTCGGCGTCGTCGGCAGGCGGCGCGCGCGCGTGATCTCGGCGAACTCGGCCGGGTAGTCGTCGGAGAAGAACACGGTGTGGCGCACGAGCGGAAAGCCCGCGGTGCGCGCGACGGCGTTCCACGTGACGGCCGACAGCGACCGCTTGGGCGCCGGCACCGGCGCCGCGGCGGCGCGCGCGGCGTCGCCGAGCAGCCCGGCGCCGAGCGCGGCGACGTCACCGTTGAAGACGACGGCGTCGGCCGGCAGCGTCTCGCCGTCGGCCAGGCGCACGCCGCGCGCGCGCCCCGCCTCGACGACGATCTCGCGCACCTCGCAGCCGAAGCGCAGCCGCGCGCCGGCGCGCTCGGCGAGCGCGGCGAGCACCTGCGCGATGCGGTGCATGCCGCCGTCGACCGCCCATACGCCTTCCTGCTCGACGTGGGCGACGAGCATCAGCGTGGCCGGGGCGTGGAACGGCGACGCGCCGCAGTACGTGGCGTAGCGGCCCAGCCGCGGGTCGGGGAAGTAGCGGCCGAGCTCGCGCCACAGCGTCGTGAACGGCGAGATGCCGAGCAGCCCCGGCAGCCCGCGCAGGCCGACGCGCCACGCGAGGCTCACCGGGTTCGGCCGGCTCGAGCGCATGAATGGCTCGTCGAGCGTGCGGAAGATCGCGCGCCCGCGCTCGACGAAGGCGCGAAAGCCGAGGTCGAAGCGCTCGTCGGCGCTCCACGCGTGGCGCGCGAGCACGCGAAGCGGCTGCAGCCGCAGGTGCTCGTCGAGCGCGACGCCGAGGTCGTCGAACAGGCGGTCGAACACCCAGCGCATCGTGAACACTGTCGGCCCGCCGTCGATCCAGGTGTCGCCGACCGGCACGCGGCGCATCTTGCCGCCGGGCTCGGCGGCGCGCTCGACGAGCGTCACGTCGACACCGCGGTGCGCGAGCTCGCACGCGGCGACGAGCCCGCCGACGCCGGCACCGACGACGACGACGCGCTCGCGCAGAGGGTTCGTGGCGGGTTGACGCGACGCGGGCATGTGTCTATCCTAGTTGACAGTCGATCTGTAAACAATAAGTTGACAGATCGGTCGTCCCAACCTTCCGCGCGCCGCGCGGTCGAGGATCGCCATGAAGCCCAGCTCCCGCATCGAACAAGCGCTTGCCGCGGCGGTCGCCGCCAGCGAACACCCCGGCGCCCCGCCGAAGCTCGCCGGCGCGATCCGGCACGCGGTCTTCCCCGGCGGCGCGCGCGTGCGGCCGCGCCTGTGTCTGGCGGTGGCGCACGCCTGCGGCGACGATGACCCCGAGCTGTCGATGGCGGCCGCGGTCGCGATCGAGCTTCTGCACTGCGCCTCGCTCGTGCACGACGACCTGCCGTGCTTCGACGACGCGCCGACGCGCCGCGGCCGTGCCTCGGTGCCGTACGCGTTCGGCGAGCCGCTGGCGGTGCTCGCCGGCGACGCGCTGATCGTGCTCGGTTTCCAGACCGTTGCGCGCGCGGCGGGGCGCTCGCCGCAGCGGCTGGCGAGCCTGATGGACACGATCGCGCAGGGCGTCGGCATGCCGTTCGGCATCGCCGCCGGTCAGGCGTGGGAGTGCGAGTCGCGCGTGTCGCTGGTCGATTACCAGCGCGCGAAGACGGGCGCGCTCTTCGTCGCCGCGACGATGGCCGGCGCGCAGGCGGCCGGCGCCGACGGCGAGGGCTGGCGCGCGCTCGGCGACTGGCT
>JALOSD010000267.1 GCA_025458585.1 Burkholderiaceae bacterium | reverse complement strand
GCCAGGCTCGGACGGCCGCCGACGCGGTGCGCAACGACGCTCACCCAGCCCGGTGCGCCGGTCTGCGCGTGAGCGGCAGGCGGTGCGCCACCGACGAGTCGCCGCCCGCCATGACGCCTTCCGCATCCGTTCCCGCGATCCCCCCGATGCGCCTCGCCGGCCTCGAGCCGGTCACCATCGGCGCCGGCTCGCTGTTCGTCAACATCGGCGAACGCACCAACGTCACCGGCTCGAAGGCGTTCGCGCGCCTGATCCTCGGCGGCCAGTTCGACCAGGCGCTCGCGGTCGCGCGCCAGCAGGTCGAGAACGGCGCGCAGGTCATCGACGTCAACATGGACGAGGCGATGCTCGACAGCGAGGCGGCGATGGTGCGCTTCCTCAACCTCGTCGCCGCCGAGCCCGAGATCGCGCGCGTGCCGATCATGATCGACAGCTCGAAGTGGAGCGTGATCGAGGCCGGCCTGAAGTGCCTGCAGGGCAAGGGCATCGTCAACTCGATCTCGCTGAAGGAGGGCGAGGCCGAGTTCGTGCGCCAGGCGAAGCTGATCCGCCGCTATGGCGCCGCCGCCGTCGTGATGGCGTTCGACGAGCAGGGGCAGGCCGACACCTTCGCGCGCAAGACGCAGATCTGTGCGCGCGCGTACCGCATCCTCGTCGACGAGGTCGACTTCCCGCCCGAGGACATCGTCTTCGACCCCAACATCTTCGCGATCGCCACCGGCATCGACGAGCACGCGAACTACGCTGTCGACTTCATCGAGGCCACCCGCTGGATCAAGGCCAACCTGCCCGGTGCGAAGGTCTCGGGCGGCGTCAGCAACGTGAGCTTCAGCTTCCGCGGCAACGACCCGGTGCGCGAGGCGATCCACACCGTGTTCCTCTACCACGCGATCCGCGCCGGGCTCGACATGGGCATCGTCAACGCCGGCATGGTCGGCGTCTACGACGAGCTCGACCCCGACCTGCGCGAGCGCGTCGAGGACGTCGTGCTCAACCGCCGCCCCGACGCGACCGAGCGGCTGCTCGAGATCGCCGAGCAGGTCAAGGGCGCGGCGAAGGACGACTCGGCGCGGCTCGCGTGGCGGACGCTGGCGGTCGAGGAGCGGCTGTCGCACGCGCTGGTGCACGGCATCACCGACTTCATCGACGCCGACACCGAGGAGGCCTGGCGCGCGATCGAGGCGAAGGGCGGGCGGCCGCTGCACGTCATCGAGGGCCCGCTGATGGCCGGCATGAACGTCGTCGGCGACCTGTTCGGCGCCGGCAAGATGTTCCTGCCGCAGGTCGTCAAGAGCGCGCGCGTGATGAAGCAGGCGGTGGCGCACCTGCTGCCGTACATCGAGGCGGAGAAGCGTGCGACGATGGACGCCGGCGGCGACGTGAAGCCGAAGGGCAAGATCGTGATCGCGACCGTGAAGGGCGACGTGCACGACATCGGCAAGAACATCGTCGCCGTCGTGCTCCAGTGCAACAACTTCGAGGTCGTCAACATGGGCGTGATGGTCCCGTGCCAGGACATCCTCGCGAAGGCGAGGGTCGAGGGCGCCGACCTGATCGGCCTGTCGGGGCTGATCACGCCGAGCCTCGAGGAGATGCAGCACGTGGCCGGCGAGATGCAGCGCGACGACTGGTTCCGCCTGCGCAAGATCCCGCTGCTGATCGGCGGCGCGACGACGAGCCGGGTGCACACGGCGGTGAAGATCGCGCCGCACTACGACGGCCCCGTCGTCTACGTGCCCGACGCATCGCGCAGCGTCGGCGTGTGCGCCGACCTGCTGTCCGACGAGCGGGCGGCCAAGTTCGTCGCCGACCTCGAGACCGACTACGAGCGCGTGCGCCGGCAGCACGCGGCCCGCAAGACGACGCCTCTCGTGACGCTCGCGCAGGCGCGTGCGAACAGGGCGCCGGTCGACTGGGCCGGTTACGTGCCGCCGAAACCGAAGTTCCTCGGCCGGCGCGAGGTCCGCAACCAGGACCTCGCCGAGCTCGCGCGCTACATCGACTGGACGCCGTTCTTCCAGACCTGGGACCTCGCCGGGCGCTTCCCCGAGATCCTGCGCGACGAGATCGTCGGCGCCGAGGCGACGCGCGTGTTCAGCGACGGCAAGCGCATGCTGCAGCGCCTCGTCGAGGGGCGCTGGCTGCAGGCCAGCGGCGTGCTCGGCTTCTGGCCCGCGAACACGGTCGACGACGACACGATCGAGCTCTACGCGGACGAGACGCGCGAGCGCGTGCTGATGACCTGGTCGCCGCTGCGCATGCAGAGCGAGCGGCCGGTCGTCGACGGCGTGCGGCGTGCGAACCGTTGCCTGGCGGACTTCGTCGCCCCGAAGGGCGTCGCGCCCGACTACATCGGCCTGTTCGCTGTCACCGCCGGCCTCGGCGTCGAGAAGAAGGAGCGACAGTTCGTCGACGACCACGACGACTACAGCGCGATCATGCTCAAGGCGCTCGCCGACCGCCTCGCCGAGGCGTTCGCCGAGTACCTGCACGAGCGCGTGCGGCGCGACCTGTGGGGCTACGCCGCCGACGAGCTGCTGACGCACGAGGAACTGGTCGCCGAGCGCTACCGCGGCATCCGGCCTGCGCCGGGCTACCCGGCGTGCCCGGACCACCGTGTCAAGCGCGCTATGTTCGAGCTGCTGCAGGCCGAGCGCATCGGCATGGGGCTCACCGAGAGCCTGGCGATGACGCCGGCGGCGAGCGTCAGCGGCTTCTACCTCGCGCATCCGCAGGCGGTCTACTTCAACGTCGGGCGCATCGGCGACGACCAGCTCGCCGACTGGGCGCGCCGTCAGGCGCTGGACGAGGCCGAGGCGCGGCGCGCGCTGGCGCCGGTGCTGGCGTAGCCGGGCGCTCGCGGGGGTCAGGGCGCGGCCAGGCCGCGCCGGTAC
>JALOSD010000046.1 GCA_025458585.1 Burkholderiaceae bacterium | reverse complement strand
CGCGCCATGACGCGCATCATCGAACGCACCGTGCTCTTCGCCGACCTGCGCGGCAGCACGGCGCTGTACGAGACGCTCGGCAACGCGGAGGCGACGTCGGTCGTCACGCACACGGTGTCGGCGCTGGCGGCGACGGTCGACGCCCTGGGCGGCCAGGTCGTGAAGACGCTCGGCGACGGCCTGATGGCCGTGTTCGCGCAGTCGCAGCCGGCGCTCGACGCCTCGCAGCGCATGCACGATGCGCTCGACCACCTCGTCTCGCGGGGTCACCAGCGCGGCGCGTCGTCGGGGCTGCGCGGCCTGCGGCTGCAGGTGGCGCTCGCGTGCGGCGAGGTCGTCGAGATGGCCGGCGACTGCTTCGGCGATGCGGTCAACGTCGCCGCGCGCCTGCTCGACCACGCCGGCGACAACGAAACCCTCGTCACCGCCGAGGTGCTCGCCGGCCTGCCGCCGGCCAGTCGCGCGGCGTTCCGCTGCCTCGACCGCCTTCGCCTGCGCGGACGCGTCGAGCCCGTGCAGGTCTACCTGCGCCCGCACCGCGCGCCGGTCGAAGGCGAGCTGACGCAGTTCGGCGACCTGCAGGCCGAGCCGGCTCCCGAAGGCCTGCGACTGGAGTGGCTCGACGTCGAGCGCATGTTCGACGTCGACGAACTGCCGGTCGTGCTCGGCCGCAGCCAGCAGGCCAGCTTCTGCGTCGACGACTCGCGCGTCTCGCGCTCGCACGCACGCATCGACTGGCACGGCGGCGCCTACCAGCTCACCGACCTCAGCTACAACGGCACCTACGTGCGTTTCGGCACAGGGGGTGACGTCCTCGTCCTGCGTCGTGGCACCTGCACGCTGCACGGCCGCGGCTCGATCGGCCTCGGTGCGTCGCCGGCCGAGCTCGGCGCCGCCGTCGTCCAGTTCGAGGTCGTGCACGAGCGCGACACCGAACCGCAGCCGCTGCCGATGCCGGATCCGGCGCGCGCCTGACCCGTGGCGGCCGAACGAGCGCCCTCGCCGACCATCGCCACCGCCGTCCTGCACCGGCAGGAGGTCGCGCGGCTGCGCCTGCTCGACGCGCTCGGCTGGCTCGACGCCGAGCCCGTGCCAGCGCTCGATGCGCTCGTGCGCGCGGCCGCCCGCGCCGCCGGCGGCGCGGGCGCGGCGCTGAACCTCGTCACGGCGCAGCAGGTGTGGTGCAAGGCCGGCGTCGGCGGCGCGGCGCGGGTGGCACCGCGCTCGACGAGCCCGTGCGCCCGCGTCGTCGCGACCGACGCGCCGCTGCTCGTGCCGAGCGCGGCCGAGGCGGCCGAGGGCGAGGCGCGGTCGCACGATCCGGCGGCGGCGTGCGCCTACGCCGGCGTGCCGCTGCGCGTCGAGGGTCTGCCCGTCGGCACGCTGTGCGTGTCCGACGCCGCACCTCGGGCGTGGGACGATTCATTGCTCGCGGCGCTCCAGGATCTGGCCCTGGTCGCCGAAGCGCTGCTGGCCTCGCGGCTGCGCGAGCGCCGGGAGAGCAGCCGCCGCGAGCACCTGCACGGCACGGGCCATGCCGGCAGCGCCTGGTGGGAGGCCGATGCCGCGGTGCCGCCTGCGGCCGCGGCCGAAGACCTGCTGCGGCGGGTCCTCGACGGCCTGCCCGCCGGAGTGGCCGTCAGCGATGCCGCGGGGCGGATCGTGTTCGCCAATGCGGCGTGGCACGAGCAGCTCGGCGACGCGGGACCTTCCGGGCCGCCGAGCTGGCACACGCTGGTGCGCCATCTCGCGTACGGCGGCCACTACCCCGACGCCGTCGGCCGCGAGGAGCAGTTCGTCGCGTGGCGCCTCGGCCTCGTCGGCGACGCGCCGGCGTTGCAGGAGATCCGCTGGCGCGACGGCTGGGGCCTCGTCGGCGACCGCCGGCTGCCGGGTGGACACGTCGTGCACCTGTCGTTCGACCACACCGCGGCCAAACGCTCGGAGGACGAGCGCCTCGCGCTGCAGCGCCGCCAGCTCGACGCCGACGCCCACCTGAGCGCGGTGCTCGCCGCGATCCCCGACCTGTGGTTCGTCGTCGACGCGCGCGGGCGCTTCAGCCGTGCGAGCACGCCGCGTCACGCGTCGCTGAGCCGGCCGTTCGAGCAGCTGGTGGGGCGCGAGGTCGACGCCGGGCTGCCGCCGGCCGCCGCCGAGGCGGCGCGCGCCGCGATGCAGCGCGCGACCGCGCTCGGCCGCGTGCAGCGCTACGAGTTCGACGTGCCCGGTGCCGACGGCGCGGTGCGTCACTTCGAGGCGCGGGTGTCGCCGATGCCCGGCGGCGAGTTGCTCGTGCTCACGCGCGACCTTACCGAGTCGCGCACGCTCGCGCGCGACGTGCTGCTGATGCAGCGCGCCTTCGAGTCGCCGGCGTCGCTGCCGATCGTGATCGCCGACGCGCTCGCGCCCGGGTTGCCGCTCGTCTACGCCAACACAGCATTCGAGCGGCTGGCCGGCTGGTCGCGAGACGCGGTTCAGGGCTGGCAGTTCGAGGATCTCGCCGCCACCGGCACGCCGGGCCGTGAACCGCTCGCGCAGGCGCTGCGGCGCGGCGGCGACGCCGCCGTCGTGATCGAGACGCGCCGCCGCGACGGCGGGCTCTTCACGGCCGAACTGACGATCGTCGCGGCGCGCGACGCCGACGGCCGCACGACGCACCTGATCGGGCTGCTGCGCGACATCAGCGAGCGCCAGCAGGCCGAGCAGGCGCGGCGCGACAAGCTCGTGGCCGAGATGGCCAGCCGCAGCAAGAGCGAGTTCATGTCGCGCATGAGCCACGAGATGCGCACGCCGCTGAACGCGATCATCGGCTTCGCCCAGCTGCTGCGGCTGCAGTCGGGCGCGCGCCTCGACCACGTCGACCACATCCTCAACGCCGGGCGCCACCTGCTGACGCTCGTCAACGACGTGCTCGACCTGCAGCGCGCCGAAACGGGCGACCTGGCGCTGAAGCCCGAGGCGGTCGCGCTGTCGCCGCTCGTCGACGACTGCCTCGCGATGCTGCAGCCGATGGCCGACGCCCGCGGCGTGCACCAGCAGCGCGCAGGCGCCGCTGTCGCGCTGCACGCGCTCGCCGACGCGCAGCGGCTGCGGCAGGTGCTGCTCAACATCGGATCGAACGCGGTCAAGTACAACCGTCCGGGCGGCCGCGTGACGTGGTCGATCGAGGCGCTCGCCGACGGCCGCTGCGCCGTCGCGATCGACGACACCGGCACCGGGATGTCGCCGGACCAGCTCGCGCGTCTGTTCCAGCCGTTCGAGCGCCTCGGCCGCGACACGTCGACGATCGAGGGCACCGGGCTCGGCCTCGTGATCTCGCGCCGGCTCGTCGAGGCGATGGGCGGTGCGCTCGAGATCGACAGCCGGCCCGGGCGAGGCACGCGCATGCACGTCGTGCTGCCTGCCGCGCCCACGGTCGCCGCCGAGCCGGCGGCGCCGGGCCGGGGCGCGGCCGCAGTCCCACCCGCCGTGCCGGCGGCGGGCGTCGATCCGCTACGCCTGCTCTACGTCGAGGACAACCGCATCAACGCGCTGCTGTTCGAGGAGGCCCTGCGCCGCCACCCGGGCTTCGACCTGCGGGTCGCCGAGGACGGCGCCGAGGCGCTCGAGGTCGTGCAGGACTGGTACCCCGACGTGCTCGTGCTCGACGCCAACCTGCCGGGCGCGAGCGGCCACGAGGTGCTGCAGCAGCTGCGCCGGCTCGACGCCCTCGCCGACGCCCCGGCGTACATGTGCTCGGCCGACGCGATGCCCGCCGACGTGCAGCGCGCCCTCGACGCAGGGTTCCGCGCCTACTGGACGAAGCCGCTGGACATCGAGGTCATCGTCGACGAGCTGCAGCGCCTGCGCCGCGAGCGCGCCGGGCTGCGCTGACGCACCCCGAGCGACGCGCCGGCCTTCTGCGCGCGCGGCCGGGAGGCGCACCGGGCTTCGCCGACAATCCGCGCCGATGTCGTTCTCCACCGAACCCTCCTATCACCACGGCCAGCCGCCGCGCACCGCCGTGCTGCTCGTGGCCCTGGGCACGCCTGCAGCGCCGACGGCGGCCGCGCTGCGCAACTACCTGAGGCAGTTTCTCGGCGATCCCCGCGTGGTCGAGATCCCGAACCCCTGGTGGTGGCTGATCCTGCACGGCGTGATCCTGCGCGTGCGGCCGGCGAAGTCGGCGGCCAAGTACGCGACGATCTGGACGCCCGAGGGCTCGCCGCTGGCGGTGTGGACCGAAAAGCAGTCCAAGCTGCTCGCCGGCTACCTCGGCGAGCGCGGCCACCGCGTGCTCGTGCGCCACGCGATGCGCTACGGCGAGCCGTCGGTCGGCCGCGTGCTCGACGCGCTGAAGGCCGAAGGCGTCACGCGCGTGCTCGTGGTGCCGCTGTACCCGCAGTACGCGTCGGCGACGACGGCCAGCGTCATCGACGCCGTGGGCGAGTGGGCACGGCGCACGCGCCAGTTGCCCGAGATGCGCTTCGTCAACCGCTTCCACGACGACGCCGGCTACATCGACGCGCTCGCGCGCCGCGTGACCGACCACTGGCAGTCGCACGGCCGCGGCGATCGCCTGCTGCTGAGCTTCCACGGCGTGCCGCACCGCTCGCTGATGCTCGGCGACCCCTACCACTGCGAGTGCCACAAGACGGCGCGGCTGCTGCGCGAGCGCCTCGGCCTGCCCGAGGACGAGCTCGTCGTGACGTTCCAGAGCCGCTTCGGCAAGGCGCGCTGGCTCGAGCCGTACACCGAGCCCACGCTGCGCGAGCTCGCGGCGCAGGGGGTCAAGCGCGTCGACGTGCTGTGCCCGGGCTTCGTCGCCGACTGCCTCGAGACGCTCGAGGAGATCGCGATGGAGGCCAAGGGCGCATTCCTCGCCGCGGGCGGACGCGAGTTCCACTACCTGCCCTGCCTCAACGACCAGCACGAGTGGATCGCGGCGCTGTCGGCGCTCGCGATCCGTCACATGCAGGGCTGGACCACGACGGTGCCGCCCGACGAGGCCGCGCTGCAGGCGCAGCGCGAGCGGGCGCTGGCGATGGGGGCGACCGACTGAGCCACCTGGCTCAGGCCCGCCGCCGCCACGCCAGCAGCCGCGGCGTGACGAGCACGAGCGCGACGACGACGAGCAGCACGAGCGAGACCGGCCGCTCGACGAAGATGCTCCAGCGTCCCTCGCCGATCGCCAGCGCGTTGCGCAGCTGCGCTTCGGCGAGCGGGCCGAGGATCAGGCCAACGATCACGGGCGCGGTCGGGAAGTCGAAGCGCCGCATCACGACGCCGAGCAGGCCGAAGCCGAGCATCAGGTAGAGGTCGAACGCGCTCTGGCGCATGCCGTAGACGCCCACCGTCGCGAAGATCAGGATGCCCGCGTACAGCGGCGCCTTCGGGATCTTCAGCAGCTTGACCCACAGCCCGACCAGCGGCAGGTTCAGCACGAGCAGCATCACGTTGCCGATGTAGAGCGACGCGATCAGCGCCCACACCAGCGCCGACGAGGTCTGGAACAGTTGCGGGCCGGCGTTGATGCCGTAGTTCTGCAGCGCGCTGAGCAGGATCGCCGCCGTCACCGACGTCGGGATGCCGAGCGTGAGCAGCGGCACGAGCGTGGCCGTCACTGCCGAGTTGTTCGCCGCCTCGGGGCCCGCCACGCCCTCGATCGCGCCGGTGGTGCCGAACTCGTCCTTGTGCGCGCTGAGCTTGCGCTCGGTCGCGTAACTGAGGAAGGTCGGAATCTCGGAGCCGCCGGCCGGGATGGTGCCGAACGGAAAGCCGATCGCGGTGCCGCGCAGCCACGCCGGCCACGAGCGGCGCCACTCGCGGCGCGTCATGTGCACCTTCGTCATCCGGTTCAGGCTCGAGACGCTGCGGCCCTCGTACAGCGCGTTGTAGAGACACTCGCCAACGGCGAACAGGCCCACCGCGACGAGCACGACCTCGATGCCGTCCATGAACTCGACGACGCCGCCGGTGTAGCGCACCTGCGCCGTGATCTGGTCGATGCCCACCAGCCCGAGCGCGAGGCCGACGAAGAGTGCCGTCAGCCCGCGCACCAGGCTCTTGCCGAGCACGGCGCTCACGGTCGTGAACGCGAGCAGCATCAGGCAAAAGTACTCGGGCGGTCCCAGCTTGACGGCGTACTCGGCCACCACGGGCGCGAACAGCGTCACCAGCACGGTCGCGACGGTGCCGGCGACGAACGAGCCGATCGCGCTCGTCGCCAGCGCCGCACCGGCGCGGCCGCTCTTGGCCATCTTGAAGCCTTCGAGCGCGGTGACCATCGTGCCGGTCTCGCCGGGCGTGTTGAGCAGGATCGACGTCGTCGAGCCGCCGTACATCGCGCCGTAGTAGATGCCGCAGAAGAAGATCATCGACGCCGTGGGCTCGACCTGCGCCGTGATCGGCAGCAGCATCGCCACCGTCACGGCCGGCCCGAGGCCCGGCAGCACGCCGATCGCGGTGCCGACCGCGCAGCCGACGAAGGCCCACAGCAGGTTGACCGGCGTCGCGGCGGTCGCGAAGCCGCCGAGCAGTTGCGTCCAGAGGTCCATCACGGGTGTGGCCGCTCGCGCTGTCCGATCAAAGCCAGCCGGTGCCGGTCAGGCCGGGCAGGTTGACGGCGAGCACCTTGGTGAACAGCCAGAACACGGGCGCCGCGATCGCGACGCCGGTGCCGGCATCGGCCAGCGTTCGCACGACCCCGCCCGCGGGCCGCCCCTCGGCGCTGCGCAGGCCACGCACCGCGAGCGCATAGCACAGCGCGCAGGCGGCGACGAAGCCGATGCGTTCGATGAACGCGGCGTTGACGAGGATGCCGGCCGCCACCCAGGCGAGCGCGCGCCAGTCGCCGCGCTCGGCGCCCGAGGGCGTCTCGCGCTCGCGAAAGCCCCCGCTGCGCGCCTCGGCGATCAGCGCGCCGCCGCATACCGCGAGCACGATCGCGACGATCCACGGCAGGAAGTTCGGCCCGACGCCCGCGTAGCCCGCCTCGGCGGGAATCGCGAGCGCGCCGGCGCCGATGCCGATCGCGAGCAGCAGCACGCCCACGCCGATCAGCGTCTGGGCGACGGTCGAGGCCGAAGTGTTCATCGCGTGGACCTTGGCGCCGCAGGTGGGCAACAGCGGACGCGCCGCGCCGCCTGCCGCGTGCCGCTCGGCCCGGGGTCGCGAGGCACCACGTCGGGGCGCGGTGCGGCGCGGTCAGACCATGCCGGCCTTGACCATCGTCGCGCGCAGCGCGGCGAAGTCGCGGTCGACGAAGTCGGCGAACTCCTTGCCGGTCAGCAGCGCCGGCGTCCAGCCGTTCTTCTCCAGCGCCTCGGCCCAGGCCTTCGACTTCGTCGCCTTGACGATCATGTCGGCCAGCGCCTTCGCCTGCGCCTCGCTGATGCCCGCGGCGCCGTAGACGCCGCGCCAGTTGCCGATCGCGACGTTGATGCCCTGCTCCCTGAGTGTCGGCACGGCGATGCCCTTCAGGCGCTGCTCCGACGTGACGGCGATCGGGATCATCCGCCCGGCCTCGATGTACTGCGCGAACTCGCTGTAGCCGCTGCCGCCGACGGTGACGTTGCCGCCGAGGATCGCCGCCGTGGCCTCGCCGCCGCCGCGGAACGGCACGTAGTTGATCTTGCTCGCGTCGACGCCGACGTCGCGCGCGATCATCGCGGCCGCGATGTGCTCGGTCGAGCCGCGCGAGCCGCCGCCCCACTTGACGCTGCCGGGGTCTTTCTTGAGCTGCTCGACGACGTCCGCCATCGTCTTCAGCGGCGAACCCGCCGGGACCACGAACACGTTGTACTCGGTCGTCAGGCGCGCGATGGGCGTCACCTGCGACACCGACACCGGCGGCTTGCCGGTGATGATGCCGCCAAGCATCACGGCGCCCATCACCATCAGCGCGTTCGGGTCGCCGCGGCTGGCGTTGTAGAACTGCGCCAGGCCGATCGCGCCGGCAGCGCCGCCCTTGTTCTCGTAGGTCACGCTGGCGGCGACGCCGGCGTCCTGCATCGCCTTGCCGAGCGCGCGGCCGGTCGTGTCCCAGCCGCCGCCGGGGTTGGCCGGAATCATCATCTTCAGGTTGACGCCGGCCTGCGCCCAGGCCGGCAAGGCACCGGCGGCGGCGAGGCCGGCGAGGAAGCGGAGGAACGTGTCGCGGCGCATCGGGGGTCTCCTTCGTGTCGGATCGAATCGCAAGGCCCGAATGGTCGCGCAGACGGGCGCCGCCTGGCGGCGCCGCGACCTAGGACAAACACCGAGCCCGTGTGGGCCGACGGGGCGCGCCAACGCCACACGGGCACGGCCGGCGGCGCCGATCGTCGACAATCAGGCGCGATGACCGACCGCCATCCGCCCCCCGACGACGACAACCGCGTGCGCCTCGACAAGTGGCTGTGGGCCGCGCGCTTCTACAAGACGCGCAGCCTCGCCGTCGAGGAGATCGGCAAGGGGCGGGTGCAGGTCAACGGCCAGCCGGCCAAGGCGGCGCGCGAGTTGCGCCCCGGCGACCGCGTCGCGCTGCGCCAGGGGCTGCTGCAGCGCGAAGTCGTCGTGCGCGCGCTGAGCGCGGTACGCGGGCCGGCGCCGCTCGCGCAGGCGCTTTACGAAGAGACCCCGCAGAGCATCGCCGCGCGCGAGCGCGCGGCCGAGCAGCGCCGCCAGGGCGTCGAGCCGGCGCTCGGCCTCGCACACGGCCGGCCGACCAAGCGCGAGCGGCGCGAACTCGAGCGCGCGCGGACCCCCGACTGGCAGCGCTGGAGCGTGTCGCTCGACGACTCCTGAGCCCCCGCGGCACGAGACCCTCTTGAAAGCCGGGGCATGAGCCCCATCTCCGCGGCGTGCCCGTCGCTGACGGGCGGCCACGCACCAGACCCGACCGACACGATGCAGCCCCACGACGCGCCCGCCTCCGACAGTCCCACCCCCGCCACCGAGCCGGCCGCCGGCACCGGCGCCGCGAGCGCCGAGCAGCGGCTTGCCGAACTCGAGGCGAAGCACGCCGAGATGGCCGACGCCTACCTGCGTGCGAAGGCCGAGGCCGAGAACGTGCGCCGCCGAGCCGAGGAGGAGATGGCGAAGGCGCGCAAGTACGCCGTCGAGTCGTTCGCCGAGGGCCTGCTGCCGGTGCGCGACAGCCTCGAGGCGGCGATCGCGACCCCGAAGGCGACGCCCGAGCAGATGCTCGAGGGCGTGCACGCGACGCTGCGCCAGCTCGCGCAGGCGCTCGAGCGCCACAAGGTGGTCGAGGTGAACCCGCCGGCGGGCACGAAGTTCGACCCCCACCAGCACCAGGCGATCAGCGTCGTGCCGGCGGCGCAGGAGGCGAACACCGTCGTCGCCGTGCTGCAGAAGGGATACCTCATCAACGACCGCGTCCTGCGCCCGGCGCTCGTCACGGTCGCCGGCGCGCCGTGAGCCGCCGGCGACGCCGCCGCCCGCCGGCGCGGGCTTGAAAGCGCGTCGCCTTGCCACCACTGTTGAACCATCCGAATTCCGCATCCAGGAGTCCAACGACATGGGAAAGATCATCGGCATCGACCTCGGCACGACGAACTCGTGCGTCGCGATCATGGAGGGCAACACGCCCAAGGTGATCGAGAACAGCGAAGGCGCGCGCACGACACCGTCGATCGTCGCCTACCAGGAGGACGGTGAGATCCTCGTCGGCGCCAGTGCCAAGCGCCAGGCGGTGACGAACCCGAAGAACACGCTGTTCGCGGTCAAGCGCCTGATCGGGCGCAAGTTCACCGAGAAGGAGGTGCAGAAGGACATCGACCTGATGCCCTACAAGATCGTCGCCGCCGACAACGGCGACGCCTGGGTCGAGGTGCGCGGCAAGAAGCTGGCGCCGCCGCAGGTCAGCGCCGAGGTGCTGCGCAAGATGAAGAAGACCGCCGAGGACTA
>JALOSD010000045.1 GCA_025458585.1 Burkholderiaceae bacterium | reverse complement strand
CCGGCGTGCCGAGCAGGGCCACGGTGATCGGGCGCGGGCCTGGTGGCTGGACGCCGGAGTCCTCGTCGTGCATTGGCATGTTCGTCCGCTCCTTGGCCGGAATGACTTTAGTGCCGTCGGCGCGTTCCGCCCACACTGGCGGCCTGTCCCGATCACGGACATCACCCCAACCACCTTCACGAAAGGAGTCCCCCATGAACCTGCTCGATGCCACCGGCCACCGCCTGTCCGGCGCCACCCCCGCCAGCGTCGAGGCCTACGACCAGGCCGCGCGCGAACTGCTGTGCATGGTCGACGACCCGCTCGCGAGCTGCGAACGCGCGCTCGCCGCCGGCCCCGAGATGACGATGGCCCACACCCTGAAGGCGTGGCTGCTGCTGCTGAGCACCGAACCCGGTGCGCTGGCCGATGCGCGCGCGGCCTGCGCCGACGCGGCCGCGCTGGCCGACCGCGTCGGCGCCGACGAACGCGAGCGCGCGCACGTGGCCGCGGCCACCGCGCTCGCGCACGGCCGCTGGCGCGAGGCCGGGCGCCGCCTCGAGGACCTGAGCCTGCAGTGGCCGCGCGACACGCTCGCGCTGCAGGTCGGCCAGCAAATCGACTTCTTCCGCGGCGACAGCCGCATGCTGCGCGACCGCATCGCGCGCGCGCTGCCGGCGTGGGACGCGGGCGTGCCGGGCTGGCACGCCGTGCTCGGCATGCACGCCTTCGGCCTCGAGGAAACCGGCGACTACGCGCAGGCGCAGGCGCAGGGCGAACGCAGCGTCGCGCTCGAGCCGCGCGACGGCTGGGGCTGGCACGCGGTGGCGCACGTGCACGAGATGCGCAACCGGCCGCGCGACGGCATCGCGTGGCTGCAGCCGAACATCGAACGCTGGGCGCCGGGCAGCTTCCTCGGCACCCACAACTGGTGGCACCTGGCGCTGTTCCACCTCGAGCTCGACGACCACGCCGAGGCGCTGCGGCTGTACGACGCGTCGATCGGCGGCACCGGCTCGGGCTTGGTCGTCGACCTGAACGACGCCAGCGCGATGCTGTGGCGCCTCGCGCTGCGCGGCGTCGACGTCGGCGACCGCTGGCAGGCGCTGGCCGACCGCTGGGCGCCGCTCGCCGGGGCCGGCCACTACGCCTTCAACGACCTGCACGCGATGCTCGCCTTCGTCGGCGCCGACCGGCCCGCGCTGCAGCGCCAGCTGTTCGAGGCGCAGCAGCGCGCGATGGCCGAGGACGTCGACAACGCCGGCTTCACGCGCGACGTCGGCCACCCGGCGTGCCGCGCGATCGCCGCGTTCGGCCTGGACGACTTCACGACCGCGACCGCGCTGCTGCGCGACATCCGCAGCCATGCGCACCGCTTCGGCGGCAGCCACGCGCAGCGCGACTTGCTCGACCTGACGCTGATCGAGGCCGCGCTGCGCGGCGGCGACCGGGCACTGGCCGTCGGCCTCGCCGCCGAGCGGCAGGCGCTGCGGCCGCACAGCCCGCTCGCGCAGCGGCTGGGGGTGCGGGCCCGGCAACTGCCGACGACGTCGGCGGCGCGCTGACGCGGTCGGGCCGGCTTACTCGTACAGCGCCACCTCGGCGTTGTACCAGCCGCCGTTCCAGCCGCCGACCAGCAGCACCTTGCCGGCCAGCGGGCCGCGCAGCAGCACCGCCCCGTGCTCGACGCGACCCGCCGCCATCGGCGCGATCGCCCGCGCGCCCAGCGTCGGCGCGTAGCGCTCGGCGGTAGGCGTGGGCGCCTCGTCGCTGCCCACGCCGCCGAAGAGCAGCACCGAACCGTCGGCGGTCAGCACCGCCGCGGCGTGGCGGCGCGGTGCGAGGAGGTCAGGCGCCGGCTGCATCGTGCGCGTGCGGACGTCGAAACGCAGCACGCTGGCGAAGGCGGCGGTGCCGGCCGTGTTCTCGCCGCCGAGGATCAGCACGTCGCCGCCGGGCAGCGTCACCGCGGCGTGCGCCGCGCGCGAGGCGAGCCCCGGCGTCGGCAGCACGGTGAAGGTCTCGCTGGCGGGGTCGAAGACCTCGGCCAGCGGCGGGTCGCCTTCGACGCTGTAGCCGCCGACGATCAGCACCCTGCCGTCGGGCAGCAGGGTGGCCGAGTGGTCGCTGCGCGCGGTGACCATCGTCGAGGCCAGCAGGCGAGAGCCGCCGCCGGCCGGGTTCCAGATCTCGGCGCTGCGCGAGATGCCGCCCGGCGCGCCTTCGCCGGTGACGGAGCCGCCGGTGACGAGCACCCGCCCGTCGGCGAGCCGCGTGGCGGTGTGGCCGATGCGCTGGCGCACCATGTCGCCGGCGCCTGCAACGCGCAGCGTGCCGTCGCGCTGCAGGGCGATGATCTCGGCCCCGTGGCCGGGCACGCCCTGCCCGAGCAGCCCCCCCGTCAGCAGCCAGCGCCCGTCGCCGAGCGCCGTCGCCGCGCCTCGGCTGCGGCCGGCGGCGAGTTCGCCGACGCGCGTCACCGTGCCGGCGCGCGGGTCGAGGCGCTCGATCCACGGCGACGGGGTCCGCAGTTCAGCCCGGCTGCCGCCGATCACGAGTGCGGTGCCGTCGTCGAGCGCGACGCTCGCGTGCTCGGCCACCTGCAACGCCGCCACCGGGCGATGACGGTCGCGGTAGGCCACCGGCAGCGTGATCTCGCGGCTCACGGTGCCGCCCGCGCCGCTCACGGTCAGGCGAAACGACGCGCTGCGCTCGAGTGCCGGCGTGCCGACCGTGCTGTCGGCGCCGACGCTGCCGATGTCGGGGTCGATCCGCCCGACGCCGCCGGCGTAGCGGATGCGCAGCCGCGCGCTGTCGCCGACGAAGTAGCTCGGGCGGTCGGCGCTGAACTCGGCGATCGTCGGGCCGCCGGCGGCATCGTCGCCGCCACCGCCGCAACCGGCGAGTGCCGCGGCGGCGACGAGCAGCAGGAGTCGCCGCAGGGCAGCGAAGGGGGTCATGACGAACTCCTGTGGTGAAGGCGCGGCTCGTGGCCGCGGCCTCGTGGTGGTCGGCCGACGGATGGCGAAGGCCTGGGAGCGCGATGATCGGGACCGGCGCCGTCGGGCGGAATTGCTTTTTTGCTGATACCTTTCGCGCATGACCAACGCGACCGTCCGCCATGTCGACCTGCGCCAGCTGCGCTACTTCGTCGCCGTGGCCGAGGAGCTCAATTTCCGCCGCGCCGCCGAGCGGCTGCACATCACGCAGCCGCCGCTGTCGCGGCAGGTCGCCGCGCTCGAGGCGGCGCTCGGCGTGCGGCTGCTCGAGCGCGACACCCACGCCGTGTGGCTCACGCCGGCGGGCGAAGCGGCGCAGCGCGAGTTCGCGCGCCTGCTGCGGCTCGTCGACGACGGCATCGCGCGCGTCGTCGCGGCGCAGCCGGCCGCACGGCAGCGGTTGCGCATCGGGGTGCCGTGGTGGGCCGACCTTCGAGGCTTCGCGACGTTCGAGCAGGCGCTCGGCCGCGCCGCCGACGTGCGCGCCGTCGAGCCGGTGGTCGGCCATGCCGTCGAGCTGACGACGAAGCTGCGCCACGGCGAGATCGAGGCGGCGATGCTCGTGCTGCCGTGCCGCACCGACGGCCTGCGCCTGCACCCGGTCGCGCGCGTGCCGCACGTGGCGCTGATCCCGTCGACGCACCCGCTGGCGCGCAAGCGCGCGCTGCGGCTGCGCGACCTCGAGACTCTGCCGGCGTTCCTGCGCTTCCGCCGCCGCGATAACGCGCCGCTGTACGACCACTTCTCGGCGCTGTACCGCGCGAGCGGCTTCCGCCCGCCGCACGAGGACGTGGCCCAGGGCACGGTGGCGACGCTGTCGCAGATCGCCGCCGGACGCGGCTGCACCGTGATGCCGCGCATCGCGGCGCGGCGCTCGCACCCGGGCGTGGCGGCGCGCCGGCTGCTCGACGACGTCTACGTCGACGTCGCGCTCGCCACGGCCGACGACCTCGAGCCGGCGCTGCAGGACGCGCTGCGCCGCACCGCGGCACAGCTCGCGCCGACGGTCTGCTGACGCCGGACGCCCGCCCGCTTACCGCGCCAGCACGGGCGCCAGCGCGCGTCCGGTGTGCGTGCCGGCCGCCACCACCTGCTCGGGCGTGCCCGCCGCCGCGACGCGCCCGCCGCCGGCGCCGCCCTCGGGGCCGAGGTCGACGACCCAGTCGGCCTCGGCGACCACGTCGAGGTCGTGCTCGATCACCACCACGCTGTGCCCGCCGTCCACCAGGCGGTGCAGCACGCGGATCAGCCGCTCGACGTCGGCCATGTGCAGACCCACGGTCGGCTCGTCGAGCACGTACAGCGTGTGCGGCGGCTTCTGCCCGCGCCGCGTCACGTCGTCGCGCACCTTGCTCAGCTCGGTCACGAGCTTGATTCGCTGCGCCTCGCCGCCCGACAGCGTCGGGCTCGGCTGGCCGAGCGTCAGGTAGGCCTCGTCGACCTCCATCTGCAGCACCTCGCCAATGCTGCGCCCGCGCCAGCTGACCGCCAGCGTCTCGGCGTTGAAGCGCCGGCCGTGGCAGACCTCGCAGGGCACCTTGACGTCGGGCAGGAAGCTCATCGCGATCGTGCGCACGCCCTGGCCTTCGCAGGCGTGGCAGCGGCCCTCGCCGGTGTTGAAGCTGAAGCGCCCGGGGCCGTAGCCGCGCGCCTTCGCTTCGAGCGTTTCCGCGAACAGCTTGCGGATCGCGTCCCAGAAGCCGATGTAGGTCGCCGGGCACGAGCGCGGCGTCTTGCCGATCGGCGTCTGGTCGACTTCGAGCACGCGGTCGATCGCCTCGTACCCGTCGATGCGCTCGCACCCTGACCACGACGGTTTGCCGCCGCGCTGGTTGCGGAACTGCAGGTTCGCCAGCAGCACGTCGCGCGCGAGCGTGCTCTTGCCCGAGCCGCTGACGCCCGTCACGGCCACCAGCCGCTGCAGCGGCACGCCGACGTCGAGCCGCTGCAGGTTGTGCAGCGACGCGCCGCGCACGACCAGCCGCGGCGTGCCGTCGCCCACCGCCCGGCGCGGCTGCAGCGGGTGGCGCACCGGCGCTGCGAGGAAGCGGCCGGTAACGGAGTCGGCGGCGCCTTCCAGGTCGGCCGACGTGCCCTGCGCGACGACGCGCCCGCCGCGCTTGCCGGCGCCGGGGCCGATGTCGATCAGGTGCTCGGCGCGGCGGATCGTGTCCTCGTCGTGCTCGACGACGACCAGCGTGTTGCCCATCGCGCCCAGGCGCTGCAGCGCGTCGAGCAGGATGCCGTTGTCGCGCGGGTGCAGGCCGATCGTCGGTTCGTCGAGCACGTAGCACACGCCCTGCAGGTGGCTGCCCAGCTGCGCCGCCAGGCGGATGCGCTGCGCCTCGCCGCCCGACAGCGTCGGCGCGGCACGGTCGAGCGTCAGGTAGCCGAGGCCGACGTCCTCGAGGAAGCGCAGCCGGCTCGCGATCTCGGCGACGACGTCGCGCGCGATCTGCGCGTCGCGGCCTTCGAGCGCCAGCGCGTCGACCCAGCGCCGCGCGTCGCCGACCGACCATGCGGCGACCTCGCTGATCGCACGGCCGTCGAACGTGACGCCGCGCGCCGTCGGGTTCAGCCGCGTGCCGCCGCAGTCGGGGCACGGCGCGTCGACCAGCCCCTCGACCTCGGGCTCCTCGCTCGGGAAGGCCTGCTCGCGACCCTTGTTGTCGTCGTCGCGCTTCGAGTCGTCGTAGGCGCGCCGCTGCTCGCGCGTCAGCGCGAGCCCGGTGCCGACGCAGGTCGTGCACCAGCCGTGCTTGCTGTTGTAGCTGAACAGGCGCGGGTCCGGCTCGGGGTAGCTGGTGCCGCACACCGGGCAGGCGCGCTTGGTCGAGAACACCTTCAGCGCGCCGATGCCCACCGTCGACTGCCCGTCTTCCATCGCCGCCGCCAGCCCGTCGAGCGGGTGCAGCAGGTGCAGCACGCCGCGGCCGAGGTCGAGCGCCTTCGCCAGCGCGTCGCGCAGCTCGGCCTCGCGCGCCGGGTCGACCACCAGGTCGGCCACCGGAAGCTCGATCGTGTGCTCGCGGAAGCGGTCGATGCGCGGCCAGGGATCGACCTTCAGGAACTCGCCGTCGACGCGCAGGTGCGTGTGGCCGCGCGCCTTGGCCCACTTCGCGAGGTCGGAGTAGACGCCCTTGCGGTTCACCACCAGCGGCGCGAGCAGGCCGACGTGTTCGCCGCGGTGCTGGGTCAGCAGCTGCGCCGCGATGCTCTCGATGCTCTGCGGGCGCACCTCGGCACCGTCGTGCACGCAGTGCTGCAGCCCGAGCTTGACCCACAGCAGGCGCAGGAAGTGCCACACCTCGGTCGTCGTCGCCACCGTGCTCTTGCGCCCGCCGCGCGACAGCCGCTGCTCGATCGCCACCGTGGGCGGGATGCCGTAGACAGCGTCGACCTCGGGGCGGCCCGCGGGCTGCACGATGCTGCGCGCATAGGCGTTGAGGCTCTCGAGGTAGCGCCGCTGCCCCTCGTTGAACAGGATGTCGAACGCCAGCGTCGACTTGCCCGAGCCCGACACGCCGGTGATGACGCTGAACTTGCCGCGCGGGATGTCGACCGACAGGCTCTTCAGGTTGTGCTCGCGCGCGTTGACGATGCGGATCGCGTCGCCCGCCTCGGCGCGCGCGGCGTCGCGCCGCGCCTTGACCAGCGCCTGCAGCGCGCGCCCTTCCTCGACACGTGGCGCGTCGACGCCGAGTGACTGTTCGTACTCGCGCAGCGCCGCGCCGGTGTGCGACGTGGGGTGCGCCTTGACGTCGTCGGGCGTGCCGGTGGCCACCACCTCGCCACCGCCGTCGCCGCCCTCGGGGCCGAGGTCGACGATCCAGTCGGCGCTGCGGATCACGTCGAGGTTGTGCTCGATCACGAGCAGCGAGTGGCCGGCGTCGAGGAGCTTGCGCAGCGCGCGCATCAGCTTGGCGATGTCGTCGAAGTGCAGCCCGGTGGTCGGCTCGTCGAACAGGAACAGCGTGCCCTTCCTGGCCAGCGGCTGGCTCGCCGGCCGTGATGCCGCCTCGGCGAGGAAGCCGGCCAGCTTCAGCCGCTGCGCCTCGCCACCCGACAGCGTCGGCACCGGCTGCCCGAGGCGCACGTAGTCGAGGCCGACGTCGACGATCGGCTGCAGCCGCGCCACCACCTCACGGTCGGCCTGGAACCAGTGCGCCGCCTCGGCCACCGTCAGCTCGAGCACGTCGGCCACCGACAGCTGCAGCGGCCCGCGCACGATCTTCACTTCGAGGATCTCGGCGCGGAAGCGCTTGCCGTCGCAGTCGGGGCAGCGCAGGTAGACGTCGGACAGGAACTGCATCTCGACGTGCTCGAATCCCGAGCCGCCGCAGGTCGGGCAGCGACCGTCGCCGGCGTTGAAGCTGAACATGCCGGCGCCGTAGCCGCGCTCGCGCGCCAGCGGCGCGTCGGCGAACAGCGCCCGGATGGCGTCGAACGCGCCGACGTAGCTCGCCGGGTTGCTGCGCGCCGTCTTGCCGATCGGGCTCTGGTCCACGAACACGGCGTCGGCCAGCCAGTCGGCGCCGAGCAGGCGCTCGTGCGCGCCCGGCGTCTCGGTGGCCTTGCCGAAATGGCGCGCCAGCGCCGGGTGCAGCACGTCCTGCACCAGCGTGCTCTTGCCCGAACCCGACACGCCGGTGACCACCACCAGCCGCTGCAGCGGGAACGCGACGTCGACGGCCTTCAGGTTGTGCTCGCGCGCCTGCTCGACGATGAGCTTCGGCGTCGCCTCGTCGACGAGGCGCCGGAAGCCGAGTCCCACCTGCTTGCGCCCGCCGAGATAGGCGCCAGTCAGCGTGTTCGCGTGCCGCGCCTCATCGGGCGTGCCGTCGAACACGATCTGGCCGCCGCGTTCGCCGGGGCCGGGGCCCATGTCGATCAGGCGGTCAGCAGCGAGCATCACCGCCGGGTCGTGCTCGACGACGACGAGCGTGTTGCCGGCGTCGCGCAGCCGGTGCATCGCCTGCACGATGCGGCTCATGTCGCGCGGGTGCAGGCCGATGCTCGGCTCGTCGAGTACGAACATCGTGTTGACGAGCGAGGTTCCCAGCGCGGTGGTCAGGTTGATGCGCTGCACCTCGCCGCCCGACAGCGTGCGGCTCTGACGGTCGAGCGTCAGGTAGCCGAGGCCGACGTCGCCCAGGTACTTGAGCCGCGTGCGGACTTCGTCGAGCAGCAACTTCAGCGCGTCGTCGAGCACGACGTCGTCGAGGTGCACACCGTCGAAGAAGCGCTTCAGGCGCTCGATCGGCAGCAGCATCAGGTCGTGCAGGGCGAGGCCGGGCAGGGCCTCGAGCTGCGCGCGCGTCCAGTCCACGCCCACCGGCAGGTGACGACGGCCGGGTTCGAGCACCGCGTCGGCGTCGGCCTTCGAGCCGAGGCGCCACAGCAGCGCCTCGCGCTTCAACCGCGCGCCGCCGCACGCGGTGCACGGCGTGTAGCTGCGGTACTTGGACAAGAGCACGCGGATGTGCATCTTGTACGCCTTGCTCTCGAGGTAGTCGAAAAAGCGCAGCACGCCGTACCACTGCTTGTTCCAGTCACCGTTCCAGTGCGGCGAGCCGTGGATCACCCAGTCGCGCTGCGCCGACGTGAGCTGGTGCCATGCCGTGTCGCGCGGGACGCCGGCCTCGCCGGCGTAGCGCAGCAGGTCGTCGTGCACCTCGGCCCAGGCCGGCGTCTGCAAGGGCTTGATCGCGCCGTTGCGCAGCGTCTTGCGCCCGTCGGGGATCACGAGGCCGAGGTCGACGCCGATCACGCGGCCGAAGCCGCGGCAGCTCTCGCAGGCGCCGTAGGCCGAGTTGAAGCTGAACAGGCTCGGCTGCGGGTCGGCGTAGCGCAGGTCGGACTCGGGGCAGTGCAGGCCGGTCGACCAGCGCCACCGGTCGGTGGCGCCGTCGTCGTGCTGCACGTGCACGTCGACACGCCCGCCGCCGCGCTTGAGCGCGGTCTCGATCGCCTCGTCGATGCGCACCGACTCGGCGTTGGAGGCGCGGAACCGATCGGCGACGACGTCCAGCACCTTCTTCCCGTCGACGACGCGTTCGCCGTGCACGCGCGAGAAGCCGCTCGCCGCGAGCCACTGCTCGACCTCCGCGGCCGTCGTGTTCGCCGGCAGCTCGACCGGAAACGTGACGGTCAGCCGCGGATCGCCGGCCGCAGCGGCGCGCGCGCGCAGGTCGGCCTGGATCGTCGCCAGCTTCAGGTGGTCGTTCAGCTCGGTCATCGTGCCGACCGTGCTGCGGCTGGTGCGCACCGGGTTGGTCTGGTCGATCGCGATCGCCGGCGGCACGCCGTCGACGCGGTCGACCGCCGGGCGGTCCATGCGGTCGAGGAACTGGCGCGCATAGGCGCTGAAGGTCTCGACGTAGCGCCGCTGCCCCTCGGCGTACAGCGTGTCGAACACCAGGCTCGACTTGCCCGAACCGCTGGGACCCGTGACCACCGTCATCTCGCCGGTGTGCAGGTCGAGGTCGAGGTTCTTCAGGTTGTGCTGGCGCGCGCCGCGGATGCGGATCAGGCCGCGGTCCGCCCCGATCTCGTGCGCGTCGGGGGCGACGGCAGACGTGGCGGGACCGGCGGGGTCGGACATGGCGCGGGAGGGCTGGGACAACGCGAAGCCGGGCATTCTAGGGACCGGTCGCGGC
This sequence comes from Burkholderiaceae bacterium, assembly GCA_025458585.1. Taxonomy (GTDB): domain Bacteria; phylum Pseudomonadota; class Gammaproteobacteria; order Burkholderiales; family Burkholderiaceae_C; genus Calidifontimicrobium. The sequence goes on along the minus strand of JALOSD010000045.1, from coordinate 12,668 downwards.
TCGCCGGCCTGCACCGCCGATGCCCCCGCGCCGATGCCCGACGAAGCGCCGGTGACGAGGGCGACGGGAGCCGGCGGCCGCGCGACGCGTCGCGGCCGGCGCTCAGCGTGCCCCGGCCGCCTCGAGCTGGCGCACCATCGCCGCGTGACCGCGGTCGCGCGCGAGCTGCAGCGGCGTGCGGCCGTCGCGGTCGGCGAGCTGCGTGCTGGCGCCGGCGTCGAGCAGCGCCTGCAGCGTCGCCTGGTGGCGCGGCCCGCCGTCGCCGAGCACGATGGCCTCGATGACCGCCGTCCAGTGCAGGTTGTTGACGTGGTCGAGCGGCGCCCCGGCCGCGATCAGGCGGCGCACGACGCCGTCGTGGCCGAGGTGCGCGGCGGCGATCAGCGCCGTGCCGTCGTAGCGGCTCGTCACCAGCTTCGCGCTCGCGCCGAGTGCGAGCAGCAGCGCGAGCGTCGGCTCGTCGTCGGCGACGGCGGCGATCGTCAGCGCATCGTAGCGGTCGGCGTCGAGCGCGCCGAGGTCGGCGCCGCCGCGCGCGAGCGCGCGGATCGCGTCGTGCCGCCGGGCGTGCGTCGCGACGTGCAGCGGCGTGCGCCCGCGGCGGTCGCGCACGTTCGGCGCCGCGCCGGCGCGCAGCAGGCGCCCGATCTCAGCCGCGTCGCCGCGCAGCGCCGCCGCGTGCAGCCCGGTGTAGGCGGCGACATCGTCAACGCTCGGTGGCACCTGCGCCGTCACCGTGCCGGCGATCGGCAGCGCCGCGGCGATCATGCCGAGCAGGCGCCGCCGCGACCGGCAAGCGCTCACGGCACGCTTCCTTCGGCGATGTACACCGCGCCGAGCCACGACGTCGTCACGCGCATCGGCCCGAGCCGCTGCTCGAGCAGCGCCCACGGTCGGTCGAGGCCGTCGAGCGTCGTCACCGAGCGCCTCGCCGCGACGTAGACCGCCGCGTTGACCGCCACCGCCCAGCGCGGCGCCCAGCGCAGCCCGCTCGCGACGACGCGCGCGCCGCGCTTCAGGTGCGCGAGCGCGTTGGCCACGGCGTCGGCGCGCTGCAGCACGTCGTGCGTGAAGTGGAACAGCGCCGCGTCGCCCGGCCACGGCCAGTCGGCCGTCTCGACCGGCGCGCCGACGAGCTCGACGTTGCGCCAGCGGTGCGCCTCGGCGCGCCGGCGCGCGAGCGCGAGCATCTCGGGGCTCTGCTCGACGCCGACGACGCGTCCGCGCGCGCCGACCGCCTCGCGCAGCAGCGGCAGGCTCAGGCCGGTGCCGCAGCCGACGTCGATCACCGTCTCGCCGCGCCGCGGCGCGAGGCGGCGCAGCGCGGCGCGCCGGATCGCCTCGAACGCCGCCAGCTCGAGGTCGTAGACGCGCGCGCGTCGCTGGTACTGCGCGAGCGCGGCGTCGCGGTCCGGCCCGGGGCGTCGCGGCACGGCGCGGCCGGCCGGCGGCGCCGTCACGACGCGCGGCCAGCGCGCAGCGCCAGCACCTCCAGCCCGCGCAGGTTGATCAGCCGCCGCCAGCGCGGCGCCGCGTCGACCGCGTCGACCGCCTCGAGCGCCGGGAAGCGCGCGAGCAGCCGGCCGATCGCGACCTGCGCCTCGAGCCGCGCCAACGGCGCGCCGATGCAGTGGTGGATGCCGGCACCGAAGCCGAGCTGGTGGTTCGGCGTGCGCGCGACGTCGAAGCGATCGGGGTCGGGGAAGGCCGCCGGGTCGCGGTTGGCGGCGCCGAGCATGAAGAAGATCGTCTCGTCGGGCATCACGGTCGCGTCGCCGACGCGGTACGGCTCGAGCGGGTGGCGGGCGAGGAAGTTGACCGAACCCTCGAAGCGCAGGATCTCCTCGACCGCGCCGGCGATCAGCGCCGGGTCGGCGCGCAGGCGCGCGAGCTCGCCGGGATGACGCAGCAGTGTCAGCACGCCGTTGCCGATCAGGTTCGTCGTCGTCTCGTGCCCGGCGATGAACAGCAGGATCAGGTTGCCGAGCAGTTCGTCGTCGCTGAGCGCGCCGCCGTCGTCCATCGCGGCGACGAGCGTGCCGAGCAGGTCGTCGCGCCGGCCGGCGGCGCGGTGGGCCGCCACGTGGGCGCGCAGGTAGTCGGCCATCTCGACGGCGGCACGCCCGGCCGCCTCGAGCTCGGCGCGGCGCCGCACCGGCTCGACGACGATCGCGAGCGCGTCGGACCACGCCTTCGTGGTCGCGAAGTCCTCGCGCGGCAGGCCGAGGATGTCGCAGATCACGCGCACCGGCAGCGGCTGCGCGAGCGCGGCCATCAGGTCGAACGGCGTGCCGTCGGCCGGCAGCGCGTCGATCAGTTCGTCGGTGACGGCCTCGATGCGCTCGCGCATCGCGTCGATCACCGGCGGGCGGAACGCGTGGTTGGCCAGCCGCCGCAGCCGCGTGTGCTTCGGCGGGTCGTTGAACAGCATCCACTGCTCGACCCAGCGCTCCATCGGCGACTCGGCGATGAACGGGCGCAGCTGGCGGTACGCGGGCGCGCGCCACGGCTCGCGGCTGAGCCGGCTGCTGCGCAGTCCGGCGTTGACGTCGGCGTAGCGCCCGACGAGCCAGATCCCGAGCACGTCGCGCGTCGGACCGCGCTCGCGCAGCGTGCGCAGGATGGCGTGCGGGTCGTCGCGCCACACGGGGTCGCGCATGTCGACCGGCGGCGGGGCAGCCGGGGTGGCGTCAGCGTTCCCGCCGACGACGAGCATCGTGCGCCTGGCGCGGGCCGCCGGCATCCGCACGAACCCGCGCCCGTGACCGCCTCGCCTACAGCCGCCGGTGCGCCAGCGCCGGCAGCTGCACGCGCACCTGGCGCTGGCGCTCGGCGTCGATCTCGGCGATCACCACGCCCGGGCCTTCGTCGAGCACCGCGAGCACCTCGCCCCAGGGGTCGACGATCATGCTGTGGCCCCAGGTGCGCCGCCCGTTCTCGTGCACGCCGCCCTGCGCGGCGGCGATCACGTGGCACTGGTTCTCGACCGCGCGGGCGCGCAGCAGCAGCTCCCAGTGCGCGCGGCCGGTCGTGTAGGTGAACGCCGCGGGCACGCTGATGAGGTCGAGCGGCTTCGTGTCGCCGTAGGTCATCGCGCGGTAGAGCTCCGGGAAGCGCAGGTCGTAGCACACGCTCAGCCCGGTGCGCAGACCCGCGGCGTTCACGGTCACCGGCTCGGCGCCGGGCTCGAGCACGCGCGCCTCGTCGTAGCTCTCGCGGCCGTTGTCGAACGCGAACAGGTGCAGCTTGTCGTAGCGGGCCGCGCGCGTGCCCTCGGGCGTGTAGACGCAGCAGGCGTTGCGCACGCGCTCGCTGCCCGGCTGGCGGATCGGCAGCGTGCCGCCGATGATCCACAGCCGGTGCGCGCGCGCCTGGTCCGACAGGAAGGTCTGGATCGGCCCGCCGCGGCCGCTGCCGTCGTCGGGCTCGGCGAACCTCAGCTTGTCGGTCTCGGCGCCCATCAGGCAGAAGTACTCGGGCAGCGCGACGAGCGCCGCGCCCTGGCGCGCCGCGTCGGCGATCAGCGCCGCGGCGTCGGCGAGGTTGCGCTCGACGCTGGGCGTCGAGACCATCTGCAGGGCGGCGATCTTCATCGGGGGTTCCTCGCGGCGGTGGCTGTGGGCTCACTGCGTCGGGTTGGGCGGCGGCACCACGGCCGCGCGCTCGACACGTTCGACCTTGGGATCGTCCCAGGTGCCGGTGACGTGGAATTCTCGCGTGCCTGCCTGCGCCAGCGGCTGGCGCAGGAAAAGCTGGGCGGCGAACGTGCCCAGCCCGATCACCGGATTGATGATCGAGTACAGCAGCGACGCGGTGCCGGCGTTGATCTCGGGCACGACGATCACGCGCAGGTCCTGCGTCTCGCGCGCGAGGTCGGCCTCGCCTTCCATCAGCACGCCGGCCTGCAGGCCGCGCATGCGCAGGTTGTTGGTGCGCGCGACGCCGTCGGTGATCGTGACGTCGCCGCTGGCCTCGTCGAACTCGAAGCCCTGCTCGAACACGTCGCGGAAGTCGAGCGTGAGACGCCGCGGCAGCGCCTGCAGGCTGAGCACCGACAGCAGCCGCGCCGCACCGCTGTCGGCCTGCAGGAAGCGGCCCTGGCGCAGCGCGAGCCGCAGCTGGCCGTTCATCGTCGGCGCGTGCGGCGCCAGCGGCGAGCCCTGCCACGCGACGTCGCCGGCGAGCTCGCCGCGCCCGCCGCGCAACGCGCCGGGCATGCCCAGGCGCGCGAGCAGTGCGCCGCTGTCGTCGAGCTCGAGCCGGAAGTCGGCCGCCATCCGCGCCGGCACCGTGCCGGCCGCCGGGCGCCAGCGGCCCGTGGCCGCGAAGGTGGCCGCCGGGTTCTCGAGCCGCAAGCGGTTCAGCTGCCACTCGTGCGCCTCGGGCGCCCCCGGCGCGGCGGCGATCGGACGGTTCACCGCCTCGACCTCGAGCCGCCCGAGCTCGCGGCCGCCGACGCGGAAGTCGTCGATGACGACGTCGAGCGCCGGCACCGTCGCCGGGGACGGCTCGAGTCGCGTCTCGCCGGGCGCGTCCTCGGCCCGGGGCAGGTGCAGCCGCGCGAGCCGCGCGCGCACGCCGCCGGGTGCGGCGTCGCCACGCCCGGGCCGCCACTCGAGTTCGCCGGCCAGCTGGTCGGCGTCGACACGGGCGCGCCAGCGGCCGTCGGCGGCGCGCTGCGCGGCCAGGGCGACGCCGGTCAGCCGCCGCGCGTCGAGCTGCACGGCGCCGGCGCGCAGGTCGACCTGCCGCGGCAGGTAGGCCTGCGCGTCGTCGTCGCCACCCGCGCCGCCGCCCAGCGACCCGGCGGCCGCGAGCCAGGCGCCGAGGTCGACCTCGTCGATGCGCAGGCGCGCCGCAACGCCGCGCTCGGGCCGCGGCGCCGGCTCGCCGACACCGAGTCCGCCCGCGCGTACCTCGACGCGCTCGCCCTCGCCCGCACGCTCGACGTGCGCCTGCAGCCGCGTGCCGAGCGTCAGCTCGACGGTGTCGCGCCAGCGCGGCGGCGACGCCGGCAGCGGCGCGATGCGCAGCCGCAGCGGCAGCGGCTCGTCGGCCGCCTTCGCCAGCGGCGGCGGCAGTTCGATCGCGACGCCGACGAGATCGCTCGTGACGTCGACGTGGGGGTCGGCGGCGTCGTCGCCCCAGTCGAGCTGCAGCCGATAGTCGGCCTCGCCGGCCAGCACCGCGGCCGCGTGCGCGACCATCGGCCACGGCGTCTGCGTGCGCAGCGCCTCGGCGCGCGCGCGTCCTGCCGCGACCACGCGCAGCGTGCCGTCGGGCTCGGTGCCGCCGTCGAACGTTGCCTCGCCGCCGAACACGCGCGCGCGCACGCCGCGCCACGCGAGCCTGCGCTCGGTGAACTCGAACTCGCCGCGCACGTCGTCGAGCGCAGGCAGCGCCGGGCCGAGCGTCAGCGTGTTGCCGGCCAGCGTCAGCACGCCGCCTACCGTGCTCGCCTCGGCGTCGTCGAGCGGCACGCGGATCGCGAGCTGCAGCCGGCCGTCGCCGTCGGCGCGCGCCGGCACCAGCACGCCGTCGAGCCAGCCGCCGACGGGCGACGTCGCGAGATAGCGCAGCAGGTCGTTCGCCGGTCCCTGCGCGACGCCGGAAAGCTGCAGCACCGGGTCGCCGACCATGTCGGCGATCGTCGCGCTGACGCCGCTCAGCTCCAGGCCGTAGACGCTCGCGACGCCGTTGCGCACCGCCATCGACGCGCGGTCGAACTCGAGGTCGCCGGCAACGCGCGTGAACGCCGGCCACGGCGAGACCCAGCCTGGCTCGTCGGGGATGTAGGCCAGGTCGACGCCCTCGGCGCGCCCGGTGACGCGGAACGCGCCGTCGCCGTCGGTGGCGAACGGGAAGTCCCACAGGTCGCCCGCGACGCGCAAGCGCACGTTCGAAATCCGCCCGCCGCGCACGGCGCGCTCGACGTAGCGCCTCGTCGCCTCGGGCAAGCCGAGCGGCAGGTAGCGCGCGACCGCGCCGGCGCGCATGGCGTCGAGGCGTCCCTGCAGTTCGAGCCGGCCCGGGAAGCGGGCGCCGCGGCCGATGCCGTCGCCGGCCCCGGTGCGCCAGACGGCGTCGAATGAGCCGCGCGTGTCGGCGTTGGAAAAGCTCGCGTCGCTCACGTTCAGCTCGACCGCTGGCGGCCCGCCGTCGCTCTGCCGTGCGACCCGCCAGGCGAACGTGGCCGCGAAGCGATCGAGCGGCAGCTCGGGCCGCTCGAGGACGCCCGGCAGCACGAGCGCGCCGCGCTCGACGCCGACCGAAGCGCGGCCGCCGCGCTCGTCGGCGTCGAGCACGATCGTCGCACCGGCCAGCCCCGGCCGACCGAGCGCGCCGGTGTCGTCCGGGGCGCGCGGCGCGATCGCGAGGCCGCGCACCGTCGCCTGCACGTCGTAGCGCGTCGGCGCGTCCGGCGGGCCCTCCCAGCGCAGCGCCAGCGGTTCGACGACACCCGCCGCGCGCAGGTCGTCGAGCAGCGCGCTCGCCGCCGCACCGAGCGGCAGCCGGCGTGCCACCGCCGTGGTCAGCGCGAGGTCGACGCGGTCGGCGCTCAGCTCGCCGCCGTCGATGGGCGCGCCGGTGCCGCGCTGGCGCAGCGTCAGCCGCCAGTCGCCGGCGGGCCAGCGGCGGCCGGCGTCGTCGACGAACCCGAAGTCGTCGGCCTCGACGGTCCACGCACGCTCGTCGCGCCGCGCCGCGACGCGGCCGCCGAGCTCGCGCAGCGCGAGCGGCTCGAGGTCGGGCGCAAGGCGCAGCGCGACGTCGCGCGCCGCGACGTCGACGGTGGCCGCGGTCATGCCGCCGGGCGCGAGGTCGACCCAGGCGCGAAGCGCGCCGACCCCGGCACGCCACTCGAACGGCAGCGCCAGGTGGTCGGCGAGCCGGCCGGCGTCGACCCGCGGCAGCTCGGCGTACAGGCTGCCGCTCCAGCGCCGCCAGTCGTCGCCGCGCGCGAGCAGCGGCGACGCGAAGCGCCCGCGCAGCGAGAAGCGCTCGCCCCACCCGGCGGGCGGCGTGGCGTCGAGGCGCAGCTCGTGCGAGCGCAAGCCGTTGCGCACGACGAGGTCGACGTCGTGCAGCTCCAGCGGCGGCGCCGCGCGCTGTTCGTCGACCCAGCGCACGCGCGCGCCGCGCAGCACGATCTCGCGCTGCCGCAGCAGCGTGTCGAGCAGGACGCCGTCACCCTCCGGCGTCCCGGCGTCGAGCGCGAAGCCGGCGACCCGGATCGCGCCGGAGACGTCGCGACGCACCTCGAGCTCGGCACCGTCGACCAGCAGCTGCTGCAGCCGCAGTTCGAGCGCGAACAGCGAGCTCGCCGCCGGTGCCGCCGCGACGCGCGGCAGCCGCAGCACCTCGCGCTGCGCGTCGTCGAGCAGCACGACGTCGTCGAGCTCGAACGCCGGCACCCAGCCGCTGGAGCGCACGCGCAGGTCACCGATGCGCACCGGCACGCCGAGCGCGCGGCTCGCCTGCGCCTCGATCTGCGGCAGCCACGCGCGCGCGTTGGGCAAAATACCCCAATGCAGCGTCAGCCAAGCAAGCAGCCCTAAGCTCCACGCCGCCAACACCAACGCGAACGAAAGCCGCCAGAGCGCGCGCCACCGCGAGGCACGCGGTAGCGGCAGCGATTCGTCGTCGAACAGCAGACGGGACGAGGGCATGAAAACGTCGACACGCCAGCCGCGCCGCGGCCGGCCCACGGGCGGCCGCGCTTGCGGCGGGACGGGCGCAGCGCATCTCGCCCGGCGCGGCTCAATCTAGCACAGGCCCTCCTAGCCAATGGGCTCCTCTCCCTCCCCGGACGGCACGCCGCTGCCGCCGTCGTTGGCGCCGGTACGCGCCGAGCACAGCCGCTTCGTGCAACGCGTGCGCCGGCGCTGCGCCGGCGAGCTGCCGCTGCTCGCCCCGGGCGTGCCCGGCCCGGCGTCGATCGGCGCGGCGATCGACGCCCTCGTCGCGCGCGGGCGGCCGCTCGCCGCGGCGATGCGCGTCACGCGCCAGCTCGTGCTCGAGCGCCTCGCCGTGCTCGACGTCGAGCAGGCGGCGACGCTCGACGACGTCACCGGCGCGATGACCGATCTCGCCGAGGTCACGCTCGAGCGCGCGCTCGCGCAGGCGCGCGCCGACGAGTCGGCGCGCCACGGCACGCCGCGCGACGCCGCCGGCCAGCCGATCGACTTCTGGATCGTCGGCATGGGCAAGCTCGGCGCGCGCGAGCTCAACGTCTCGTCGGACATCGACCTGATCTACGTCTACGAGGACGACGGCCACACCGACGGCGCGGTGCCGATCAGCGCCCACGAGTACTACGCCAAGATCGCCAAGCGCCTGTATGCGCTGATCGGCGAGGCGACCGACGACGGCTTCGTGTTCCGCGTCGACCTCGCGCTGCGGCCGAACGGCAACTCGGGGCCACCGGTGCTCAGCCTCGGCATGCTCGAGGAGTACTTCCAGGTCCAGGGCCGCGAGTGGGAGCGCTTCGCGTGGCTGAAGAGCCGCGTCGTCGCGCCGCGCGACGCCGTCGCGAGCGGGCGCGCGCGAACGCTGCGCTCGCTCGTGCAGCCGTTCGTCTACCGGCGCTACCTCGACTACGGCGTGTTCGAGGGCCTGCGCCAGCTGCACACGAAGATCCGCGACGAGGCGCAGCGCCGCGCCGCCGGCCGCCCCGAGCGCGCGAACGACGTCAAGCTCTCGCGCGGCGGCATCCGCGAGATCGAGTTCATCGTCCAGCTGCTGCTCGTCGTGCGCGGCGGCCAGTTCCCGGAGATCCGCACGCGCTCGACGCTGCGCGGGCTCGACCGCCTCGTCGCCCGCGGGCTGATGAAGCCCGAGACGGCCGCCCGGCTGGCCGAGGCGTACGTCTTCCTGCGGCGCATCGAGCACCGCATCCAGTACCTCGACGACCAGCAGACGCACCTGCTGCCCGCCGCCGACGGCGACCTCGGCTGGATCGCCGGCAGCCTCGGCCTCGCGTGCAACGCCGACGCCTGCGAGCTGCTCGACCGCCTGTGCGCGACGCGCGAGTTCGTCGCCACCGAGTTCGACGCCCTGCTGCACGACGGCCGCAGCCCGGCGCCCGGCGCACGCAACGGCTGCCGCAACTGCGGCCCGGGGCCGCTGGCGATCGACAGCGAACGCCTGCTCGACAAGATGCCGCCGCCGGTCGCCGAGCGCCTGCGGCCCTGGGTGCAGCAGCCCCGCGTGCAGGCGTTGCGCGACGAGAGCAAGCTGCGGCTGGGCCGGCTGATGCAGCGCGTGGCCGCCGCCGTCGAGCAAGGCGACGCGTCGATCGACGCCGCGCTGCGCTTCGTCGACTGGGTCGAGCCGCTGCTGCGGCGCGAGAGCTACCTCGCGCTGCTCGTCGAGCGGCCCGAGGTGCTCGGACGGCTGCTGCGCCTGCTCGGGCTGGCGCGCTGGCCGATGCGCTACCTGATGCGCCACCCCGGCGTGATCGACGAACTCGCCGACCCGCGCGTGGCCGGCGGGCGCTTCGACGCCGCCGCGTTCCGGCGCGAGCTCGACGAGCGCCACGCCGCGTGGGCGCGCGCCGGCGAGACAGGCGAAGAGGCGCTGCTCGACACGCTGCGCCGCGCGCACCACGCCGAGGTGTTCCGCACGCTCGTGCGCGACGTCGAGGGCCAGCTGACGGTCGAGCAGGTCGCCGACGACCTGTCGGCGCTCGCCGACACGATGCTCGCCTGCACGATCGACTGGGCGTGGCAGCACCTGAAGCAGCGCCACCGCGCCGACCCGCGGCTGGCCGTGATCGCCTACGGCAAGCTCGGCGGCAAGGAGCTCGGCTACGGCAGCGACCTCGACGTCGTCTTCCTCTACGACGACGACGACGAGCGCGCCCCCGAGGTCTACGGCGCGTTCGTGCGCAAGCTGATCACGTGGCTGACGCTGCGCACCGCCGCCGGCGACCTGTTCGAGATCGACACCGCGCTGCGGCCGAACGGCAACTCGGGGCTGCTCGTGACGTCGATGAAGTCGTTCGAGGCCTACCAGGAAGGCCGCGGCAGCAACACGGCGTGGACCTGGGAGCACCAGGCGCTGACGCGCGCGCGCTGGTGCGCCGGCGCCGCCGACCTCGCGCCGCGCTTCGAGGCGGTGCGCCGCCACGTGCTCGCCGCCGAGCGCGACCCGCAGGCGCTGCGCGACGAGGTGCACGCGATGCGCGACAAGATCCGCGCCGCGCGGCCCGTGAAGGCCGGCCTGTTCGACGTCAAGCACAGCCCGGGCGGCATGGTCGACGCCGAATTCGCGGTCCAGTACCTCGTGCTCGCGCACGGCGCGACGCAGCCGGCGCTGCTCGACAACGCCGGCAACATCGCGCTGCTCGGCCGCGCCGAGGATGCCGCGCTGCTGCGTGCCGGCGTCGGCCACGCCGCCGCCGACGCCTACCGCGAGCTGCGCCGCGCCCAGCACCGCGCGCGCCTCGACGAGCAGCCGACGCAGTTCCCGCCCGAGCAGTTCGAGCGCGAGCGCGACGCGATCCTGGCGCTGTGGCGCGAGGTGTTCGGCTGAAGAACGCCGTCGCCGCGCCGGGCGCGGCCTGGATCGCCGTCGGAGGCCTGCTCGCGGCCGGGTCGCTGGCCGGCTCGGCGCTGTCGCCGTCGAGCCTCGACTGGCAGCCCTCGCTCGCGTGGCGCGAGCCGTGGCGCTGGTGGAGCGCGGCGTTCGTGCACTTCGGCGCCTGGCACCTGGCGGCGAACCTGCTCGCCACCGCCGTCGTCGTCGCCTGGGGCGCGGTCGCGCGCGTGCCGGCGGCGGCGGCGCTCGCGTGGCTCGCCGCCTGGCCCGTGACGCACCTCGCGCTGCTGGCGCAGCCGCAGCTGCAGCACTACGGCGGCCTGTCGGGCGTCCTGCACGCGGGCGTCGCCGTCGTCGCGATGTGGCTGCTCGTCAATGCGCGGGTCGCCCGGCGCGCGATCGGCGGCGCCGTGCTCGCCGGGCTCGCGCTCAAGATCGTCGCCGAGGCGCCGTGGCAGCTCGCGCTGCAGCCGGCACCAGGGTGGGGCGTCGCGGTGGCGCCGCTGGCGCACGCTGCCGGCGCGCTCGCCGGCCTCGCATGCGGCGCCGTCGCCGCCTGGGCCGGGCAAGCCGGCAGGTAGCATCGCCCGATGACCGATCGCAAGAGCCGGCTCGATGCCGTCGCCGTGGCCTCGCTCGTGCTGTGCTGCGCGCTGTGGGGCGTCAACCAGGTGGCGGCGAAGGTCGCGCTGGCCGAGATCCCGCCGCTGCTGCAGGCGGGCGCGCGCTCGCTCGGCGCCGCGGTGCTCGTCGCGCTGTGGGCGCGCTGGCGCCGGCTGCGACTGGCGGACGCGCCGCAGGGGCCGTCGACATGGCGCCCGGGCCTGCTCGCCGGCGCGCTGTTCGGCGCCGAGTTCGCGTGCATCTTCATCGGCCTGCAGTTCACGACGGCGTCGCGGATGGTCGTGTTCGTCTACTTGTCGCCGTTCGTCGTCGCGCTCGGCATGCCGTGGATCGCGCGCGGCGAGCGCCTGTCGGCGCTGCAGATGGGCGGGCTGGTGGCGGCCTTCGCGGGCGTCGCCTTTGCGTTCGCCGATGGCTTCGGCGCGAAGGCGGTCGGCGACCTGCAGTGGCTCGGCGATTCGCTCGGCGTGCTCGCGGCGCTGCTTTGGGGCGCGACGACGCTCGTGATCCGCGGCTCGTCGCTGACGAGCGCGCTGCCAGAAAAGACGCTGCTGTACCAGCTCGCCGTCTCGGGCGTGCTGCTGGTGGCCGCCGGCGTCGCCGTCGGCGAGCAGTGGCCGGCCGACCCGAGCGCGCTCGCGCTCGCGCTGCTCGCGTTCCAGACCGTGATCGTCACGTTCGCGAGCTACCTGCTGTGGTTCTGGCTCGTGCGCCACTACCCGGCGACGCAGATCTCGTCGTTCGTGCTGCTCACCCCCGTGTTCGGGCTGCTCGCCGGCGCGCTGCTGCTCGGCGAGCCGGTGACGGCGCGGCTGCTGATCGCGCTGGCCGCTGTGACGGTCGGCATCGCCGTCGTCAGCCGACCGGCCAGGCGCGCTGCCGCGACATAGACTTGGCGCCCACCATCCCGGGAGACCATCCGATGATCACGCTGTGCGGCTTCTCGCTGTCGAACTACTACAACAAGGTCAAGCTGGCGCTGCTCGAGAAGGGCGTGCCGTTCGAGGAGGAACTCGTCAAGCCCGGGCGCACCGACGACGAGGTGCTGTCGGCGTCGCCGCTGGGCAAGATCCCGTTCGTGCGCACGCCGCACGGGCCGCTGTGCGAGAGCCAGGCGATCCTCGAGTACCTCGAGGCCGCGCACCCGACGCCGCCGCTGCTGCCGGCCGACCCCTACGCGGCGGCGAAGGTGCGCGAGCTGATGATCTTCACCAACCTGCACCTCGAGCTCGTCGCGCGCGAGCTGTACGCACAGGCCTTCTTCGGCGGCACGGTCAGCGAGGGTACGCAGGAGCGCGTGCGCAAGCAGCTCGGGAAGAACGTCCCGGCGTTCAAGCGGATCGCGAAGTTCGCGCCCTACGTCGCCGGCGACACGTTCACGATGGCCGACTGCGCCGCCTACGTCAGCCTGCCGCTGGTGGCGATGAGCACGCGCATCGTGCTCGGCACCGACCTGCTGGCCGAGCACGGCATCGACTGGAAGGGCTACGGCAAGCTGGTCG
>JALOSD010000044.1 GCA_025458585.1 Burkholderiaceae bacterium | reverse complement strand
AGCACCAGCGGACCCTCGTCGATCACGATCTGCGGCTTGCGCTCGCGCGGCACGCGGATCGGCCGCGGCTCGTTGGCGATCGCCTCCTGCGCGGCGCGCACCTTCTCGGCGTCGGACCGCACCCACTCAAGGCCAGCGGCCTGCGCGACCGCGACGAGCTCGTCGGTCGCCAGTTCGAACGACGGCACGGCCGCCGGTGCCGCCTCGGCCTGCTGGGCGACCGGCACCACCGCAGGGGCGGGCGCGGCGGCAATCACGGTCTCGACTTCGGGCGCGATCGTCACGTCGGTGGCCGTCTCGACCGCCGCGGCGGGCGCGGGTTCGCCCAGCGCGACCGCTTCGGCGGCCTCGACCGCCTCGGTGCCGTCCGCCTCGACCTCGCCGCCCTCGCCCGCCGCGTCTCCGGCCTCGGTGTCGCGCCGGCGTCCGCCGCGGCGGCGCCGGCGGCCGCGCCGTTCCTGCTCCTGCGCCGTGCCGGCCGCGGTCTCGTCGCCGTCGGTGACGAGTTCACCCACCGCGCTCACCGCGCTCACGGCGTCGGTGGTCGGCGCCTCCTCGGCTCCGGTCGCCGGCAGGGCCTCGACCTCGTCGCCTGCCGCTTCGAGCACTTCGCCTTCGGTGCTTGCGCCCGCCGGTGCGCCTTCGCGACCCCGGCCGCCGCGCCGTCCGCGACGCCGACGGCCATCACGACCTGCCTGGTCGCCATCCACCGCGGCGGCGGCTTCGGCCGCCGCCGGTGCTGCCGCGTCCGCGGTCGCGGGCTCGGCGGCGGGCGCCGCCGTGCGCTCGGGACGCGCCGGGCGACCTTCGTCGGCCTTGGCCGCGCCTTCCGCCGCGCGGCGCGGCTGGTCGCCGCGCCGGCCTTCGCGACGCTCGTCGCCGCGGCCGTTGCGGCCCTCGCCGCCACGGCCTCGGCCCCCGCGTTCGCTGCGCTCGCCTCGCTCGGCACCCGTGCGGCGCTCGTCGCGCCGGCCCTCGCGGGCTTCAGGGGCGGGCGCCGGCGCAGCCGGGGCTGGCGCGGTGCAGCCACGGGCGCCGGCGCGGTGGCCGGCTCGGCGCCGAACAGCTTGCGGATCCAGCCGAAGAAGCCGCTGCCGGCGGTCGGCGGCGTCGTCACGATTGGCGTCGTCGCCACCGGCGCCGGGGCGGCCATCGGGGCGACCACCGGGGCGACCACCGGGGCGGGGGCCGGGGCCGCGATCGGCGCCGGCACGTCGGGCAGCACGCCCTTGATCACCGGCTCCTGCTTCGCCTTCGGCTTCTCGCGCCGCGTGATGCCGACCTCGTCGTCGGCCTCCTCGATCATCGTGTAGCTGGCGCGGTACGACTCGAGCCGCGGATCGTCGTGGCGCAGGCGCTCGAGCTTGTAGTTCGGCGTGTCGAGGTGCGGGTTCGGGATCAGCAGCACGGTCACGCGCTGCTTCAGTTCGATCTTCGTGATCTCGGTGCGCTTCTCGTTGAGCAGGAAGCTCGTCACCTCGACCGGCACCTGCACGTGCACGGCCGCGGTGTTCTCCTTCATCGACTCTTCCTGCACCATGCGCAGGATCTGCAGCGCGCTCGACTCGGTGTCGCGGATGTGGCCGGTGCCGTTGCAGCGCGGACAGGTGATGTGGCTGCCCTCCGACAGCGCCGGGCGCAGCCGCTGGCGGCTGAGTTCGAGCAGGCCGAACTTGGAGATCGAGCTGAACTGCACGCGCGCGCGGTCCTGGCGCAGCGCGTCGCGCAGGCGCTGTTCGACTTCGCGGCGGTTCTTGCTCTCCTCCATGTCGATGAAGTCGACGACGATCAGGCCGCCGAGGTCGCGCAGCCGCATCTGGCGTGCGATCTCGTCGGCCGCTTCCAGGTTCGTGCGCGTGGCGGTCTCCTCGATGTCGCCGCCGCGCGTGGCACGCGCCGAGTTGACGTCCACCGCCACCAGCGCCTCGGTGTGGTCGATCACGATCGCCCCGCCCGAGGGCAGGTTGACGGTGCGGCTGAACGCGGTCTCGATCTGGTGCTCGATCTGGAACCGGCTGAACAGCGGCGCGTTGTCGCGGTAGCGCTTGACCTTGGATGCCGACTCCGGCATCACGTGGTTCATGAACTGCTGCGCCTGGTCGAAGATGTCGTCGGTGTCGATCAGGATCTCGCCGATGTCGGCGGTGAAGTAGTCGCGGATCGCGCGGATGACCAGCGACGACTCCTGGTAGATCAGGAACGCGCCCTTGCCGGCCTTCGAGGCGCCGTCGATCGCGTCCCACAGCTTGAGCATGTAGTTCAGGTCCCACTGCAGCTCGGCCGCGCTGCGCCCGATGCCCGCGGTGCGCGCGATCAGGCTCATGCCCTTCGGGTACTCGAGCTGGTCCATCGCCTCCTTGAGTTCCTCGCGGTCCTCGCCCTCGATGCGCCGGCTCACGCCGCCGCCGCGCGGGTTGTTCGGCATCAGCACGAGGTAGCGGCCGGCGAGGCTGACGAAGGTGGTCAGCGCCGCGCCCTTGTTGCCGCGCTCCTCCTTCTCGACCTGGACGAGCAGTTCCTGGCCTTCCTTGATCGCGTCGCCGATCTTCGCCGTGCGCGCGTCGACGCCTTCGCGGAAGTAGGTCTTCGAGATCTCCTTGAACGGCAGGAAGCCGTGGCGGTCCTCGCCGTAGTCGACGAAGCACGCCTCGAGCGACGGCTCGACGCGCGTGACGACGGCCTTGTAGATGTTGCCCTTGCGCTGCTCGCGCCCTTCCAGTTCGGTCTCGAAGTCGAGCAGCTTCTGCCCGTCGACGATCGCCAGCCGCCGCTCCTCGGGCTGCGTGGCGTTGATCAGCATGCGCTTCATGTGCACTCCAGTTGCGCCCGCGCATCGCACGGGCCACGTTCACTGCGCGCTGCGGCCGGGGCCGGCAGCGCCTCGATGCACGAGCGGCCGAAGAAGAACCGGGGGAGGAACTGGCCGGGGCCGCGGGCGGACCGTGGAACGGTCAGCGACGCGGCGAAGCCACGCGCGCGCCGGCCAACGCCACGACCGGCGCCCCGCCGTCACCGCGTGGCCGCGCGACGACGCGCGGCGCGCCGGCACGCGGCGCTCGTGGCGCTCGCGGCAGCATCGCGGGGAGGGACGGGGGCGACGGGTGCGCGTTCACTGGGCGCTGCCGCGAGACCCTGCGGGGCCTCGCGGCGATCAACCTTGGCGGTGCCGCGGCGCTTCGGGGCGGCTGCGGCGGGATTCTTCTGGCGGCGTTTCTTCCGCCGACGCTTGCCGGCCGCCCGGTCACATGGGGACCGGGCCCACCGTCGCACGCCGGCGTTGCATCACCGGGTTGCGCTCGCCTGGGATTCCGCAAGGGCCCGGGTAGACTCTGAAAAATCAGGCACTTACGTGGCTCAGGTGCGCGCGCGAATTATAAGGCCCGGGCCTGCGGCGGCCGGCGGCCGGAAAAGCCCGGCAAACGCGGCGCAACCCCGCCCGCCGGCCGTGCCGGCAGCCGTCGCCACGCCGCCGGCCGTGCGGCAGGTGCGCGTCGACGAGCACGGCGACGGCCAGCGGCTCGACAACTTCCTGCTGCGCCTGCTCAAGGGCGTGCCCAAGACGCACGTCTATCGCCTGATCCGCGGCGGCGAGGTGCGCGTCAACAAGGGCCGCGCGGCGGCCGACACGCGGCTGGCCGTCGGCGACGTCGTGCGCGTGCCGCCGGTGCGCGTCGCCGCGCCATCCGCCGCGCCGCCGGCGCCGGCGCGCGAATTCCCGGTGCTCTACGAGGACGAGCACCTGCTCGCGATCGACAAGCCGGCCGGCGTCGCGGTGCACGGCGGCAGCGGCGTGAGCTTCGGCGTCGTCGAGCAGCTGCGCCGCGCGCGCCCCGAGCAGACCTTCCTCGAGCTCGTGCACCGGCTCGACAAGGAGACCTCGGGCGTGCTGCTGCTGGCCAAGAAGCGCAGCGCGCTCAGGCACCTGCAGGACCAGTTCCGCACCCGCGACACCGGCAAGACGTACGCCGCGCTCGTCCAGGGGCGCTGGCCGGCCGCCCGGCAGGTGATCGACGTGGCGCTGCTGAAGACGCTCGACGCTGCCGGCGAGCGCCACGTGCGCGTCGTCGACGCCGAGCACGCCGAGGGCCGGCGCTCGATCACGCTCGTGCAGCGCATCGACGCCTTCGCCGGCGCCGACGAACGCGCGTGCAGCCTGCTCGACGTGACGATTCGCACCGGGCGCACGCACCAGATCCGCGTCCACCTCGCGCACGCCGGCCACCCGATCGTCGGCGACCCGAAGTACGGCGACTTCGCCGCCAACCGCCGCTGGGCGCGCGGCGAGGCGCTGCCCGGCCACCGCTTCGAGCGCATGTTCCTGCACGCGCGCCTGCTGCGCTTCGCGCACCCGGCCGACGGCCGCACGATCGAGCTGGACTCGCAGCTGCCGGCAGAATGCGCGGCGTTGCTCGCCGCGCTTCGCGGCCCCACGTCCCCGTCATGATCCACCGCCGCTTCGACCTCGTCGTCTTCGACTGGGACGGCACGCTGTTCGACTCGACGGCGCTGATCGTGCGCTGCATCCAGGACGCGTGCCGCGACGTCGGCATCGCGGTGCCGAGCGACGCCGACGCGGCCTACGTGATCGGCCTCGGCCTGCACGACGCGCTGCGCCACGCCGCCCCGGGACTGCCGCCCGAGCGCTACCCCGAGCTCGGCCAGCGCTACCGCCACCACTACTTCGCGCGCCAGCACGAGCTGAGCCTGTTCGACGGCGCGCTCGAGCTGCTGCAGGCGCTGAAGGCGCGCAACCAGCTGCTTGCGGTGGCCACTGGCAAGGCCCGTCGCGGCCTGAACGAGGCGCTCGCGCAGG
Source organism: Burkholderiaceae bacterium (assembly GCA_025458585.1). Classification (GTDB taxonomy): domain Bacteria; phylum Pseudomonadota; class Gammaproteobacteria; order Burkholderiales; family Burkholderiaceae_C; genus Calidifontimicrobium. Next base: position 6,792 of record JALOSD010000044.1, on the reverse strand, counting down.
CGCAGCTGCGCGGCGTGTTCGACGCCACGCGCACCGCCGACGAGACGGCGTCGAAGCCGCACCCCCAGATGCTGCTCGAGCTGATGGACGAGCTCGACGTGCCGCCCGAGCGCACGCTGATGATCGGCGACACGACGCACGACCTGCAGATGGCCACCAACGCCGGCACGCCGAGCGTCGGCGTGGCCTACGGCGCGCACGACCCGGCCGCGTTCGCCGGCTTCGCGCCGCTCGCGGTGGCGCACAGCACGCACGAGCTGCGCGACTGGCTGCTGCGCCATGGCTGAGGCCGCGCTGCGCCTGTGCCGCGCCGACGAGCTCGTCGAGCGCGGGCGGGCGGTGGCGTTCGACGTGCTGTGGCGCGGCGAGCCGGTGCGCGCGTTCGCGCTGCGCTTCGACGGCCGCGTCGTCGCCTACGTCAACCGCTGCGTGCACGTGCCAAGTGAACTCGACTGGCTGCCGGGCGAGTTCCTCGACGCCGAGCGGCGCTTCGTCGTCTGCGCCGTGCACGGCGCCACGTACGAGCCGGCCGACGGCCGCTGCGTCGGCGGCCCGTGCGGGCGCGGGCGGCTGCAGCCGATCCGCGTCGAGGAGCGCGGCGGCGACGTGTATTGGTATCCTTCGCCGCCCGTCGAGGCGCTCGACTTCGACGCCCCGGGCGGTCCCACCTCGCCATGACCCCGAACGACGACACCCCCGCTGCAGCGTCACCCGCCAGTGCGCCGACGCGCGAAGCCCGGCTCGACGGCCTCGAGCGCAGCGTCGACCGCCTGGTGCAGGAGGTCATGCGCGACCGCCGCAGCGAGCGGCGCTGGCGCGTCTTCTTCCGCCTCGCCTGGTTCGGCCTCTTCCTCGCCGTCGCGTACGCGATCTTCGTCGAGACGCGCGGGCCGACCGCGCCGGCCGGGCCCCACACCGCGCTCGTCGAGATCCGCGGCGAGATCGCGAGCGAGAGCGACGCCAACGCCGAGGCCATCGTCTCCGGGCTGCGCAGCGCCTTCGAGGACCAGGGCGCGCAGGCGGTCGTGCTGCGCATCAACAGCCCCGGCGGCAGCCCGGTGCAGGCCGGCATCGTCAACGACGAGATCCAGCGCCTGAAGGTCAAGCACGGCAAGAAGGTGTACGCCGTCGTCGAGGAGGTCTGCGCGTCGGGCGCCTACTACGTGGCGGTGGCGGCCGACGAGATCTTCGTCGACAAGGCCAGCCTCGTGGGCAGCATCGGCGTGCTGATGGACGGCTTCGGTTTCGTCGGCGCGATGGACAAGCTCGGCATCGAGCGCCGGCTGCTGACCGCGGGCGAGAACAAGGGCATGCTCGACCCGTTCTCGCCGCAGAACGACCGTCAGGTCGCGTATGCGCAGGCGATGATCGACCAGATCCACCAGCAGTTCATCACCGTCGTCAGGGCCGGGCGCGGCGAGCGGCTGAAGGAGTCACCCGACACGTTCTCGGGGCTGTTCTGGAACGGCGAGCAGGCGATCGAGCTCGGCCTCGCCGACCGGCTCGGCAACCTCGACTACGTCGCGCGCGAAGTCGTGCAGGCCGAGGACATCATCGACTACACGCCGCGCGGCAACCTCGCCGAGCGGCTGGCGCGCCGCTTCGGCGCCGGCGTCGGCGAGAGCATCGTGCTCGGGCTGCGCCAGCTCGCGCCGATGCTGCGCTGACGGCCTGCGCGCCGCGGCCGCGGCGCGATCAGGCGTCTGGCGGGATGCGCAGCGCCTGCCCGGGGTAGATCTTGTCGGGGTGCGTGAGCATCGGCTTGTTGGCCTCGAAGATCTGCATGTACTTGTTCGGCGTGCCGTAGAACTCCTTCGAGATCTTCGACAGCGTGTCGCCCTTGACGACGACGTAGATCTTCGCCTCGGGCTGCGGCGTGACGACGACGAGCATGTCGTTCACCGCCGCCACGCCCTCGACGTTGCCGCAGCACAGCACGACCTTCTCCTTCGTCGGCTGGTCGGCGACCTGACCGGAGACGGTGACGGTGCGACTCGCGCCGTCGAAGTCGACCGCGAGCCCGTCGACCTTCAGTCCCATCGTGCCGATGTAGGCGACGATCGCATCGGCGGCGGCGCGGTTCGCCTTCGCGACCGCTTCGGGGCTCGGAGCCTTGGCCGCAGCCTCCTGCGCCGCCTTCGCCTCGCCCTTGCCGAACAGCTTCTCGCCGGCTTCCTTGATGAAACTGATGAGACCCATCGTGTCCTCCTGTAGGGTTGTCGGTCGGCTTGACTATAGGCGATCAGGTCGACGCCACCGCCGCGGTCAGCAGCCCCTTGCGTTCGATGAAGTCGACCACCTCCTGCAGGCCCTGCCGCGTGCGCAGGTTGGTCATCACGTAGGGCCGGTTCGCACGCATGCGCCGCGTGTCGGCCTCCATCACCGCGAGGTCGGCGCCGACGTGCGGCGCGAGGTCGGTCTTGTTGATCACGAACAGGTCGCTCTTCGTGATGCCGGGGCCGCCCTTGCGCGGGATCTTCTCGCCGGCGGCGACGTCGATGACGTAGATCGTCAGGTCGCTCAGTTCCGGGCTGAAGGTGGCGGCCAGGTTGTCGCCACCCGACTCGATGAACACGATGTCGGCGTTCGGGAACTTCACGAGCATGCGGTCGACGGCCTCGAGGTTGATCGACGCGTCCTCGCGGATCGCCGTGTGTGGGCAGCCGCCGGTCTCGACGCCCATGATGCGTTCCGGCGCGAGCGCGCCGGCGACCGTCAGCAGGCGCTGGTCTTCCTTGGTGTAGATGTCGTTGGTGACCACCACCAGGTCCCAGCGCTCGCGCATCGCCTTGCACAGCATCTCGACCAGCGTCGTCTTGCCCGAGCCGACGGGGCCGCCGACGCCCACGCGCAGCGGGGGCAGCTTCTTGGTGCGGCCTGGGATGCGGTGCAAGGCATTCATGAGCGGAACAGGCGGGAGTACTGGGTTTCGTGGCGCGCCGACAGCACGGCGAGCATCGGGGCGAACGACTGCCGCGTGTCGTCGGTGGCGGCCCGTGCGGCGTCGACGGCGTCGGGGATTGCGTCGGCAAGCGCGCCGAGGATGCGCTGGCCGGCGCTCTGGCCCAGCGGAACGGCGCGGACCGCGGCCTGCACCAGGTTCTCGGCCCAGCCGAAGGCCATCGCGAGCAATGCGTCGCGCGCCGAAGCGCCGGTGACCGCGGCGGCGAGCGCGAACGCCACCGGCCAGGTGGGCGGTGCGAGCGCGTCCAGCGTGTCGACGCGCGGGTCATCACCCGTGCGCTGGCGCAGCCACTGCGCGAGCGAGCGGCCCATCTGCTCGCTCTGCAGCCGCAGCTCGGCCGTCTCGCGCGTGGCGGCCACCCAGGCGTTGAGCGCGTGCACGCGGGCGGCGTCGTGTTGTTGCCAGGCCTCGAACGCCGCGGCGGCGGCGGCAAGGTCGCTGCGCGCCTGCACCAGCGCGAGCTGGTCGAGCAGCCAGCCGCGCGCGCTCGCCTCGTCGACCACGACGCCCGCGTCGACGGCCGCCTCCAGCCCCTCCGAGTAACTGAACCCGCCGACCGGCAGCGCCGGCGACGCGAGCCAGATCAGCTGCAGCAGCGGCGCTGCGGCCGGCGTGCGCGTCGTGGCGCAGGCGTCGTCAGTGGCCATGACCGTGCCCGTGCCCGTGCGCGTGCCCGTGATCGTGCCCGTGGTCGTGATCGTGGGTGCACGCCGGGCCGTGCGCGTGATCGTGACCGTGCTCGGCAACATGGTCGTGCGCGTGGCGGTGATCGTGCGCATGCGCATGCGCGTGCGCTTGGCCGTGACCGCCCGCCGCATAGGCTCCCGCTTCGGGCTCGAACGCCGCCTGCTCCCCGCGCACGATCAGGTGCATCGCGCGCAGCATCTCGGCGAGCACGTGGTCGGGTTCGAGCTTGAGGTGGTCGGACTTCAGCTCGAGCTGCACGTGCCGGTTGCCGAGGTGGTAGGCGGCGCGCAGCAGGTCGAACGGCGAGCCGTGCTCGGCGCAGGGGCGCACGACGAGCACCGGCTGCGGCGCGGCGTCGACGCGGATCAACGAGCCGTCCTCGGCCACCAGCACGTCGCCGCCGCGCACCACCTGCCCGCGCGACAGGAACACGCCGAGGTGGCGGCCGGCCGAGTCGGTGGCGTCGAAGCGGCTCTTCTGCCGCGTGTCCCAGTCGAGCGCGACGTGCGACGCGCGCGCGAGCAGCGCCTTGGCCAGGCCGCGGCCATGGGGGATGAGCTTGTTGACGGTGAGCATCGGCGGGGTTGCGGCAGGTCGGGATCGGCGTTAGTATAACTTTCGTTATAACTACGGAGTCGCGACGATGACGGCGCTCAAGCTCACGCAGATCGGCAATTCGGTCGGCGTCATCCTGCCGAAGGAAATCCTCGCGCGCCTGAAGCTCGAGAAGGGCGACACGGTGTTCGTTACCGAGGCGGCCAACGGCGTCACGCTCACGCCCTACGACCCGGCGCTCGACGAGCAGCTCAAGCTCGGTCGCGAGTTCATGCGCGAGTACCGCGACACGTTCCACCAACTCGCGAAATGAGCTGGCGCTTCGTCGACCGCCGCGCGCTGCTGCTGCTGCACGACGAGAGCCTCGCCGAACACGGCGGCGCTCCCGGGCTGCGCGACGAAGGCCTGCTCGACTCCGCACTGGCGCGTCCGCACAACCTCGTGGCTTATGGCGACCCCGACTTGGCGGCGCTCGCGGCGGCGTACGGCGTCGGGCTGGCGAAGAACCATCCTTTCGTCGATGGCAACAAGCGCGCCGCGTTCCTCGCCGTCGGTCTGTTCCTCGCGTTGAACGGCCACCGGCTCGTCGCGTCGCAAGCCGAGGCGACGCTGACGATGCTCGCCGTCGCCGCCGGCGACCTGTCCGAAGACGACTTCGCCGCCTGGATCCGCGCCCACGCCGAGCCGCGCTGAAGCACAGCGCACGGCGAGTCAGAACAGGAAGTAGCGCTGCGCCATCGGCAGCACGGTGGCCGGCTCGCAGGTCAGGAGCTGCCCGTCGGCGCGCACCTCGTAGGTCTGCGCGTCGACGTGCATCGCCGGCAGGTAGCCGTTGTGCACCATGTCCGTCTTCTTGACGGTGCGGCAGCCCTTGACCGCGGCCAGGTGCTTGTGCAGCCCGTAGGCTTCGCCTACACCGCCGGCCAGCGCCGCCTGCGACACGAACGTGATCGACGTGCGGTGCATCGCGCCGCCGAAGGCGCCGAACATCGGCCGGTAGTGCACCGGCTGCGGCGTCGGGATGCTGGCGTTGGGGTCGCCCATCGCCGCCGCGGCGATGAAGCCGCCCTTGAGCACCAGCGCCGGCTTGACGCCGAAGAAGGCCGGCTTCCACAGCACGAGGTCGGCCCACTTGCCGACCTCGACGCTGCCGACCTCGTGGCTCATGCCGTGCGTGATCGCCGGGTTGATCGTGTACTTGGCCACGTAGCGCTTGACGCGGAAGTTGTCGTTCCTCGCGCTGTCCTCGGGTAGCGGCCCGCGCTGCACCTTCATCTTGTGCGCCGTCTGCCAGGTGCGTGTGACGACCTCGCCGACGCGCCCCATTGCCTGGCTGTCGCTGCTCATGATGCTGATCGCGCCGAGGTCGTGCAGGACGTCCTCGGCAGCGATCGTCTCGCGGCGGATGCGGCTCTCGGCGAACGCCAGGTCCTCGGCGATGCTGGCGTCGAGGTGGTGGCACACCATCAGCATGTCGAGGTGCTCGTCGAGCGTGTTGACGGTGTAGGGCCGCGTCGGGTTGGTCGAGCTCGGCAGAACGTTTTCCTCGCCGACCACCTTCAGGATGTCGGGCGCGTGGCCGCCGCCGGCACCCTCGGTGTGGAAGGTGTGGATCGTGCGGCCCTTGAACGCGGCGATCGTGTCCTCGACGAAGCCGCTCTCGTTGAGCGTGTCGGTGTGGATCGCGACCTGGGTGTCGGTCGCCTCGGCCACCGACAGGCAGCAGTCGATCGCGCTCGGCGTCGTGCCCCAGTCCTCGTGCAGCTTCAGCCCGATGGCGCCGGCCTCGATCTGCTGCTGAAGTGCCTGCGGGCGGCTCGCGTTGCCCTTGCCGAGGAAGCCGAGGTTCATCGGAAACGCATCGGCGGCCTGCAGCATGCGCGCGATGTTGGTCGGCCCCGGCGTGCACGTCGTCGCGTTGGTGGGCCGGGCCGGTGCCGCCGCCGGTCATCGTCGTGATGCCCGACATCAGCGCCTCCTCGATCTGCTGCGGGCAGATCCAGTGGATGTGGCTGTCGAAGCCACCGGCGGTGACGATCATCCGCCGGCGGTGACGATCATCCCCTCGCCGGCAATGACCTCGGTGCCCGGCCCGATCACGATGTCCACCCCCGGCTGCACGTCGGGGTTGCCGGCCTTGCCAATGCCGGCGATGCGGCAGCCCTTCAGGCCGATGTCGGCCTTGACGATGCCCCAGTGGTCGACGATCAGCGCGTTGGTGATCACGCAGTCGACGGCCTCGTGCTCGCCGGGGCCGTTGACGACCTGGCTCTGCCCCATGCGCCGGGGCCGTTGACGACCTGGCTCTGCCCCATGCCGTCGCGGATCACCTTGCCGCCGCCGAACTTCACCTCCTCGCCGTAGCCGCCGGCCCTGAGCGTCAGGTCCTGCTCGACCTCGATGACGAGGTCGGTGTCGGCCAGCCGCACGCGGTCGCCGACCGTGGGGCCGAACATCTCGGCGTAGGCGCGTCGTCCCAGGGTGGCCATCAGAGCTTTCCTTGCACGAGGCCGCGGAAACCCCACACCTCGCGCGCGCCGGCGTAGTCGACGAGCTCGACGGTGCGCTGCTGCCCCGGCTCGAAG
>JALOSD010000266.1 GCA_025458585.1 Burkholderiaceae bacterium | reverse complement strand
AGCCAGGCCAGCGCCGCCGCGACCAGCACCGCGGCGGCGAGCGCGTACACGGCGTAGGCGACCGCGTTCATCAGCCGCACGTCGGCGGGCAGCGGTTCGGGGCGGGAAGCGGCGGGCATCGTCGTCAGGCGGCGGACGGCACCGAATCGAGACGCGCGGCGGCGAGCAGGCGCAGGCACAGCTCGTCGTACGGAATGCCGACGGCCTTGGCCGACATCGGCACCAGCGAGTGGCCGGTCATGCCCGGCGACGTGTTCATCTCGAGCAGGCCCCAGCCGCGGCAGCCGAGCGCGCGGTATGCCGCGAGCGTCAGGCGCTGGATCTCGCGCTCCTCGGCCTCGGGCAGGCCGCTCGGCACGAGGTAGTGCACGTCGTCGGTGAAGTACTTGTGCTGGTAGTCGTAGCTGCCCTCGGGCGCGACGATGCGGATCACCGGCAGCGCCACCGCCGCGTCGCCCTCGCCGAGCACCGGGCACGTGACCTCGTCGCCGTCGACGAACTCCTCGCACAGCACCTCGGGGTCGTAGCGTGCGGCGAGCGCCACCGCCTCGTGCATCTGCGAGTAGCCCTGCACCTTCGTGACGCCGATCGACGAGCCCTCGTGCGGCGGCTTCACGATGAGCGGCAGGCCGAGCTCGTCGGGCACGGTGCGCGTGTCGGCCGGCTGCTGCCGCCCCGCGCCGAGCAGCACCCAGCGCGGCGTGGGCAGGCCCTCGGCGTGCCACAGGCGCTTGGTCATCACCTTGTCCATCGCGATCGCGCTGGCCATCACGCCGCTGCCGGTGTAGGGGATACCGAGCAGCTCGAGCGCGCCCTGCACCGTGCCGTCCTCGCCGTGGCGCCCGTGCAGCGCGACGAACGCGCGCGCGAAGCCCTCGCGCTTGAGCTCGCCCAGGTCGCGCGCCGCGGGGTCGAAGGCCCAGGCGTCGACGCCGCGCGACTTCAGCGCGTGCAGCACGCCGCTGCCCGACATCAGGCTGACCTCGCGCTCGGCGCTCGTGCCACCCATCAGCACGGCGACCTTGCCGAAGGCGCTTGCATCGACCGTCACGGCAGACCTCCCTGCGCGATCTCGCGCACGCGGGCGGCGACGGCGCCGATCGAGCCTGCCCCCATCACGATCACGACGTCGCCGTCGCGCGCGGCGTCGACGACCGCCTGCGGCAGCTCGTGCACGTCGTCGACGAACACCGGCTCGGTGCGGCCGGCCACGCGCAGCGCGCGCGCGAGCGAGCGGCCGTCGGCGGCGACGATCGGCGCCTCGCCGGCCGGGTAGACCTCGGTCAGCAGCACCGCGTCGGCGCTGCCCATGACCTTCACGAAGTCCTCGAAGCAGTCGCGCGTGCGCGTGTAGCGGTGCGGCTGAAACGCGAGCACGAGGCGCCGCCCGGGAAACGCGCCGCGCGCGGCGGCGAGCACGGCCGCCATCTCGGCCGGGTGGTGGCCGTAGTCGTCGATCAGCGCGAAGCCGCCGCCGTCCTTCGCCGGCACGTCGCCGTAGCGCTCGAAGCGGCGGCCGACGCCGCCGAACTGCGCGAGCGCCTGCACGACGGGCTCGTCGGGCAGCTCGATCTCGGTGGCCACCGCGATCGCGGCCAGCGCGTTGAGCACGTTGTGCTCGCCCGGCAGGTTCAGCGTGACGTCGAGGTCGGGCATCGCGACGCCGTTGCGCCGCTGGGCGACGAAGCGCATCTGCCCGCCCGGCAGCGCGTGCACGTCGACGGCGCGTACCTGCACGTCGGCACCGAAGCCGTAGGTGACGACGGGGCGCGAGATCATCGGCACGATCGAGCGCACGCCGGGGTCGTCGCCGCACAGGATCGCCGCGCCGTAGAACGGCATGCGGTGCAGGAAGTCGACGAACGCCGCCTTCAGCCGCGCGAAGTCGTGGCCGTAGGTGTCCATGTGGTCGGCGTCGATGTTGGTGACGACCGACAGGATCGGGTTCAGGTTGAGGAACGAGGCGTCGCTCTCGTCGGCCTCGACGACGATGTACTCGCCCGAGCCGAGGCGCGAGTTCGCGCCGGCGCTCTGCAGCTTGCCGCCGATCACGAACGTCGGGTCGACGCCGGCGGCGGCGAGCACGCTCGTGACGAGCGACGTCGTCGTCGTCTTGCCGTGCGTGCCGGCGATCGCGATGCCCCTTCGCAGGCGCATCAGCTCGGCGAGCATCACCGCGCGCGGCACGACGGGCACGCGCTTCGCGCGCGCGGCGATCACTTCGGGGTTGTCGCTCCTGACGGCGGTCGAGACGACGACGGCGTCGGCGCCTGCGATGTGCGCCGCGTCGTGGCCGAGGTGCACGCGAATGCCGAGTTCGGCCAGGCGCCGCACCGTCACCCCGTCGCTCTGGTCCGAGCCCGAGACCGTGTAGCCGAGGTTGTGCAGGATCTCGGCGATGCCGCTCATGCCGGCGCCGCCCACGCCGACGAAGTGGATGTGCTTGACGGCGTGCTTCATGCGCCCCCCCTTCGCACGCCACGGCGCTTCGTCGGCACTGCCTTGGGTGCGACGACGTGGATGTGCTTGACGGCGTGCTTCATGCGGCAACCTTGTTCACGAGCCGCTCGATTTCGTCGGCCACGCGCGCCGCCGCGCGCGGGCGGGCGAAGGCGTGCGCCTTCTCGGCCATCGCGAGCAGCGCGGCGCGGTCGAAGGCCGCGATGACCTCGGCGAGCCGCTCGGGCGTCGCCTCGGCCTGCGGCAGGTGGATCGCGGCGCCGCGCTGCGCCATCGTCACCGCGTTGTCGCGCTGGTGCGCCGTCGTGCTGACGACGAAGGGCACCAGCACCGACGCGACGCCGGCGGCACACAGCTCGCTGACCGTGATCGCCCCGGCGCGGCAGACGACGAGGTCGGCCTCGGCGAGGCGCCGGTGCATGTCGTCGACGAACGGCAGCACCTCGGCGTCGACGCCGGCCGCCGCGTAGGCGGCGACGACTTCGGCCTGCTCGGCGGCGCCGGTCTGGTGCGTCACGCGCGGGCGCCGCGCCGGCTCGAGCCGGGCGAGCGCCGCAGGCTCGATCTCGGCGCGCACCGGGTTGCCGGTGACGACGGCGTTCTTCGTCGTCGCCGCCGCGGCGCCGTCGAAGCCGAACGCGACGCGGTCGGCCACCGGCAGCAGGGCGCGGTTGCTCAGCAGCAGCGCGGCGTCGGCGTTGACGAGCACGAGCGGCTTGTTCAGCAGTGACGCCATCATCCCGCCCGGAAAGCACACGTAGCCGCCCATGCCGAGCACGGCGTCGGCGCTGCGCCGGCGCAGGATCGCGAGGCACTCGCCGAAGGCCTTCAGCAGCCGCAAGCCGCCGGTCAGCGTGTGCAGCCAGCCCTTGCCGCGCAGGCCCGAGAAGCCGATCGTGTCGAGCGCGATGCCCGCCGGCGGCACGAGCTTGTTCTCCATGCCCTGCGCCGTGCCGAGCCAGCTCACGCTCCAGCCGCGGCGCTGCATCTCGCGGGCGACGGCGAGCCCCGGGATGATGTGCCCGCCGGTGCCGGCGGCCATGAT
>JALOSD010000265.1 GCA_025458585.1 Burkholderiaceae bacterium | reverse complement strand
GCCACTATTTCACCCAGCGCAGCGTCACGTACGCCTCGCGCCCCGGCTGGTTGTAGCCGTACGCCGTCTCGTAGGCCTTGTCGGCGACGTTGTTCAGCCGCACGCCGAGCTGCCAGTCGGGCGCGACGCGCCAGTCGGCGTAGAGGTCGACGACGCCGTAGCCGCCCAGGCGCACCGTGTTGGCAACGTCGTCGTAGCGCTGCGAGTACGCCTGCAGCGCGCCGCCCAGCGTCCACGCGCCGCGGGTCCAGTCGGCGCCGGCCTTGAACGAGCGCTGGGCGCGGCGCGGCAGCAGCTTGCCCTCGTTCGGGCTGCCGGCGGTGTCGTTGCGCGGGTCGACCCAGTCGTACGATGCGGTGAGGCGCACGGCGTCGAGCTGCGCGTCCCACGCCAGCGTCACGCCGTCGATCGCCACCCGAGGCAGGTTGGTCGCGACCGGCCCGGCCGAGATGTAGCTGCGGTAGCGGTGGCGGTAGGCGGTGGCGCGCCATTGCTGCATGCCGGATTGCCACTGCGCGAACAGTTCGCCGTGGTCGCCGTCCTCGGGCTGCAGGTCCGGGTTGCCGAAGCCGGGGTAGTAGAGCTGGTTGAAGCTCGGCGCGGTGAAGCTCGTGCCCCACGAGCCGCCGACACGCCAGGCGTCGGCGAACGCTAACGCATAAGCGAGCGCACCGGTCGTCTGGCCGCCGAACTGCGAGTCGTCGTCGCGGCGCAGGCTCGCCTGCAGGTCGTGCGGGCCCTGGTGCACGGTCCACCCGGCGGCCAGCGCGTCGACCGTGCGGCGGTCGACGTCGTACGGATCGCCCGGCTTGCTCACCCGCTGCTCGACGCGCTCGGCCACCAGCAGCGCCTCGCCGAGCGGCAGCCGCACGCGGTTCTCCCACGACAGCTGGCGCTGGTCGGTCTCGATCAGGCCAAGTTCGGTCCACGGACTCGCCGACGCGAGCGTGTCGTAGCCGTCGATCGACTCACCAGCCAGCAGCCGCGTCGCCCAGCGCTCGCTCACGCGGCCGTCGACCTGCAGCGACGCCACGCGCGTGTGCAGCTCGGCGCGGGCGTCGGCGCCCGGCCCGTCGTCGTAGTCGGTCTTGCCGCGCGACTCGAGCCACAGCGCCTCGAGCCGCCACTGCGGCGCGAACGTCCAGCCCGCGCGCACGCTGCCGGCGGCCTGCGAGAAGCCGTCGTCGTCGCCGTTGTAGGCGCCGAACGGCGCGTTCGGGTTCGTCGCCGAGAAGCCGTCGGTGCGCTGGCCCTGCACCTGCACCGCCAGGTCGACACCGCCGCCGGCGTGGGCGGCACCGGCGCTGCCGAGCAGGTAGCCGTTGCTGCCGGCGGCCGCACGCGCGTTGCCGCGCGTGCCGTCGCCGGCACGGCGCGTGAAGATCTGCACCACGCCGCCCATCGCGCCGCTGCCGTACAGCGACGTCAGCGGCCCGCGCACGACCTCGATGCGCTCGATGCTGTCGAGCGGCAGGTTGTCGATCGAGGGCGCGTTCAGCGTCGCCGACCCCACGCGCACGCCGTCGACGAGCAGCAGCACGTGGCGCGCCTCGAGGCCTCGCACGTAGAGGAACGACGGCTTGCCGAGGCCGCCGTTGCTGCTCGCCTGCAGCCCCGGCAGCTGCGACAGCACCTCGGCGAGCGTGCGCGCTTCGGTACGCTCGAGCGCGGCGCGGTCGATCACGCTGACCTCGGCGACGGCATTGCTCACGAGCACGGGGGTTCGGGTGGCGCTGACGACGACCTGCTCGGTCGCGCCAACGTGGGCGCTGGCCATGGTGGCGAGCGCGGCGGCAAGGGTGGACGGTCGGGTCCACGACGGCGCGCAGGACATGGGACGGGGACTCTTTCGCAGATGCGCACCTGCCCGCTTCCCCGCAGGCCGGCGCCTCACGACCAAGCCGCACCCATGGGCGCGGCGACGGTCACCTCGTTGGCCGGTATCCGGGCTGGCGGATGCGACCTCGACGACCTTCCCGGCGCGCTCGCCAGTGGCCTGTGCGTCGAAGCGGGGCGCGCACGCGGCGCGCCCGTCCGCTTACCGTTGCGGGGGCAGCGCAGGTTGGGCGTCCTCCGGCGGAGTCGGCCTTCCTGCTTCCCGTTTACCCCATGCCGACGAGACGGACCGGCACGGGCACCAACGGCTTGAATCGTAGCAGCGCGCGCTGACCGCACCCCTACAATCGACTGCACTGCCGCTCACCCGCCCATGGCGACCTTCGAACAACTGGCCGAGCGCATCGAGCGCCTGCTGCTGCGCCACGACGAGCTCAAGCGCACCAACGCGCTGCTCGAGCAGCAGATCGCCGTGCTGGCGGCCGAGCGCGACAACCTGAAGTCCCGTCTCGCCGCGGCGCGCGCCCGCGTCGACGCGCTGCTCGAGCGCATGCCCGCCGGCGGGGGCGAGCCGTGAAGCAGATCGAGGTCACGATCCTCGGCCAGAGCTACCGCCTCGGCTGCCCCGACGGCGGCGAGGACGCGCTGCTCGCCGCCGTCGACGCCGTCGACCGCGAGATGAGCGCGATCCGCGACGCCGGCAAGGTCAAGGCGCGCGAGCGCATGGCGGTGCTCGCGGCGCTGAACCTCGCCTACCAGCTCGCCGAGCGCCCGGCGACCGTCCCGCCGCCGCCGAAAGCCGCCGCCGAGCCGGCCGGGGCCGCCGCCGCACCTGCCGAGTTGCAGGCATTGATCACGCGCATCGACGCCGCGCTCGGCGACGACGGGCGGCTGCTCTGACGTTCGTCGCGGACGGGCCCTAGAATGGGCCCGTCCGTCGCTTGCGCGTGGGTCTAGATTTCCTTGAACCGATGCTCATTGAGCCAGGGCTTGGAACATCGCCCGGCTGGTGTGATCGTCTCGCGTCAGATGAACCCGAGGCCGCGCTGACCTCGCCCACCTGAACTTCCCTGAGGGTTCAGGAATGCGGCTCACGGCTCGCGGCGGACACCCTTCCTTCTC
>JALOSD010000264.1 GCA_025458585.1 Burkholderiaceae bacterium | reverse complement strand
GCTCCGGTTCCCGCGACCGCCGCGGCAGCGCCCGCGCCGGTGGCGGCGACCTACGGCGGCGGCGCCGACCTCGAGTGCGACCTGCTCGTGCTCGGCGCCGGCCCGGGCGGCTACTCGGCGGCGTTCCGCGCCGCCGATCTCGGCATGAAGGTCGTGCTCGTCGAGCGCTACCCGACGCTCGGCGGGGTGTGCCTGAACGTCGGCTGCATCCCGAGCAAGGCGCTGCTGCATGTCGCGGCCGTGATGGACGAGGTCGCGCACTTCGCCGACCTCGGCATCTCGTACGGCGCGCCGAGCGTCGACGCGGCCAAGCTGCTCGCGCACAAGAACAAGGTCGTCGGCAAGCTGACGCATGGCCTGGCGGCGATGGCGAAGATGCGCAAGGTCACGATCGTGCGCGGCTACGGCGCCTTCGTCGACCCGCACCACGTCCGCGTCGAGGAGACGACGGGCGACGGACAGGACAAGACCGGCAAGACGAGCACCGTCAAATTCAAGCAGTGCATCGTCGCCGCCGGTTCTCAGGCGGTGCGCCTGCCGTTCCTGCCCGACGACCCTCGCATCGTCGACTCGACCGGCGCGCTGCAGCTGCGCCAGAGCCCGAAGCGCATGCTGGTCGTCGGCGGCGGCATCATCGGCCTCGAGATGGGCACGGTCTACTCGACGCTCGGCGCGCGGCTGGACGTGGTCGAGATGCTCGACGGCCTGATGCAGGGTGCCGACCGCGACCTCGTCAAGGTCTGGCAGAAGATGAACGCCAGGCGCTTCGACCACGTGATGCTGAAGACGAAGACGGTCGGTGCCGAGGCGACGGCCGACGGCATCCTCGTGCGCTTCGAAGGCGAGGGCGCGCCGAAGGAGCCGCAGCTGTACGACCTCGTGCTGCAGGCCGTGGGCCGCAGCCCGAACGGCCGCAAGATCGGCGCCGACCAGGCCGGGATCGCGGTCACCGACCGCGGCTTCATCCCGGTCGACGTTCAGATGCGCACCAACGTCGCGCACATCTTCGCGATCGGCGACATCGTCGGCCAGCCGATGCTCGCGCACAAGGCGGTGCACGAAGGGCACGTCGCCGCCGAGGTCGCCGCCGGCGACACCAAGGCGCGCTTCGACGCCCGCGTGATCCCGAGCGTGGCCTACACCGACCCGGAGGTGGCGTGGGTCGGCCTGACCGAGGACGAAGCCAAGGCGCAGGGCATCCCGGTGAAGAAGGGCCTGTTCCCGTGGACCGCGTCGGGCCGCGCGATCGCCAACGGGCGCGACGAGGGCTTCACCAAGCTGCTGTTCGATGCGCGCCCCGACGGTGGCCACCGCATTCTCGGCGGCGGCATCGTCGGCACGCACGCCGGCGACATGATCGGCGAGGTGGCGCTGGCGATCGAGATGGGTGCCGACGAGATCGACATCGGCAAGACGATCCACCCGCACCCGACGCTGGGCGAGTCGATCGGCATGGCGGCCGAAGTGGCGCACGGCTCCTGCACCGACCTGCCGCCGGCGAGGCGCTGACGCGGCCTGGTCAGCAGCCGGGGGGCTACCATCGCCCGATGACGAACGCGCGACGATCGATCGGCGGCCGCCTGCGGGCGGCCGCGCTGTTGGGGGCCCTGGGGAGCACGGTCGGCGGCGCTGCCTGGGCGCAGGCCGACGCCGACCTCGGACGCTGCCTCGCCGCTTTGCAGCCAGCAGCGCAGGCCGCCGGCGTGTCGGCAGCGACCTGGCGCGAGCACACCGCCGGCCTGCAAGCCGACCCGGTCGTCGTCGCCCGCCTCGACGACCAGCCCGAGTTCCGGCTGCCGATCTGGGACTACCTCGCCGTGCTCGTCGACGACGAACGCGTCGACGATGGGCGTGCACGCCTGGGCGAACACCGCGAGACCCTCGCCGCGGTCGCGCGCCGCTTCGGCGTCGACGCCGAGACCGTCGTCGCGGTCTGGGGCGTCGAGAGCGATTACGGCCGCGAATTCGGCCGCTTTCCGCTCGTGCGCTCGCTCGCGACGCTGAGCTGCCAGGGCCGGCGGCAGGCGTTCTTCCGCGGCGAGCTGTTCGCGACGCTGCGCATCGTGCAGGGTGGTCACGTGGAGCCCGACCTGCTCGTCGGGTCGTGGGCCGGCGCGTTCGGCCATACGCAGTTCATGCCGACGACGTACGAGCGGCTCGCGGTCGACTTCGACGGTGACGGCCGGCGAGACCTCGTCACGACGGTGCCCGACGCGCTGGCGTCGACCGCGAACTTCCTGCAGAAGGCCGGCTGGCGCACCGGCGAGCCGTGGGGCTTCGAGGTGCGGCTGCCGGCCGGTGTCGACCTGCGCGGCGAGGGGCGGCGCACCAAGCGGCCGTTGTCCGAGTGGACGGCGCGGGGGCTGCGCCGCGTCGACGGCGCGCCGCTCGCCTCGGGTGGCCTCGCGCCGACGACGCCGGCCGGGCTGCTCGCGCCCGCGGGCCGCGACGGGCCGGTGTTCCTCGTGCTGCGCAACTTCGACGCGCTGTACAGCTACAACGCCGCCGAGAGCTACGGCCTCGCGATCGCGCACCTGTCGGACCGGCTGCGCGGGCGCGGGCCATTCTCCACGCCGTGGCCGACCGACGATCCGGGCCTGTCGCGCGCGCAGCGGCGCGAGCTGCAGACGCTGCTGATCGCGCGCGGTCACGACATCGGCGAGGTCGACGGGCGGCTGGGCGAACGCAGCCGCGCGGCGATCCGCGCCGAGCAGGCGCGCCTCGGGCAGGAGCCGACCGGGCGCGGGGGGCAGAAGATCCTGCAGGCGTTGCGCTGAACCGCCGCCGAACGGCGCCGCGTCCGTTCCAGAGGCCGGCGCCGCGCCCGAACCTGCCGGGTCGCACCGGCGGGGTCGACGAGCGCGGTCGGGTCAAGTCGGTGCCGGTGCGGCCGATGTAAGGGTCGAAGCCGCGTCCCGGGACGTGGCGCCGCGCCGACCTTGGACTCCCGACTCGACGATCCCCTGGCGGCCGCCGGCCGCCGCGACACCCGCACCGCAACCGGCGGGCCGGACGACGGCCGTCGCCGCCCTCGCGCCGTGGCGCGGCCACGGGTGCCGTGGATGCTGCTCGCCGTCGCGGTGGGCGTTGCCTGGGTGGCCGGCGACGGTGACGTGCTGAGGGCCTCGGCGGCCTTCGTCGCGGCGGCGCGGCACGCGGCGGCCGACCTCGACGGCCTGACGGGAGCCCTGACACGCGCTGCCTTCGTCGGCCGGTTCACCGCCTGGCTCGCCGGCGACGGCCCTGGCGGCAGCCTGCTGATCGTGCGCCTGGCCGACCTCGCCGGGCTCAACCACGCGCTCGGGCGCGACGGCGCCGACCGCGCGTTGCGCCTGATCGGCGAGTTGCTGCTGGCCTACCCCGAGCGCGTGCGCGACTGCCTGGTGGGACGGCTCAACGGCGGCGACTTCGCCCTGTGCCTGCCGACGCCGGGTCTCGCCGCGGAGACCGCGGCGACCCTGGCCGACACGCTGCGCCAGGCGCTGGCGCCTTTCGGCGCGGGCGTGCAGGTGCACGTCGGCGCCGTCGAGTTCGGCCGCGGCGCGCACGCGTCGGCGCTGTTCGCGAGCGTCGATCTCGCGCTCGCGCACGCGGAGGCCGAGGGCGACATCGTCGTCGATGCCGCGACCGCTTCCCCCGCACCCGGCGGCGAGGGCGCGTGGCGCCGGCAGCTGGCCGCCGCGCTCGACGACAGGCGAGGCATGCTCGACGCGTCGCCCGTGCTCGATGCCCGTCGACGGCTCGTGCACCTCGACGCGCCGCTGCGCCTGCAGTGGCAGCCGCAGGGCGGGCACGACGCCGCGTCGCGGTGGCTGCCGCTGGCGACGCGATGCCGGCTGACGCCGCAGGCCGACCGGCTGGCGCTCGCGCTGGCCCTCGATGCGATCGCGCGCGACGGCGTGCCGCGCGCGGTGCGCGTCGCGCCGGCATCGCTCGCCGACGGTGACTTCGTCGCCGGCGTGCTGCAGATGCTGCACGAGCGTTCGCAGCGCGCGCGCCACCTGTGGCTCGAACTGCCCGAGCGCGCGGCCGTCGAGCTCTTCGACACCGTGCAGCGCTTCGCCTCGCTCGTGCGCCCGCTTGGCGTGCGCTTCGGCCTCGGGCACGGCGGCGTACGGCTGCACCGCCTCGAGCGCGTCGAGGAGCTCGGACTCGATTACCTGCGCCTCGACGCCGCTCTGTGTGCGCGCGCCGCGAACAGCGCCGCCGCACGCGATGCGGTGCGCGCGGCGGCCCTGCTGCTGCACACGCTGTCCGTGCAGGTGCTCGCCGAAGGCGTCGTCGACGACGCGGACGCCGCGGTGCTGTTCGAGGCCGGCGTCGACGCGGTCGGCGGCCCCTGGGCAGGCCGGCAACAGCGCTGACCGCGGCGCGTCAGCTGATGTCCTCGCAGTGCACGCCGTGGTGGCCCCAGCGGCCGCGCTGGCGGTCGGCGAAGTAGTGGCGCAGCGTCGTGCGCACGGTGCGAAACGCGATCTCGTCCCACGGCACCTCGTGCTCGCGGAACAGCTGCACCTCGATCGTCTCCGGCCCCGGGTCGAAGCGCGTGTCGAGCAGCGTCGCGAGATAGAACAGGTGCAGCTGGCCCGCCATCGTCACGTTGAGCACCGTGAACAGCGGGCCGAGCTCGATCTGCGCGCCGGCCTCCTCGATCGTTTCGCGCAGCGCGCCCTCGGCCGTCGTCTCGCCGAGCTCGAGAAAGCCCGCCGGCAGCGTCCACAGGCCGCGGCGCGGCTCGATGTTGCGGCGGCAAAGCAGCACCTGGTCGTCGCCCCACACCGGCACGGTGCCGACGACGTTCAGCGGGTTCTCGTAGTGCACCGTGCCGCAGGCGGGGCAGACGGCGCGTTCACGGTTGTCGTCGGCAGGGACCAGGTGCCGCACCGTGGTACCGCAGGCGCGGCAGTGCCTGATCTTGCTGCGCTCGGGCGGAAGCATGGAGTTCAGTGTAGCGGCAGCGATCGGGCCCTCGCGCCCGCGTGGCATCATGCGCCGGGGGGCTTTCCGGTGCACCGCGTCTACTGCGTCGGGCGCAACTACGCCGAGCACGCGAAGGAGATGGGGCACAGCGGCCGCGAGCCGCCGTTCTTCTTCCTCAAGCCCGCCGACACCGTGGTGCCGGTGGCCGACGGCGAGACCGGCGCGATCGACTACCCGCCGCTGACGGCCGACCTGCACCATGAGGTCGAGCTCGTCGTTGCGATCGGCGAGGGCGGTCGCGACATCGACGCCGCCGACGCGGCGCGGCACGTCTGGGGCTACGCGATCGGCCTCGACATGACGCGCCGCGACCTGCAGGGCGAGATGAAGAAGCAGGGCCGGCCGTGGTGCATCGGCAAGGCGTTCGAGCAGTCGGCGCCGATCGGGCCGATCCACCCGAAGGCGTCGACCGGCCTGCTGACGCGCGGCGCGATCACGCTCGCCGTCAACGGCCAGCCGCGCCAGCGCGGCGACCTCGGCGACCTGATCTGGAGCGTCGACGAGACGATCGCCGCAATCAGCCGTGCCTGGGTGCTGCAGCCCGGTGACCTGATCTTCACCGGCACGCCGGCGGGCGTCGGTGCCGTCGTGCGCGGCGACGTGATGGACGCCGCGATCGAGGGCCTGGGCACGCTGCGCGTCGCGGTGCGCTGATCTGCATCGAAGGAGGACGACTCGATGGCCATGCAGCTGTACAACTACTTCCGTTCGTCGGCGTCGTACCGCGTGCGCATCGCGCTGGCGCTCAAGGGCCTCGCGTACGACTACATGGCGGTCAACCTGCCGGCCGGCGAGCAGCTCGAGGAGTCGTACGCCGCGGTCTCGGCGGCGCGCCTGGTGCCGCTGCTGAAGGACGGCGACGCCGCGCTGACGCAGTCGCTCGCGATCATCGAGTACCTCGACGAGACGCACCCGCAGCCGCCGCTGCTGCCGAAGGACCCGCTGGGCCGGGCGCGCGTGCGCGCGCTCGCGCTCGACGTCGCGTGCGAGATCCACCCGCTGAACAACCTGCGCGTGCTGCGCTATCTCGTGCGCGACCTGAAGGTCGACGAGGACGACAAGAACCGGTGGTACCGCCACTGGGTCGAGTCGGGGCTCGCGGCGCTCGAGCGCCAGCTCGCGCACCACCCGTCGACCGGCGCCTTCTGCCACGGCGACGCGCCGACGCTCGCCGACTGCGTGCTCGTGCCGCAGATCCACAACGCGCAACGCTTCGACTGCCGGCTCGACCACGTGCCCACGGTGATGCGCATCTTCGAGCGCTGCATGGCGCTCGACGCCTTCGCGAAGACGCAGCCTTCGGCCTGCCCGGATGCGGCGTGAGTTCGCCGGCTTGATCGAACCCGGATGGGACGCGCCGGGGGTCGGCGCGCTGATGACCACACGTGCCGGCGGCGTCAGCGCGCCGCCCTGGGACACGCTGAACCTCGGCACCGCGGTCGGCGACGACCCGGTGGCGGTGGCCGAGAACCGGCGCCGGCTCGCGGCCGCGATCGGCGCCGCGCCGGTCTACCTTCGTCAGGTGCACGGCGCGCGGGTCGTCGAGCTCATTGAAGCCGACGGCGACCCGGCGCGCGAGCCGCTCGAAGCGGATGCCGCCGTGACCGCCGTGCCCGGCGTCGCCTGCGCGGTGCAGGTGGCGGACTGCCTGCCGGTGCTGCTCGCCGCGCCGCGCGGGCGCGCAGTCGGTGCCGCCCACGCCGGCTGGCGCGGACTCGCGGCCGGCGTCGTCGAAGGCACGTTGCAGCGCCTGTGTGCACTCGCCGGCTGCGAGGCGCGCGACGTGCGGGCGTGGCTCGGGCCGTGCATCGGTCCGCGGGCGTTCGAGGTCGGCGCCGACGTGCTCGCCTGGTTCGGCCTCGAGGCCCGCGCGGGTGACCAGCCGAACTTCCGCTACCACCCGCGGTCCGACGGCAGCGCGCGCTGGCGCTGCGACCTGCCGGGACTGGCGCGCGAGCGGCTGGCACGTGCCGGCGTCGTCGACGTCAGTGGCGGGCGCTGGTGCACC
>JALOSD010000263.1 GCA_025458585.1 Burkholderiaceae bacterium | reverse complement strand
GGCCAGCGTGATGCCGGCGCACGTCGTCTACCCGAAGGTCGACGCTCGGCCAGCGGGCTTTTCCGCCCGCTGGCTGCGCGACATCCTGCGCGGCACGCTTGGCTTCACCGGCGCCGTCTTCAGCGACGACCTCAGCATGGCCGGCGCACGCCTCGTCGACGGGCGCGAGGTGGGCTACGCGCAGGCCGCGGCGGTCGCGCTCGGCGCCGGCTGCGACATGGTGCTGCTGTGCAACCAGTCGCTCGACGGCGGCGCGGCGGTCGACGAACTGCTCGACGGCCTGTGGGCCGCGGCGGCGGCGGGCACCTGGACGCTCGACGCCGCGAGCGAGCAGCGGCGCCTCGCGCTGCTGCCGCAAGTGGCGCCGCTGCCGTGGGACGAGCTGATGCACGAGGCGGTCTACCTTCACGCGCTGACCCGCCTGCCCTGATCCCACGATCGCGGGGGGCGCGCCAGCGCACCGGGGAATCCCCCCTTGCCCGCGACGGGCGCATCGCGACACTGCCGGGTGTCGCATCGACCGGCGCCCTCGACGGCGTCCAGGGATCCCGCCATGACGTCGTCCTCCAGCCTTCGCGCCTCGATGGCGGCCCTCGCCGCCGTGCTGTTCGCCCACGGTGCGCCTGCCGCCCCGCCAGCGGCCGCCAACGGCCTCGACCGCTCCCCGAACATCGCGCCGCCCTGGCTCGGGCCGGTCAGCGGCAAGTTCTACGACGGCGACAGCGACGACCTGCTCACGGCCGGCCTCGGCGCCATCGGCCTGCTGGCGCCGTACGCGCTGCCGAACCCGGCGGCGCCGACCGCGGCCGAGCTGCGCCGCCTGGCGATCCACACCAACTACCGCGCCGTGCTCGACATCCTGCCCAACGGCGGCTACCTGTCGCTTTACGGCCCGAACGTGCTTGCCGACGGGACCGTCACCGCGGGTGCCGGCAAGATTGCCGGCACCGAGTACCTCGCCTTCGCCCAGGCCGGCGGCGGCATGCGCAACGTCACGATGATGGTGCAGGTGCCGGCCGGCTTCGACCCGCGGCGTGCCTGCATCGTCACCGGCACCTCGAGCGGCTCGCGAGGCGTCTACGGCGCGATCGGGTCGTCGGGCGAATGGGGTCTCAAGCGCGGCTGCGCCGTCGCCTACACGGACAAGGGAACGGGCAACGGCGTGCACGACCTGCAGGGCAACACCGTCAACCTGATCGACGGCCTGCGCGCCGACGCGGCGGCGGCCGGAAGTTCATCGAACTTCACCGCCGCGCTGTTGGACGCCGAGCGTGCCGCCTACAACGCGCTGACGCCGAACCGCCTGGCCGTCAAGCACGCGCACTCGCAGCTCAACCCCGAAGCCGACTGGGGTGCGGACACGCTGCGCGCGATCGAGTTCGCCTTCTACGTGCTCAACGAGCAGTTCGCCCCCACGCTGCCCAGCGGCAAGAAGGCGCGCCTGCTGCGTCCGGAGAACACGATCGTCATCGCGTCGAGCATCTCGAACGGCGCCGGTGCGGCCCTCGCCGCGGCCGAACTCGACCGCCACGGCCTGATCGACGGCGTCGCCGTCAGCGAGCCGCAGGTGCAGACGGTCGCCCGCTCGCGCGCCGAGCGCTCGATCGTGATCCAGCGCGGCGACGGCGCACCGTACACCGCAGGCAGCCGGCCGCTGCTCGACTACTTCACCTTCGCGAACCTGTACCAGCCCTGCGCGGCGCTTTCGGCGCGTGCGGCCGGCTCGCTGCAGCCGTTCCCGGCGGCGTTCGTGCCGCTGGCGCAGGCGCGCTGCGCGTCGCTGCACGACAAGGGGCTGCTCGCCGCCGACGCGCTCGCGGCCCAAGCCGACGAGGCACTCGACAAGCTGCTCGCCTACGGCTGGGAGGCCGAGACGATCCCGCTGCAGGTATCGCATTGGCGCTTCGCGACGCCGGCGATTGCGAACACCTACGCCAACACCTACGGACGCTTCTCGGTCGCCGACCGCCTGTGCGGCCTGAGCTTCGCCTACTTCGACGTGGCCACGGGGCTGCCGATCGCGCCGCCGGTGGCGCTGCAGGGCGTGTTCGGCACCGGCAACGGCGTGCCGCCCGGTGCAGGCATCGGCATCATCAACGACCTCAACCCTGCGGCGTTCGGCGGGCCGGTGCTCGACACGCTGTCGTACTCGAGCTCGACCGGGCGCTTCGATTTCAACCTCGATGGCGCGCTGTGCCAGCGCGAGCTCGTCGGCACCGGCGCCGGCGCCGAGCGCGTGCGAGAGGGCATCGCACAGGTGCAGCAGCGCGGCCGCCTCAACGGCAAGCCGACCATCATCGTGCACGGCCGCGACGACACGCTGATCCCGGTGAACTTCAGTTCACGCCCCTACGTCGCCCAGAGCTGGCTCGCCGAAGGTGCCGCCAGCCGCCTGAGTTACATCGAAGTGACGAACGCGCAGCACTTCGACGCGTTCCTGCCGTTCCCGGACTACGCCGCGCGCTACGTGCCGCTGCACGTCTACTTCAACCGTGCTCTTGACGCGATGTGGGCCCACCTCACCGAGGGCGCACCGCTACCGCCGTCGCAGCTCGTGCGCACGACGCCTCGCGGCAGCCCGTCGACGGCGATCACGCCGGACAACGTGCCGCCGTGGGCTGCAGTACCTCCTGCCGGCGACCGCATCACCTTCGACGGCCGCACGCTGCGCGTTCCCGACTGAGGTCCTGGCCCGCCCGGGCATCGCGCGGGCCGCCGTCGCAGGCGAGCCGCGCCACCGTTCGAGCCTGGCCCGGCAGACTTACCCCCGCCGAGCCGAGCCGAGCCCCGCGGTGCTCAGTGGCGCGTGCCGACCTCGAACGGCAGCTTCAGCTGCGACAGGTCCTTGCGCGTCTCGACCAGCACCAGCGGACCCTCGTCGATCACGATCTGCGGCTTGCGCTCGCGCGGCACGCGGATCGGCCGCGGCTCGTTGGCGATCGCCTCCTGCGCGGCGCGC
>JALOSD010000262.1 GCA_025458585.1 Burkholderiaceae bacterium | reverse complement strand
AAGCACTCGACGCGCAGCGCGTCGAGGTCGGGCACGTCGAGGCCGAGCGCGTCGGCCAGGGCACGCGTGCGCTCGCGCTGCGAGCCTTCCTCGGCGAGCAGGCGCGCGAGCGCGAGCTCGGCCCCCTTGGCCGCCATCTCGAGCCAGATGCGGCGCTGCTCGCGCGGCTGGTGCTGTGCACTCACCTTCAGGCCCGCCTGCCGGCCGATTGCGTCGACGAGCGTCTTGTCGATCGGGTGGCTGACGACGAGCGCCGGCGGCACGGCCTGGTCGAGGTAGTGCTGGGCGACGAAGGCTTCCAGCACCTGGACCTCGGGCGGGTGCAGCTCGCCGCCGTCGTCGTCGGTCGCGAGCGCGGTGGCGTCGTCGACATGCGCCGGAAAGTACGCCCGGTCGCCGAGGTGGCGCCCGCCGCGCACCATCGCGAGGTTGACGCACGCGCGCCCGCCGCGCACCGCGACGGCGAGGATGTCGACATCCTTGTCGGCCGCGCTCAGGCTGCTCGCCTCGACGGCCTGCTGGTGCAGCACGCGCGACAGCGCGCCGATCTGGTTGCGCAACTCGGCCGCACGCTCGAACTCGAGCACCTCGGCGTGCGCCATCATGCGCGCCTGCAGGTCGTCGAGCACCTCCTGCGTGTGGCCGAGCAGGAAGCGCTCGGCGTCGGCGACGTCGCGCGCGTAGTCGGCCGCGCTCACGAAGCCGACGCAAGGCGCCGAGCAGCGTCGGATCTGGTACAGCAGGCACGGCCGCGAGCGGTTGGCGAACACGGTGTCTTCGCAGGTGCGCAGCCGGAAGACCTTCTGCAGCAGCTGGATCGTCTCCTTCACCGCCCAGGCGTTCGGGTAAGGCCCGAAGTAGCGGTGGCGGCGGTCGACCGCGCCGCGGTAGTAGGCGATGCGCGGGTAGCGCTGCGCGAGCGGCGCGTCGGGGTCGTCGGCCGGGCGGGCGCCGGTGACCTTCAGGTAGGGGTAGCTCTTGTCGTCGCGGAACAGGATGTTGAACCGCGGGTTCAGCGCCTTGATGAGGTTGTTCTCGAGCAGCAGCGCCTCGGCCTCGCTGCGCACCACCGTCGTTTCGAGGCGCACGATCCTCGACACCATGTGGCCGATGCGCGTGCCGCCGTGGTCCTTCTGGAAGTAGCTGCCGACGCGCTTTTTCAGGTTGCGCGCCTTGCCGACGTAGAGCACGCCGCCGGCGGCGTCGTAGTAGCGGTAGACGCCGGGCAGGCTCGGCAGCGCGGCGACCTCGGCGAGCAGGCGCTCGCGCGCCGTCGCGGTCGCGGCGTCGGCCGTGGAACCGGGCCGCGCTTCGGGCCGGGCTTCGGGCTGGTCGTCGATCCTGGCGTCGGGCGTCGCGTCGTCCATCGCCGCCGCATTCTCGCCGCTACGATGCAGCGCCCATGAGCCCGCCACCGCTGCGCTTCGATCTCTTCTGCCACGTCGTCGACAACTACGGCGACGTCGGCGTGTGCTGGCGCCTCGCCGCCGATCTCGGCGCGCGTGGCCACGAGGTGCGGCTGTGGATCGACGACGCGACGGCGCTCGGGTGGATGGCGCCCGACGGCGCGCCGGGGGTGGCCGTGCACGCGTGGGCCGACGCCGAGCGCGCCGGGCCGGCCGACGTCGTCGTCGAAGCCTTCGGCTGCGACCCGCCGGCCGCCTTCGTCGAGCGCATGGCGGCGCGCGTGCCGGCGCCGCGCTGGATCAACCTCGAGTACCTGAGCGCCGAGGACTGGGCCGAACACTGCCACGGCCTGCCGTCGCCGCAGCTCGCCGGGCCCGGCAAGGGGCTCGTCAAGCGCTTCTTCTATCCCGGCTTCACGCCCAGCACCGGCGGCCTGCTGCGCGAGCGCGACCTGCTCGTGCGTCAGGCCGCGTTCGACCGCGAGGCGTGGCTCGCGGCCCTCGGCGTGTCGCCGCGCGCGGGTGAGCGCATCGTCGGCCTGTTCTGCTATCCCGTTGCCCCGCTGCCGCTGCTGTGGCGCGCGCTCGCCGGCACGCCGTCGCTCGTGCTTCTGACGCCAGGCGCCGCGCAGGCGCTGGCAGCCGCGGACCCGCCGCCCGCCGGCGTGCGCACCGCGGCACTGCCGTGGCTCGCACAGCGCGACTACGACCACCTGCTGTGGAGCTGTGACGTCAACCTCGTGCGCGGCGAGGACTCGGCGGTGCGCGCGATGTGGGCCGGCCGGCCGTTCGTCTGGCAGCTCTATGCGCAGCACGACGGCGTGCACGCGGCCAAGCTCGCCGCCTTCGTCGCCCGCTTCGAGGCCGCCACCGGCTGGCCGCTGCCGGCGCCGCTGCGCGCGTTCTGGCAGGCGTGGAACGGCGTCACCGCCCACGACGAGGCCGCCAGAGCCGCGGCATGGCCGGACCACGGCGCATGGGCGCTCGCGTGCCGCGCCTGGCGCGAGCACCTGCTCGCGCAGACCGACCTCGCGACGCAGCTGCTCGCCGACGTCGGCGCGCGAGCCGCGGCGCCGTGAGCGGGTAGAATGCGCGTTTCCCCGCAGTGCAGCAGCCCGCGACGCCTTCGCGGCCGTGGCGCCTGCCGCCGCGCCCGCCGCGTGCCCGTCCGCGCCGGCGCCCCACCCCTCGGAAACACGTCATGAAACTCGCTCAGGAAATCCGCGCCGGCAACGTCATCATGCAGGGCAAGGACCCGCTCGTCGTGCTGAAGACCGAATACAGCCGCGGCGGCCGCGGCGCCGCCACCGTGCGCATGAAGCTGAAGAACCTGCTCAACGGCGCCGGCAGCGAAGTCGTCTTCAAGGCCGACGACAAGATGGACCAGATCGTGCTACAACCAGTACGAGGTCGAGGCCGACAACATGGGCGACGCGATCCAGTACCTGGAAGACGGCATGCTGGTCGAGGTGACGTTCTACGACGGCAAGGCGATCTCGGTCGAGATGCCGACCACCGTCGTGCGCGAGATCGAGACCGAGCCCGCCGTCAAGGGCGACACCTCGGGCAAGGTGTTGAAGCCGGCGCGCCTGAAGGGCACCGGCTTCGAGATCGCCGTGCCGCTGTTCGTCGAGAACGGCGACAAGGTCGAGATCGACACCCGCACGCACGAGTACCGCAAGCGCGTCTGACCACGCTTCGCGCTGCCACGACGGGCACCCTCGGCGGTGCCCTTTTCGTGTCCGGTGGATGATTCGGCGGTGAACTTCGATTTCGACCACGCGGTCACCGCCCCGTTTCGCATGCAGCCCGGGCTGCGCCGGCTTGCAACCGGGGCGCACCAGCTCACGCCGGCAGCGCCCGGCTCGCGGCACCAGCGCGAAAAGCTCGCCGTGCTCGGCGCCTTCGCCGGCCAGGCGCTGCTCGCCGCACCCGGCTTCGACGCCGCGCCGGCGCTCGATGCGCTGCTCGCCCAGGCGGCGCAGGAGCACCCGCGGCATATGGCGTGGGACGGCGAGCGCGCACGCTCGCTCGGCGTCACAGTCGACGCCTCCGGCACGCTCAGGCAAGACGCACCCGGCGCGTTCGGCCACGGCGACGAGGTCGCGCGCTGCCTGCGCGCGCTGCCCACGGCGTGGCGCCTCGCGGCGCTCGCAAGCCTCGCCTTCGAGGAAGACTTCGCCGTCGTCGACGGCACGCGCGGCACGATCCCGTGGCTCGCGGTCGCGCTGCCGTCGCACTGGGCGCCGGAGGCGAAGGTCGGCCGCCACTTCGCCGAGGTGCACGCGCCGGTGACCGACAGCGCGCGGCTGCTCGCCGCCAGCGAGGCGCTGACGCGCCTGGTCACCGGGCCCCAACGCTGGGAGCGCTTCGTCTGGACGGTCACGCCGCACCCGAGGCTGCACGCGCATCCGGCACGCGTCGACGGCTGGCCGCCTACGCTCGACGCGGCGACGATCGCCTCGCAGGCCTGGTGGCGCACCGAGCGGCAGACCTTCGTGCCGCTGCCCGGCGCTCGACACGCCCGCACGCGCGGCGGCGGTGCACGACGCGATCGCGAGCATGAGCGACGCCGTGCTCGCCTACCGCGGGCTCGCCGCCGTGCGCGAGGCGCTGCTGGCGTGGCTGCGCCAGCGCGCCAAGGCGTGACGTGAGGTTCGCGCCAATCACGCCGGCGCGCATCACGTTCGGCGCCGCCGGCGAGCCGCCGCTCGCGCCCGACTTCGGCGACGTCTACCACCCGCGCGCCGGCGCGCTCGGGCAGGCGCGCCACGTCTTCCTCGGCGGCAACGGGCTGCCCGCGCGCTGGCAGCGGCGCGCGCGCTTCGTCGTGCTCGAGACCGGCTTCGGGCTCGGCCACAACTTCCTCGCGACCTGGGCCGCGTGGCGCGACGACGGCGAGCGCTGCGAGCGGCTGTGGTTCGTCTCGATCGACAAGCACCCGCCCACGCGCGACGACCTCGCGCGTGCGCACGCGGCGTCGCCGCTGCCGTCGCTCGCGGCGCCGCTCGTCGCCGCCTGGCCGCCGCTGACGCCCGACCTGCACACGCTCGCGTTCGACAACGGGCGCGTGATGCTGTGCCTCGCGTTCGGCGACGTCGCACAGTGGCTGCCGCAGCTCGTGCTCGACGCCGACGCCTTCTACCTCGACGGCTTCGCACCCGATCGCAACCCGCTGATGTGGGACGCCGCGCTGCTGAAGCAGCTCGCCGGTCGCGCGGTGCCCGGGGCGACGGCGGCGACGTGGAGCGTCGCCCGACCGCTGCGCGAAGGCCTTGCCGCGGCCGGCTTCGAGGTGCAGCGCGCGCCGGGTTTCGGCAGCAAGCGCGAGATGACGGTCGCACGCTTCACGCCACGCTTCGTGCCGAAGCGCGCGCGCCCGCCCGGGCGCCGCGCACCGGCCGAAGCGGTGATCGTCGGCGGTGGTCTGGCCGGCGCCGCGGCCGCATGGGCACTCGCGGCCGAGGGCTGGTCGTGCACGGTGTTCGACCGCCACGCCGAGCCGGCGGCCGAGACCTCGGGCAACCCCGGTGGCCTGTTCCACGGCAGCGTGCCGGCCGACGACGGCGCGCACGCGCGCGCGTTGCGCGCCGCCGCGCTGCTGGCCGCGTCGACCTACGCGCCGCTGCTGCACGCCGGCGCCGTCGTCGGGCAGGCGCAGGGGCTGCTGCAGGCGAGCGGCACGTCGTTCGAGGCGACGCACGCGCGCGTCGAGCGACACGCCCTGCCGGGCGGCTACGCCCAGGCGTTCGACGCCGCCGAGGCCTCCGCGCGCGCGGGCGTGCGGATGGCGGGCCCGGCGTGGTACTACCCGGGCGGCGGCTGGCTCGCGCCGCCGTCGTGGGTGCGCCATGCGCTCGACCACCCCTCCATCCGCTGGCGAGGCGCGACCGCCGTGCACGCGCTGCAACGCGACGGCGAGGCCTGGCTGCTGCTCGACGACGACGGGCATCCGCTCGCGCGCAGCGCCACCGTCGTGCTCGCGAACGCGCACGACGCGCTGCGCCTGCTCGGCCAGCAGCCGTGGCCGCTGCAGCGCGTGCGCGGTCAGGTCACGCTGCTCGGCGCCGGCCTCGCCAACGTGCCGCGACCCGCGCTGCCGCTGACGGGCGACGGCTACGCGCTCGTGCTGCCCGACGGCCGGCTGCTGTGCGGCGCGACGCGCGGCGCAGGCGACGCCGCCGCCGCCCTGCGTGCCGCCGACCACGCCTACAACCTGCAGCGCCTGCAAGCGCTGTGCGGCAGCGCGCCCACGCTCGACGCGGCGGCGCTCGCCGCGCTCGACGGGCGGGTCGGCTGGCGCCTCGCGGCCGCCGACCGCCTGCCGGTCGTCGGCCCGGCGCCGTGCGCCGCCTCGGCGCGCGAGCGCGACGCCGCTCGCGTCGACGGCCTGTTCGTGGCCACGGCGTTCGGCGCGCGCGGCATCACGTGGGCGCCGCTCGCCGGCGCGCTTGTCGCGGCGTGGGCGGCAGGCGCACCGTTCCCGCTCGGGGGCGATCTGATCGACGCCTTCGACCCGGCGGTCAGAACGTCAGCGTCCTGACCCCCTCGGGCGTGCCGAGCAGGCACACCGTGGCGCGGTGGCGCGCGAAGATGCCGCAGGTGACGACGCCGGGCCACTGGTTGATCTCGTCCTCGAGCCGCGGCGGGTCGGCGATCACGAGGCCGCGCACGTCGAGGATCGGGTGGCCGTTGTCCGTCAGCACCGGCACGCCTTCGCCGTTGCGGCGCAACGTCGCCACGCCGCCTTGCTCGGCAAAGCGCCGTGCGACCTGCGGCGCCGCCATCGCGACAACCTCGACGGGCAGCGGGTAGGCGCCGAGCACGTCGACGAGCTTGCTCTGGTCGGCAATGCACACGAAACGCTCGGCGAGGTCGGCGACGATCTTCTCGCGCGTCAGCGCCGCCCCGCCGCCCTTGATCATGTAGCCGCGGCGGTCGATCTCGTCGGCGCCGTCGACGTAGACCGGGATGCGTTCGACCGAGGTCGTGTCGTAGACGGCGATGCCGTGGCAGCGCAGCCGCTCGCTGCTCGCCTCGCTGCTCGACACCGCGCCGGCGATGCGGTCCTTCATGCCCGCCAGCGCGTCGATGAAGTGGTTGACCGTCGAGCCGGTGCCGACGCCGATGATCGCGCCTTCGGGCACGTGGGCGAGCGCGGCGCGGCCGACGAGGGCCTTGAGTTCGTCCTGGGTCGACGGCATGGGCAAGGGTGCGTGCACAGGGCTGCGGGACAATCGCTTGATTATGTCGCTCGTGCCCTACGCCCTCGCCCGCCCGTTCCTCTTCGGCCTCGACGCCGAGCGCGCGCACGACCTGACGCTCGAGGCGATCGCGACGCTGCAGAACACGCCCGCGCAGTGCGCCTGGGCGCAGCCGCGCGTCGACGACCCGCTGACGGTGGCGGGCCTGCGTTTCCCGAACCGCGTCGGGCTCGCCGCGGGGCTGGACAAGAACGGCCGCTGCATCGACGGCCTCGGCGCGATGGGCTTCGGCTTCATCGAGGTCGGCACCGTGACGCCGAAGGCACAGCCGGGCAACCCGAAGCCGCGCATGTTCCGTCTGCCGCGGGCCGACGCGCTGATCAACCGCATGGGCTTCAACAACGACGGCCTCGCCGCCTTCGTCGCCAACGTGCAGCGCGCGACGCGCTTCCGCGCCGGCGGCGGCATCGTCGGCCTGAACATCGGCAAGAACGCCGCGACGCCGATCGAGCGCGCCGTCGACGACTACCTGATCGGCCTCGCGGGGGTCTACCCGCACGCCGACTACGTGACGGTCAACATCAGCAGCCCGAACACGAAGAACCTGCGCGCGCTGCAGAGCGACGAGGCGCTCGATGCGCTGCTCGCCGCGCTGCAGTCGCGCCGCGGCGAACTCGAACGCCAGCATGGCCGGCGCGTGCCGATGTTCCTGAAGATCGCCCCCGACCTCGACGACGCGCAGATCGACCTGATCGCCGCGACGCTGCAGCGCCACGGCCTCGACGGCGTGATCGCGACGAACACGACGACTGCGCGCGACGCCGTGAAGGGCCTGCCGCACGCCGACGAGGCCGGCGGCCTGTCGGGGCGGCCGGTGGCCGAGGCGAGCAACCGCGTGATCCGCCGCCTGCGGGCGGCGCTCGGCAACGCGTATCCGATCATCGGGGTCGGCGGCATCCTCGGCGGTGCCGACGCACGGTCGAAGCTCGACGCCGGCGCCGACCTCGT
>JALOSD010000043.1 GCA_025458585.1 Burkholderiaceae bacterium | reverse complement strand
GGCGAGAAGCAGTTCGAGGTGCTGTCGACCAACGGCGACACCTTCCTCGGCGGCGAGGACTTCGACCAGCGCATCATCGACTACATCGTCACCGAGTTCAGGAAGGAACAGGGCGTCGACCTGACGAAGGACGTGCTCGCGCTGCAGCGGCTGAAGGAAGCGGCCGAGAAGGCGAAGATCGAGCTGTCGAACAGCACGCAGACCGACGTCAACCTGCCCTACATCACGGCCGACGCGAGCGGGCCGAAGCACCTGAACATCAAGCTCACGCGTGCCAAGCTCGAGAGCCTGGTCGAGGAACTGATCGCGCGCACGATCGAGCCGTGCAAGATCGCGGTCAAGGATGCCGGCGTCAAGCTGGGCGACATCGACGACGTGATCCTCCGGCGAGCGCAAGGACGTGCTGCTGCTCGACGTCACGCCGCTGTCGCTCGGCATCGAGACGCTGGGCGGCGTGATGACGAAGATGATCAAGAAGAACACGACGATCCCGACCAAGTTCGCGCAGACCTTCTCGACCGCCGACGACAACCAGCCGGCGGTGACGATCAAGGTGTTCCAGGGCGAGCGCGAGATGGCCGCCGGCAACAAGAGCCTGGGCGAGTTCAACCTCGAGGGCATCCCGCCCGCGCCGCGCGGCATGCCGCAGATCGAGGTCACGTTCGACATCGACGCCAACGGCATCCTGCACGTGTCGGCCAAGGACAAGGGCACCGGCAAGGAGAACAAGATCACGATCAAGGCGAACTCGGGCCTGAACGAGGCCGAGATCGAGAAGATGGTCAAGGACGCCGAGCTCAACGCCGCCGAGGACCACAGGAAGTTCGAGCTCGTGCAGGCGCGCAATCAGGCCGATGCGATGGTGCACTCGGTGCGCAAGAGCCTGGCCGAGTACGGCGACAAGCTCGACGCCGGCGAGAAGGAGAAGATCGATGCGGCGCTCAAGGACGCCGAAGCCGCGATCAAGGGCGACGACAAGGCCGAGATCGAGAAGGCCACCGAGGCGCTGATGGCGGCGAGCCAGAAGCTCGGCGAGAAGATGTACGCCGATGCCCAGCAGGCCGCGGCGCCCGGCGGCGGCGACGCCGGCGGTGCCCAGCCCCAGCCTGAAGCCAAGCCGGCCGACGACAACGTGGTCGATGCCGAGTTCAAGGAAGTGAAGAAGTGACGTCGGCGGCCGCCCCGCGGGGCGGCTCGCGATGTCTCGCCGCGTCCGAGGCGACCAGCCCCGCTGGAGCCCCGGCGCGGCGGTTCCGTTTATGAGCCGCGAGAGGATCGATGGCCAAGCGCGACTACTACGACGTCCTCGGCGTGCCGAAGAACGCCTCCGACGACGACATCAAGAAGGCCTACCGCAAGCTGGCCATGAAGCACCACCCTGACCGCAACCAGGGTGACGATGCGAAGAAGGCGGAAGAGAAGTTCAAGGAGGCCAAGGAGGCCTACGAGATGCTCTCCGATCCGCAGAAGCGCGCGGCGTACGACCAGTACGGTCACGCCGGGGTCGACCCGAACATGGCCGGTGGCGGCTTCCGCCCCGGCGCCGGGCCCGAGGGCTTCGGCGGCTTCGCCGAGGCCTTCGGCGACATCTTCGGCGACCTGTTCGGCGGTGGCGCCGCCGCCGGTGGGCGACGCGGCGGCGGGCGTCAGGTCTACCGCGGCGGCGACCTCAGCTACGCGATCGAGGAGGCCGCGCACGGCAAGGAAACGCAGATCCGCATCCCGACCTGGGAGACCTGCGACACCTGCCAAGGCTCGGGCGCCAAGCCGGGCACGAGCGCGAAGACCTGCCCGACCTGCAACGGCGCCGGCTCGGTGCACCTGCGCCAGGGCTTCTTCAGCATCCAGCAGACCTGCCCGCAGTGCCACGGCAGCGGCAAGATCATCCCCGACCCCTGCACCGCGTGCAACGGCGCCGGGCGGATCAAGAAGCAGAAGACGCTCGAGGTCAAGATCCCCGCTGGCATCAACGAGGGCATGCGCATCCGCTCGGCCGGCAACGGCGAGCCGGGCACCAACGGCGGCCCGCCCGGTGATCTCTACATCGAGATCCGGATCCGGCAGCACGAGATCTTCGAGCGCGACGGTGACGACCTGCACTGCACGGTGCCGGTGGGCGTGACCACCGCCGCGCTCGGCGGCACGATCGAGGTGCCCACGCTCGGCGGCAAGGCCGAGATCGAGCTGCCTGAGGGCACGCAGCACGGCAAGACGTTCCGCCTGCGCGGCAAGGGCATCAAGGGCATCCGCTCGAGCTACCCGGGCGACCTGTACTGCCATGTCGCCGTCGAGACGCCGGTCAAGCTGACCGAGCACCAGCGCAAGCTGCTGCGCGAGCTCGACGAGAGCTTCCGCAAGGCCGGCGACCGCCACTCGCCGAACGCGAAGAGCTGGACCGACCGCGTCAAGGACCTGTTCAAGTAGCCGGCCTCAAGTCGGCCCGGTCGCGGCCGATACAGGGCCGATGTACCTGCTCGACCGCGACATCGCCGACTGCCGCGCGCTGCTCGTCGACGGCAACCCGACCTCGCGCAGCATCCTCGCGGCGCAGATGCGCGAGTTCGGCGTCGTCCACGTCACGCAGTGCTCGCGGCCGACCGACGCGCGGCGGCTGCTCGAGGGCAAGCCGTTCGACCTCGTGCTGTGCGAGCAGCACTTCCACCACGACGACGGCTACTCGGGGCAGGACCTGCTCGACGACCTGCGCCGCTCGCAGCTGCTGCCCTACGCGACGGTGTTCCTGATGATCACCGGCGAGGCCACGTACGCGCGCGTCGCCGAGGCCGCCGAG
Organism: Burkholderiaceae bacterium; assembly: GCA_025458585.1. GTDB lineage: Bacteria > Pseudomonadota > Gammaproteobacteria > Burkholderiales > Burkholderiaceae_C > Calidifontimicrobium. The sequence continues at coordinate 14,022 of JALOSD010000043.1, read as the reverse complement.
TCGGCGCTCGACGGCTACCTGCTCAAGCCGTACAGCGCGCAGGCGCTCGCCGAGCGCGTCAAGCAGGCGCGCTCGCGCAAGAAGGCGCTGCACGACGTGTTCGCCGCGATCGAGGCCGACCAGCTGGAGCCGGCGGCGCGGCTCGCGCTGCAGCGCTTCCGCGAGCGCGGTGCGTTCTGGCTCTACGCCGCGCGCATCGGCGCCGAGCTGCTGCTGCGCCTGGGCCAGGACGCGGCGGCGCTGAAGGTCTACGAGGCCGTTCTTGCGCACAAGCCGCTGCCGTGGGCGCGACTGGGCGTGGCGCGCGCGCAGGCCGACGGCGGCCAGGCGATCGCGGCGCTGCGCTCGCTCGACGCGCTGGTCGCCGACGAGCCGCGCTACGCCGACGCGATCGACCTGCGCGCGCGGCTGCAGCTCGAGCAGGGTCAGCTCGCCGCCGCGCTCGACAGCTGCCGCCAGGCCAGCGAGATGACCCCGGGCTCCATCGAGCGCGTGCAGCGCCAGGGCCTGATTGCCTACTACCGCGGCCAGACCGACGAGGCCACGCGCGCGCTCGAGCGCGCCGCGACGCTGGGCATCAGCTCGAAGATGTTCGATCCGCAGTGCCTGCTCGTGCTCGGCGTGCTGCGCTTCCGCGCGCGCGACCGCAAGGGCCTGCAGCGCTGCCTCGACAACCTCGAGCACCTCGCACGCGGCGCCGGCGCCGCGCGGCGGCTGCCGCGCATGGTGCGCGTGCTGCGCACGCTCGACCTGATGCTGCAGCGCCAGATCGGCGCCGTCGCGGCCGCGGTCGACGCGCTGGCGGCCGAGCGCCTGGACGAGGATTTCGACCTCGAAGCCGCGTGCAACCTGATGGCGCTGCTCGCCGAGCTCGCGCACACCGAGATCCGGCTCGAGCAGGCGCCCGCCTGGGTCGAGACGCTGGCGCTGCGCTTCTGCACCTCCAAGGGCGCGACTGAGCTGCTCGCCGGCGCCGCCGCCGCGCAGCCGCGCAGCGCCGAGGCCGTGCATCGCGCCCAGTCGCGCATCCTCGAGCTGGCCGAGCAGGCGATGACGCAGAAGATGGCCGGCGACGCGCGCGGCGCGGTGCGCGCGCTGATCGCGCACAGCGGGCAGACGCACAATGCGAAGCTGATCGACGTGGCGCGCCTGACGCTGCAGCGCCACGCGGCGCAGATTCCCGACGCCGAGGACCTCGCGGCGACGATCGACGCGATGCGGCGCCGCCACGCCGCGGCGGCCGCGTTCCCGCGCCTCGGCCAGGCTGCAGGCCGCCAGGCCGGCGCGCTGCGGCTGCGCGTCGGTGCCGCGGCCGCTGGCGCGGCAGCGCCCGCCGCCGTCCCGGCCTGATCCGCGCCGGCTTCAGTCGAACAGCTCGCCCTGCCCCGCATGGCGCGGCGGGCGGAAGCCGGTGGCGTCGAGCTCGAACGAGCGCCGGCCGAGGCCGAAGCGCGCGGCAGCCTTGTCCAGGCGCTGGCGCAGCAGCTGCGCCCACACGCCCTGTCCCGTCATGCGGGTGCCGAAGTTCGGATCGTTGTGCTTGCCGCCGCGCATCTCGCGCACGCGCGCCATCACGCGCGCCGCGCGCTCTGGAAAGTGCTGCTGCAGCCACTGCTGGAACAGCGGGTTCACCTCCCACGGCAGGCGCAGCACGATGCCGAACGCGGCCGCCGCACCGGCGTTCGCCGCCGCCTCGAGCAGGCGCTCGATCTCGGGCTCGTTGACGAACGGGATCACCGGCGACACGCTGACGCCCACCGGCACGCCGGCGCGCGCCAGCGTCTCGATCGTGCGCAGCCGCCGGTGCGGCGCCGCCGCGCGCGGCTCCATGCGCCGCGCGAGGTCGGCGTCGAGCGTTGTCAGCGACACGTAGACCGCGGCGCGACGTTCGCGCCCCATAGGCGAAACCAGATCGAGGTCGCGTTCGACGCCGGACGACTTGGTGACGATCGCGAACGGGTGCGCGCACGCGGCGAGCACCTCGATCACGGCGCGCGTGATGCGAAGCCGCCGCTCGGCCGGCTGGTAGGCGTCGGTGGCCGAACCGATGTTGATCGTCGATGGGCGGTAGCCCGGGCGGCCGAGCTCCTCGCGCAGGCGTTCGGCGGCGTCGACCTTGGCGACGATGCGCGACTCGAAGTCGAGCCCCGGCGAGAGGTCCAGATAGCTGTGCGTCGGCCGCGCGTAGCAGTAGATGCAGCCGTGCTCGCAACCCCGGTACGGGTTGATCGACAGGTCGAAGCCGATGTCTGGCGAGTCGTTGCGCGCGAGGATCGAGTGCACCCGCTGCTCGACGATTTGCGTCACGGCGGGTGACCTCGCCGCGTCGGCGTCGGGCGATCCCCAGCCGTCGTCGGCGGCCTCGCGCGACGCGCGCTCGAAGCGGGGCGCGATCGCCCACGAGGTGCCGCGGCCCTTCGCGGGCGCGGCGACGGACGGTGGCGCGGCGGCGGGCACGGCGGATGGCGGCATACTGTGAATATATCCAGTTTCGCCTCGCTGCGGCGCCCGCGTCACGAGCGCCGCGACCTGCCGGCTCAGTACGGCGAGCCGCTGCCGGGGGCCATGTTGTCGAACCGCGTCAGCGGCTTCAGGAACGTCAGCTTCACCTCGCCGGTCGGGCCGTTGCGCTGCTTGCCGATGATGATCTCGGCGACGCCCGGCTCCTTGCTTTCCTTGTTGTAGTAGTCGTCGCGGTAGATGAACATGATGACGTCGGCGTCCTGCTCGATCGCACCCGACTCGCGCAGGTCGCTCATCATCGGACGCTTGTCGTTGCGCTGCTCGACGCTGCGGTTGAGCTGCGACAGCGCCATCACCGGACACTGCAGCTCCTTCGCGAGCGCCTTCAGCCCGCGCGAGATCTCGCCGAGCACCGTCGCGCGGTTCTCCTCGCTCGTGCCGCTGCTGCCGCTCATCAGCTGCAGGTAGTCGACGACGATCAGCCCGAGCTTGCCGCACTGCCGGGCCTGCCGTCGCGCGCGTGCGCGCAGTTCGGCCGGGTTCAGCGCCGGCGTCTCGTCGATGAACACCGCCGCCTTGCTCAGCTTGTCGACCGCCTCGGTCAGGCGCGTCCACTCGTCGTCGCGCAACGCGCCGGTGCGCAGGTGCTGCTGGTCGATGCGCCCGAGCGAGCCGACCAGGCGCAACGCGAGCTGTGCCGCGCCCATCTCCATCGAGAACACGACCACCGGCAGGCCCTCCTGCACCGCGACGTGTTCCGCGATGTTGAGCGCGAACGCCGTGTTGTGCGTGACGACGTCGCCGTCGGTGACATACAGCCGGCTCGGGTGGCTTACCGCGATGCATTGGCAAGGCGCCTCGCGCGATGGCTCGATGGCCGCGATCGTCAGCCGCTTCTGGCGCCGCCACGCCACCGGCGCCCTGGCCTGCTTGTCCGACAGCAGAAAGAGCGTGCGCGGCTCGGGGTGCGAGATATGGCACACGTAGGCCGGCAGCCCCGGCACGCGCAGCCCGGCGATGCTGCGGTAGAGCGGCTGCTTGGTGCCGACCGAGCACCAGCCGCCCAGCGATCGCACCAGCTCGCATACGTCGTCGGCCAGCTGCCGGCTCGCGGTGGACAGTCGCACGCTGCCCCAGCTTTCGACCCAGCCGTCGGTGTCGAGCAGCCCGCGCAGCAGGTCGAGTCGCTGCTCGCGCCCGGCCTCGAGGTACAGCCGCGGGATGAACTTGCGGTCGCTGGGCAGGCCCGACAGGCGCAGGGCCTCGAGCGCCACGCGCAACGGGTTGGGCTGGGCTCCCACGACGCCAGGCTCATGGCCACGGTCGCGGCGCACGATGCGATAGTCGTACCTGCCGGCGTGCGTCACCTCGAGAGCGGGGCCGGCGCGTTCGGCCACGCGCTCGACGATCGCGCGGGGTCGAGGTGGCCGAAGGCGCCGTCGTGGCGCTCGATCCACAGCCGGTTGCGGTAGCGCTGCCGTGACAGCAGCGTGCGGATCTGCGCGGTGCTCAGCACACGCGGGGCGCTCCAGTGGCGGCAGTGCACGCGCCACAGGTGTTCGTCGCAGCACTCGGCCGAGCGCCCGTCGGAAAAGCGTACGCGCCAGACCGGCTTGACGCCCTGCGGAAAGACGCCGGTGACGATCGAGGGTCGACCGTCGACCGACGCGAGCGCGTCGCCCACCTGCAGTTCGCCCATCGCCTTCCAGCCCGACAGCGTACGCACGCGCGCGTCAAGGGGCTGCGCCTTGCCCATCGACGGGCGCGCCGCGAGCACGACCAGGTCGCCCGGCTGGAGGCCGGCCGTCATGCGGTCGAGGTCGTAGAAGCCGGTGCGCACGCCGGTCACTTCCTCGGCGCCGTTCTCGTGCAGCTCGGTGACGCGGTCGATCAGCTGCATCACGAGCTGGTCCATGGTCTGGAAGCCCTGCTGCGTGCGCGAGCCCTCCTCGCCGATCTTGAAGATGCGCCCCTCGGCCTCGTCGAGGATCTGCGACACCGCCCGCCCCTGCGGGTTGAACGCGTTGGTCGCGATCTCGTCGCTCGCCTCGATCAGCTTGCGCAGGATCGCGCGCTCGCGCACGATCTCGGCGTAGCGGCGCAGGTTGGCCGCGCTCGGCACGCTCGTCGCGAGCGCGTTCAGGTAGGCGAGGCCGCCGCAGTCGTCGGCCTTGCCGAGGTTCTGCAGCTGCTCGTAGACGGTGATCACGTCGGCCGGCTTGCTGGTGCTGACGAGCGCACCGATCGCGGCGTAGATCACGCGGTGCTCGTAGCGGTAGAAGTCGCCGTCGCGCAGCAGGTCGGCGGCGCGGTCCCACGCGCCGTTGTCGAGCAGCAGCCCGCCGAGCACGCTCTGCTCGGCCTCGATCGAGTGCGGCGGCACGCGCAGGCGGGCGACCTCGTCGTCGCGTCCGGCCATGGCGGACGACATCGGCGGCACGGACGGCGGTGCGGAGACGGTTCGGTCGGTCATTAAACGATCGTAGAGCATCGCGCGCCCCGGCGCTGTGGGCAAGCCGGTGCACAACGGGTGGACATGCGGTGACCGGCGTCCTGCGGAAACGACAAGGGCCGGCAGAGCCGGCCCCCGGACGCGACGCGAACGCCGCTCAGTCGGTCTCGCCGACGACGACGACGCTGATCTCGGCGACCACGTCGTGATGCACCGCAATCGACACCGGAAACTCGCCGACAGCCTTCAGCGGCCCGTGCGGCATGCGCACCTGCGACTTGTGCACGTCGTGGCCCTGCGCCTTCAGCGCGTCGGCGATGTCGGCGTTCGTCACCGAGCCGAACAGGCGGCCGTCGACGCCGGCCTTCTGCGCGATGCGCACCGTCTTGCCGGCCAGCTTGTCGCCGAGCGCCTGCGCGGCGGCGAGCTTGTCGGCGGCGACCTTTTCCAGTTCGGCGCGCTTGGCCTCGAACTCCTTGATCGCCGCGTCGGTGGCGCGGCGCGCCTGCCGGGTCGGGATCAGGTAGTTGCGTGCATAGCCGTCCTTGACCTTGACGACGTCGCCGAGGTTGCCGAGGTTGGCGACCTTCTCGAGCAGGATCACTTGCATGGCGTTCTCCTCGTCAGGCCTTGTGCTGGTCGGTGTACGGGATCAGCGCGAGGAAGCGTGCACGCTTGATTGCGGTGCCGAGCTGGCGCTGGTAGAACGCGCGCGTGCCGGTCAGGCGCGCCGGCGTGATCTTGCCGTTCTCGCCGATGAAGTCGCGCAGCGTGTCGACGTCCTTGTAGTCGATCTCCTCGACGCCGGCGACGGTGAAGCGGCAGAACCGCTTGCGCTTGAACAGCAGCGACTGCTGGCTGCGACGGGGCTTGCGGTCCTTGCCGAACTTGCCCTTGCCTCGTGATGTGACCATGTGCTTGCTCCAGATGTTGCGGTCGGCGGCGCGCCGCGCGCGCCTGCCGTGACGTTCATTCGATGGCGGTGACGTGAAAGACTATGCCGCGTCCGTTGCGCCCGCTGGCGAGGAACCCGGCGAAGACGCCGGGGCTGCCGAGCGCCAGCGCCGTGACCCGCTGCGCCAGCTCCCCCAGCGCCACCGCCTTGATGTCGAGCGACACGCGGCGCGGCAGGCCGGCTTCGCTCGCCTGCGACTCGTGCCTGAGCTCGAGATCGCAGGCCGGCAACCCGGCGGGGGTGTAGCGCAGGGCCGAGCGCTGCACCAGCTGCGCGCTCAGAACCAGGCGGTTCATGCGCGCCGCGGTGCCAACGCGTGCGGCGTCGTCAGGCCGCGGCCTCCTGCTGCGCCGCCTTGCGCGCTTCCTCGCGCTCGACGGACTTCATCATCACCGACGGCGCGGTCTCGGCCTTGCTCTTGGCCACCGTCAGGTGGCGCAGCACGGCGTCGTTGAAGCGAAAGCCCGTCTCGAGCTCGCCCAGCGTCTCCTGGCCGCACTCGATGTTCAGGCACAGGTAGTGCGCCTTCGCGAGCTTCTGGATCTGGTAGGCGAGTTGCCGCCGGCCCCAGTCCTCGACCCGGTGCACCTTGCCGCCGGCGTTGGTCACCAGCGACTTGTAGCGTTCCAGCATCGCCGGAACCTGTTCGCTCTGATCCGGGTGGATCAGCAGCACGATCTCGTAATGACGCATCGATGACTCCTTGTGGGTTCCGCTCGCCGGGCGCGACGCCGAAGCTTCGGCACGGTCCGCGTGGAAGCCGCCCCGGCGCGTCATGGAAGCCGGGTGCGGCAAGGGAAAGCCCGCGATTATAGAGGGAAACGGCTCGCCACCCTCGGGCGGCCAGCCGCAAGGCAAGCGGGCGACCAGCCGCGGGCGGCCGTCAGCGCGCGTGCGCCAGACGCTTCCAGGTCTCGACGACGCTGTCGGGGTTCAGCGAGATCGACGTGATGCCCTCGGCGGCGAGCCAGTCGGCGAAGTCGGGGTGGTCGCTCGGCCCCTGGCCGCATATGCCGACGTACTTGCCGGTGGCGCGGCAGGAGGCGATCGCGCGCGAGATCAGCGCCTTGACGGCCGGGTCGCGCTCGTCGAAGTCGTCGGCGAGCTGCGCGAGCCCCGAGTCGCGGTCCAGCCCCAGCGTGAGCTGCGTCAGGTCGTTCGAGCCGATCGACATGCCGTCGAAGTGCTCGAGGAACTGCTCGGCGAGGATCGCGTTGCTCGGCACCTCGCACATCATGATCAGCTTCAGGCCGTGCTCGCCGCGCCGCAGGCCGCGCTCGGCGAGCATCTCGCCGACGCGCCTGGCCTGCTTGAGCGTGCGCACGAACGGCACCATGATCTCGACGTTGGTCAGCCCCATGTCGTGGCGCACGCGCCGCAGCGCCTCGCACTCCATCGCGAAGGCGTCGCTGAAGTCGGCGTTGATGTAGCGCGACGCGCCGCGGAAGCCGAGCATCGGGTTCTCCTCGTCGGGCTCGTAGCGGCTGCCGCCGATCAGCTTGCGGTACTCGTTGCTCTTGAAGTCCGACAGCCGCACGATCACCGGCTTGGGCCAGAACGCGGCCGCGATCGTCGCGATGCCTTCGGCGAGCTTGTCGACGTAGAAAGCGCGAGGGCTGGCGTGGCCGCGCGCGACCGACTCGACGGCCTTCTTGAGGTCGAGGTCGATGTTCGGGTAGTCGAGGATCGCCTTCGGGTGGACGCCGATGTTGTTGTTGATGATGAACTCGAGCCGCGCCAGCCCGACGCCCTGGTTCGGCATCTGCGCGAACTCGAACGCGAGCTGCGGGTTGCCGACGTTCATCATGATCTTCACCGGGCAGTACGGCAGCTCCTCGCGCGCGACCTCGGTGACCTCCATCTCGAGCAGGCCGTCGTAGACGAAGCCGGTGTCGCCCTCGGCGCAGCTGACCGTGACGAGCGCGCCGTCGTGCAGCGCCTCGGTCGCGCGGCCGCATCCGACGACCGCCGGAATGCCAAGCTCGCGCGCGATGATCGCCGCGTGGCAGGTGCGCCCGCCGCGGTTGGTGACGATGGCGGCGGCGCGCTTCATCACCGGCTCCCAGTTCGGGTCGGTCATGTCGGCCACCAGCACGTCGCCCGGCTGCACCTTCTCCATCTCGGCCAGGCTGTGCACGACGCGCACCGGCCCGGTGCCGATCTTCTGCCCGATCGCGCGGCCCTCGGCGAGCACGGTGCGGTCCTTGCTGCCCTTGAGCCTGTAGCGCTGCTCGACCTTGGCCTGGCTCTTCACCGTTTCGGGCCGCGCCTGCAGGATGTAGAGCCTGCCGTCGGCGCCGTCCTTGCCCCACTCGATGTCCATCGGGCGGCCGTAGTGCTGCTCGATGATCACGGCGTAGCGGGCGAGCTCGATCACGTCGGCGTCGGACAGCGAATAGCGGTTGCGCTGCTCGACCGGCGTGTCCACCGTCTTCACGAGCCGGCCGCTAGCGGCCTTCTCCTCGGGCGTCGCGAACGTCATGCGCAGCAGCTTGCTGCCGAGGTTGCGGCGGATGATCGGGGCCTTGCCGGCCTTCAGCGCCGGCTTGTGGACGTAGAACTCGTCGGGGTTGACGGCACCCTGCACCACCGTCTCACCGAGGCCGTAGCTCGACGTGATGAAGACGACGTCCTTGAAGCCGCTCTCGGTGTCGATCGTGAACATCACGCCGGCGGCGGCGAGGTCCGAGCGCACCATGCGCTGCACACCGGCCGACAGCGCGACGTCGGCATGCGCGAACCCCTTGTGCACCCGGTAGGCGATCGCGCGGTCGTTGTACAGCGACGCGAACACCTCCTTCATCTTGTGCAGCACGTCGTCGATGCCGACGACGTTGAGGAAGGTCTCCTGCTGGCCGGCGAACGAGGCGTCGGGCAGGTCCTCGGCGGTCGCCGACGAGCGCACCGCGAACGAGGCCTGCGGGTTGCCGGCCACCAGGCGCTCGAACTCGGCGCGCACCGCGGCTTCGAGGTCGGCCGGGAACGGCGTGTCGACGACCCACTGGCGGATCTCGGTGCCGGCCTGCGCGAGCGCGCGCACGTCGTCGATGTCGAGCGCCGCGAGGCGCGCGTTGATCTTCGCTGCCAGCCCGCTTTGCTGCAGGAACTGGCGGAACGCGTGCGCCGTCGTCGCGAAGCCGCCCGGCACGCGCACGCCGGAGGCGGCCAGCTGGCTGATCATTTCGCCGAGCGAGGCGTTCTTGCCGCCCACCGACTCGACGTCGGTCATCCTCAGCTGTTCGAACGGCAGGACCAGGGCGGTCGCCAGAGGGGTCGATGACATGGCAAAGCTCCGTGATGAAAGAAGACCGGGGCCATCGACCGGGCGACGCACCGCCGGCGCGCTTCGCGTTGTCGTGATTGTTCGGCGGCGAAGCGGGGCACTCGGGCGTCTCGACGGCGTTTGCACCGATTCTATGGAGGAATGCCTATGATCCGGGGGTGCCGACCGCCGCCCCCGCGCCCATGCCGAACCGCAGCGTCTTCTTCGTCTCCGACGGGACCGGCATCACCGCCGAGACCTTCGGCAACTCGATCCTCGCGCAGTTCACGATCAAGCCGCGCCACGTGCGGCGTCCGTTCATCGACACCGTCGACAAGGCGTGGCAGGTGCGGCGCGAGATCAACGAGACCGCCGAGCGCGAGGGCCGGCGCCCCGTCGTCTTCGTCACGCTGGTCGACGACACGATCCGCAGCGTGATCGACGACCCCGGCTGCAAGGGCCTCGTGCTCGACATGTTCCGCACCTTCATCGAGCCGCTCGAGGACGAGTTCGGCATCAAGTCGAACCACCGCATCGGGCGTTTTTCCGACGCCGCCAAGAGCGAGCAGTACCACGAGCGCATCGAGGCGATCAACTTCGCGCTCCAGCACGACGACGGCCAGTCGGCGCGCAGCCTCGACACCGCCGACGTGATCCTGGTGGGCGTCAGCCGCAGCGGCAAGACGCCCACGTCGCTGTACCTGGCGATGCAGCACGGCATCAAGGCGGCGAACTATCCGCTGATCCCCGACGACTTCGAGCGCGGCGAGTTGCCGGCCACGCTCGCGCCGTACAAGCGCAAGTGCTTCGGCCTGACGATCGACCCCGAGCGCCTGTCGCAGATCCGGCACGAGCGCCGGCCGGCGAGCCGCTACGCGTCGATCGAGAACTGCCGCTACGAGGTGCGCGCCGCCGAGGCCATGATGAGGCGCGAGGGCATTGCGTGGCTGAGCTCGACGCACAAGTCGATCGAGGAGATCGCCACGACGATCCTGCGCGACATCCGCCCCGACCGCCTCGTCTACTGAACGTGCCCGCGGCCGTGACGCACCCCTCTCCCATCGCCTGGCTCGACGACGAGTCGGTGCCGCTGCCACCGACCTCGACCGCGCTCGGGCCCGGCAGCCCGGCACCCGGACTGCTCGCGGTGGGCGGCCGGCTGACGCCGAGGCGGCTGCGCGAGGCCTACGCCAAGGGGGTGTTCCCGTGGTTCTCCGACGGCCAGCCGCCGCTGTGGTGGGCGCCCGACCCGCGCATGGTGCTGCCGGTGGACGAATTCCGGCTCAGCCGCTCGCTGCACAAGACGCTGCGCCGCTTCGTCGCCGACCCGGCCTGCGCGGTGCGCATCGACACCGCGTTCGACGCCGTGATCGCCGCCTGCGCGCGCGTGCCGCGCGCCGGCCAGGACGGCACGTGGATCGTCCCCGAGATGATCTCGGCCTACACCGACTGGCACGCCGAGGGCGACGTCCACAGCGTCGAGTGCTGGGTCGGCGGCGAACTCGCCGGCGGCCTGTACGGCGTGTCTCTCGGCCGCATGTTCTTCGGCGAGTCGATGTTCGCGCGGCGCACCGATGCGTCGAAGATCGCGCTCGCCGCGCTGGTCGCCTTCTGCCGCGCGCACGGCATCGCCTGGATCGACTGCCAGCAGAACACGGCGCACCTGGCGTCGTTTGGCGCGCGCGAGGTCCCGCGCGAGGTCTTCGAGCGCCACCTCGCGCAAGCCCTCGCGCAGCCTGCGGTGCGCGATTGGACCTATCATCGTTCGACTTGGTCCCAGCTGGGCCTGGCGGGCGGCGACGTCGCCCCCGACGCCGCCGACGTTCCGTGACGTACCCGAAAGAGCTCCCGCTCGCCTCGCTGCAGTTCTACGCCACGGCGCCGTATCCGTGCAGCTACCTGCCGGATCGGCTCGCGCGCTCGCAGGTGGCCACGCCGAGCCACCTGATCCACGCCGACGCCTACTCCGGCCTCGTCGCCAACGGGTTCCGCCGCTCGGGGCTGTTCACCTACCGCCCCTACTGCGACGGCTGCCGCGCCTGCGTGCCGCTGCGCGTGCCCGTCGAGCGCTTCCGGCCCAGCCGAAGCCAGCGCCGCGCGTCGAAGGCGCATTCCAACCTCAAGGCGCGCGTGCTGCGGCTGTGCTTCGTGCCCGAGCACTATCAGCTCTATCTGCGCTACCAGTCGGGGCGCCACGCCGGCGGCGGCATGGACCACGACAGCGTCGACCAGTACACGCAGTTCCTGCTCCAGAGCCGCGTCAACTCGCGCCTCGTCGAGTTCCGCGAGAGCGCCGACGGCGACGCGCTCGGCGCGCTGAAGATGGTCGCGATCCTCGACGTGCTCAACGACGGGCTGTCGGCGGTCTACACCTTCTACGAGCCCGACCCCGGCGCCAGCTACGGCACCTACGGTGTGCTGTGGCAGATCGCGCAGACGCGGCTGCTGCGCCTGCCGTACGTCTACCTCGGGTACTGGATCGCCGACAGCGCGAAGATGGCCTACAAGGCACAGTTCCGTCCGCACGAACTGCTGATCGACGGCCGCTGGAGCCCGCCCGCCTGACCCTTCCGCCAGAGCCGGTCGGGCGACCGTCGCCCCCGTTCCCGCCACCCTGCCGATGACCCCGCCTCCCGCCGCCACCGACGCGGCGAGCGTCCCCGCCGTGCCGGCGCACATCGTCGCGCTCGCGCTCGCGCTGCTGCTCGGCCTGCAGCCGGTCGTCACCGACCTGTACCTGCCGGCGCTGCCGCAGCTCGCGCGCGACTTCGACGCGCCGATGACGGCGACGCAGCTGACGATGTCGGCGCTGATCCTCGCCTTCGGCGTCGCGCAGCTCGTCTGGGGGCCGGTGGCCGACCGCTGGGGGCGCCGGCCGGTGCTGCTCGCGAGCCTGTCGCTGCTCACGCTCGCCAGCGTCGGCGCCACGCTCGCACCGACGATCGGCGTGCTCGTCGCCTGGCGCGCCGCGCAGGGCGCCGCGATGGCGGCCGCCGTCGTCTGCGGGCGCGCGATGGTGCGCGACCTGTACGAGCCGCACCACGGCGCGCACGTGATGTCGAAGGGTCTGTCCGGGCTCGGCCTGATCGCGCTCGCCGGGCCGCTGCTCGGCGGCGTCCTCGCCGCGTGGGGCGGCTGGCGCAGCGCGCTCGCGGCCGTCACGCTCGTCGTCGCCGTCGTGCTCGTCTTCGTCTGGCGCCGCCTGCCCGAAACGAACCACCGCCGCAACCCTCAGGCCACGCGCATCGGCCCGCTCGCGCGCACCGCCGTCGCCGTGCTGCGCCACCGCACGTTCATCGCCTGGTCGGCCCTCGTCGCGGCGACGTACGGCGGGCTGTTCACCGTGCTCGCATCGTCGTCGTTCGTCTACATCGACGTGCTCGGGTTGAGCCCGGCCGCCTACGGCGTCGCCCTCGGCTCGGGCTCGATCGCGTACATGGCCGGCACCTTCGTCTGCCGCCGCTGGCTGCAGCGCCACGGCCTGACCGGCGCGGTGCGCCGGGGCGCCGCCGTGACGCTCGCCGGCGGCCTGTCGATGGCCGCATTCGCCGCCGCCGGGGTCGAAGCCGTGTGGGCGGTGCTCGTGCCGCAGTGGCTGTTCGCGTTCGGCCACGGCATCCACCAGCCGTGCGGCCAGACCGGCGCCGTCGGCCCGTTCCCGCACGCCGCCGGCGTCGCGTCGGCGCTCGCCGGCTTCGTGCTGGCTTTGACGGCGTTCGTCGTCGGCCTGTGGCTCGGCGTCGCGCTCGACGACACCGTGCGGCCGATGGCCTACACGCTCGCCTTCTGGTCGGTCGTCACCGCGGTCGTCGGCTGGACGCTCGTGCAGCGCCACGGCGTGCCGGCGGCCGCGGCGCTGCGCACCGCATGAGGCTGCGCTGGGTGGGCCTCGCCGGCCCGACGGCGGCGGGCAAGAGCGCCGTGGCGCTGCAGCTGGCGCGCTCGCTCGGGCGGCCGGTCGAGATCGTCAGCGTCGACTCGGCGCTCGTCTACCGCGGCATGGACATCGGCACCGCCAAGCCGAGCGCGGCCGAGCGGGCGCAAGTGCCGCACCACCTGATCGACCTGCTCGACCCGGCGCGCAGCTACTCGGCCGCGCAGTTCGCCGCCGACGCGACGCGGCTGGTCGGCGAGATCGGCGCGCGCGGCGCGCTGCCGCTGCTCGTCGGCGGCACGATGCTGTACTTCAAGGCGCTCGTCGACGGCCTCGACGCGATTCCCGCCGCCGACCCCGCGGTGCGTGCCGCGCTCGACGCCGAGGCTGCCGAGCGCGGCTGGCCTGCCCTGCACGCCGAGCTCGCGCGCGTCGACCCCGCGACCGCGGCGCGCCTGCCGCCCGCGGACGCGCAGCGCATCCAGCGCGCGCTCGAGGTCTGGCGCGCGACCGGCCGGCCGCTGTCGAGCTTCCACCGACGCGGCGACGCGCCGGGGCACGGTCCGCCCGACGCGCTGCTCGTCGCACTCGAGCCCGCGTCGCGCGCCTGGCTGCACGGGCGCATCGACGCTCGCTTCGCCGCGATGCTCGACGCCGGCCTCGTCGACGAGGTTCGCGCGCTGCGCGCGCGCGGCGACCTGCACCCTGGCCTGCCGTCGATGCGCTGCGTCGGCTACCGCCAGGTCTGGGCCGCGCTCGACGACGGCCTCGCCGGCGCCGCGCTGCGCGAACACGTGCAGGCCACCGGCAGCGCGGCGACGCGTCAGCTCGCCAAGCGGCAGCTGACGTGGCTGCGTTCGATGCCGTGGCGACGCGTCGTCGCGTGCGACGCGCAGGACGCGGCCGCCGCCACGCTGGCGCTCGTGCGCGCCGCCTTGCACGACCGCGGAGCCTGACCCGGTGCTCGAGGTTCACGGTCTCGCGAAGACCTACGGCGACAGCACCGTGTTCGCCGG
>JALOSD010000261.1 GCA_025458585.1 Burkholderiaceae bacterium | reverse complement strand
CCCTTGAACTCCTCGTAGATCACCTCGTCCATGCGGCTGCCGGTGTCGATCAGCGCGGTGCCGATGATGGTCAGCGACCCGCCTTCCTCGACGTTGCGCGCCGCGCCGAAGAAGCGCTTGGGCCGCTGCAGCGCGTTGGCGTCGACACCGCCGGTGAGCACCTTGCCCGACGACGGCAGCACGTTGTTGTAGGCGCGCGCCAGGCGGGTGATCGAGTCGAGCAGGATCACGACGTCCTTCTTCAGCTCGACCAGGCGCTTGGCGCGCTCGATCACCATCTCGGCGACCTGCACGTGGCGCGCCGCGGGCTCGTCGAAGGTCGAGCTGATGACCTCGCCGCGCACGGTGCGCTGCATCTCGGTCACTTCCTCGGGGCGCTCGTCGACGAGCAGCACGATGAGGTGCACCTGCGGGTGGTTGGCCACCAGCGCGTGCGCGATGTGCTGCATCATCATCGTCTTGCCGGTCTTGGGCTGGGCCACGAGCAGCGCGCGCTGGCCTTTGCCGATCGGCGCGATCAGGTCGATGATGCGGCTGGTGATGTTCTCCTCGGCCTTGAGGTTGTCGCGTTCGAGCCTGAACTGTTCCTTCGGGAACAGTGGCGTCAGGTTCTCGAACATGATCTTGTGCTTGTTCTCCTCGGGCGTCAGGCCGTTGACGCGGTCGACCTTGACGAGCGCGAAGTAGCGCTCGCCGTCCTTGGGCACGCGCACCTCGCCTTCGATCATGTCGCCGGTGTGCAGGTTGAAGCGGCGGATCTGGCTGGGCGACAGGTAGATGTCGTCGGTCGACGCCATGTAGCTGGCCTCGATCGAGCGCAGGAAGCCGAAGCCGTCGGGCAGCACCTCCAGCACGCCGTCGCCGAAGACCTGCTCGCCGGCCTTGGCGCGCTTCTTCATGATCGCGAACATCAGCTCCTGCTTGCGCAGGCGGCTGACGTTGTCGATCTCCAGCGCCTCGCCCATCTTGATGAGCTCGGAGACGTGCTGGGCTTTGAGTTCGGACAGGTGCATCGGGACGTTCCCTCGTGGGAGTCGGGCGGGTCGGCAAAGACCGCCCATCGGCGCGCCCGCGTACGGTGCGCGGACAGCCCGCCGAGCGGGCCGCCGTGGAGCGATTCGGGAGTCGGTGCCGCTTTCGCGCCACCCGGGAGCCCTTCGAGGGCTACGGCACGGGGGCGGAGGGGCTTTCGATCGGTTCGCGGGGCGTCAGTGCCGCCCCGGGACCACAGTAGAAGAGATTATAGGTGGCCGTCGATGAAGGCCGTCAACTGCGCCTTCGACATCGCACCGACCTTGGTCGCGGCAAGCTGCCCGTTCTTGAACAGCATCAGCGTCGGAATGCCGCGGATGCCGAACTTCGCCGGCACCTCGCGATTCTCGTCGACGTTCATCTTGGCGACGCGCAGGCGGCCGTCGTAGTCCTTCGAGACCTCGTCGAGGATCGGCGCGATCATCTTGCACGGGCCGCACCACTCGGCCCAGTAGTCGACCAGCACCGGCCGGTCGGACTTCAGCACCTCGCCGTCGAAGGAGGCGTCGGAAACATGGGTGATCAGTTCGCTGCTCATGGTCGATCCTTTGCGGAGCGCTGCCCCTGTGGCGACGGCTGAACGCTCGGCAGCGCGTCGACGCAAGGCAGAATGATTCTGACATAAAGACCGTCGGCCCGCGGCCGCGCGCCGGGCTGCTCGGCACCGTGCCTCGCTCAGCGTCGCTCTCGCCATCGCCACCCGTCACCTGCTCCACGCCTGCCACGAAGCGGTCGACGCCGCCTTCTGGCCTGCGCTCGCCGACCGCGTGCTGGCGTGGCTGCGCGAGCAGGGCCTTGCCGCGGCCGACGCCGTCGTGCTGGTGCCGTTCGCCGAGCTGTTGCCGCTGGTTCGCGCCGGCTTCGCGGCGGCCGGCGGATGGCCGCCGCGCGTCGACACCGTCGCGACGCTGGCGGCCGGCCTCGGGCCGCCGCCGGTGCGCGAGCGCGGTGGGCCGAGCGGCGACCTTCGAGCACGCGGCAGCGGCGCTCGCCGATGCGGCGCACGAACTCGGGCGCGGCGCGTCGGCGCGGCCGCCGGCGCAGCGCGACGCCTGGTGGACGCTCGCGCGCGACGTGCTCGCGCCGATGGGCGGGCCCGGGCAGACCGAGCGCGCGCTCGCGCGCATCGCGCTCGAGTGGGCGGCGCTCGACGACGGCGCCGACACCGACCGCGTGTTCGCGCTGCGCCCGTCGGCGTGGATCGTCGTGCGCGCCGGCGGAGTGGAGCGCTGGCTGGGCGCGCTGCTCGACGCGACGCCGGTGCCCGTGCTGGAGGTGGTCGCCGACTCGCCGTCGGCCGCGCCGTTCGACGCCGCGGCGAGGCTGCCGCCGCCGCGGCGCGTCGTCTGCACCGGCTTCGAGGACGAGGCGCAGGCCGCCGCCGCCGAGGTGCTGCGCGCGCTCGCTGACCGGTGTGCGCCGGTCGCGCTCGTCGCGCTCGACCGCGCGCTCGTGCGCCGCGTGCACGCGCTGCTCGAACGCACGCCGGGCATGCGCGTGCACGACGAGACCGGCTGGCGGCTGTCGACGACACGTGCGGCGGCGCGCGTGATGACGGCGCTGCGCGCCGCGGCGCCGCAGGCCTCGCGCGACGCCTGCCTCGACTGGCTCAAGTCCGACGCGGCGCTGCCGGCGACGACGCTGCAGTCGCTCGAGGCGGCGTGGCGCGAGCGGCGCCGCCTGCCGCCCGACGCGGACGCGGCTTGGGAGACACAGCGGACCAGGCTGGCGCCGCTTGCCGTGGCGCGGCAGCCGCTCGCGCAGTGGCTGCAGGCGCTGGCCGCGGTGCTCGGCCCCGCTGGCGACGATCCGGCGGCGCAGCAGGTGGCGGCGGCGCTGCGCCTCGACGGGGCGGCGGGCGGCGCGCCGTGGCATCAGGCGGCGGGCGAGGCGCGGCCCGACCTGGCCGGCTTCACGCGCTGGGTCGACGACGTGCTCGACGCCGGCGTCTACCGCCCGCCCGCGCCGCCCGAGCCGCACGTCGTCGTCACGCCGCTCGCGCGCGCGCTGCTGCGACCGTTCGGCGCCGTCGTCTGTCCCGGCGCCGACGACCGCGGCCTCGGCGCCTGGCCCGCGCCCGATCCGCTGCTCGGCGACGCCGTCGCGCAGGCGCTCGGGTTGCCGACGCTCGCCGAGCGGCGCGAGCGCGAGACGCTCGCGTTCGCGCAGCTGCTGCGCGTCGCGCCTGCCGTGCTGCTGCGCCGCCTCGACAGCGGCGGCGAGCCGCTCGGCGCGAGCCCGCTCGTCGAACGCGCGATGCGCGCGCGCGAACGCCAGCGCGCGGCGTGCCCGGCGCAGCAGGCGTGGCAGCCGGCGCTGGAGCCGGTCGAGCGGGCACCGCAGCGGCGGCCGGCGCCGGTGGTCGTCGACGGCCTGCCGGCGCGGCTGAGCGCGAGCGCGGTGCAGGCGCTGCGCGACTGCCCGTACCGGTTCTTCGCGCGCGCGCTGCTGCGCCTGCGCGAGGCCGAGGAACTCGACCTCGACCTCGAGAAGCGCGACTACGGCAGCTGGCTGCACGCGCTGCTGCTGCGCTTCCACGTCGAGCGTGCGGAGCCGCGCCCCGCCGACGAGGACCTCGCGCGGCTGCTGGCGCTCGCCGAGCCGCTGCAGGCCGAGCAGGGGCTCGACGCCGCGCAGCTGCTGCCGTTCCGCGCCGCGTTCGAAACGTTCGCGCCGCGCTACGTGCGGTGGCTGCAGGCGCGCGACGCGGCCGGCTGGCACTGGCGTGCTGGCGAGGTCGACCGTGCGCGCGACGCCGACGAGGCTCTGCCGGTGCGCCTCGTCGGGCGCATCGACCGCATCGACCGCATCGACCGGCGCGCCGACGGCGCGGCGTGGCAGCTGATCGACTACAAGACCGGCGCCGTCGACGCGCTGAAGAAGACGGTGCGCGAACCGCTCGAGGACACGCAGCTCGCCGCCTACGCCGCGCTCGTCGCGAGCGGCGACGACGCGCCGGCGGCGCTGCAGGCGATGTACCTCGCGCTCGACGACCGCGAGGGCCCGGTCGAGGTCGTGCACGACGACGTTGGCGCGACGGCGGCCGCGTTCGTCGACGGCCTCGCGGCCGACTGGCGCGACCTGCGCGCCGGCCTCGGCCTCGCGGCGCTCGGCGAGGGCCAGGTGTGCGAGCGCTGCGAGATGCGCGGCCTGTGCCGGCGCGACCACTGGACGGCCGAGCCGCCCGCCGGCGAGGACGCCCGATGACCGCGCCGGCGTACCGCCGCGACGGCGCGCCGGTCGCGCGCGAGGCGTTCTACGCCACCGCGTGCGACCCGCGGCGCAGCGTCGTCGTCGAGGCCTGCGCCGGCGCCGGCAAGACGTGGATGCTCGTCGCGCGCATCGTGCGGGCTCTTCTCGATGGCGCCGCGCCGCAGAGCATCCTCGCGATCACGTTCACCCGCAAGGCCGCGGGCGAGATGCGCGAGCGCCTCGCCGGCGCGTTGCGCGAGCTCGCCGCCGCCGACGTCGGGGCGCGCGTGCGCCTGCTCGTCGAGCGCGGCCTCGACGAGCCGGCCGCACGCGCGGCGGCGGCCGACGCCGGTGCGCTGCTCGACCGCGTGCTCGACGGTGGGCGCGGCGTCGGCGTGCACACGTTCCACGCCTGGTTCGCGCAGCTGCTGCGCGCCGCGCCGTGGGACCTGCTGCAGCCGCTCGGCCTGGCGCCGCAGACGACGCTGCTCGAGGACGTCGACGACCTGCGCCCCGAGCTGCTGCGCCGCTTCCACGCCCGCGTGCTCGCCGACGCCGCGCTGCACGCCGACTACCGCGCGCTCGTCGCCGCGCGCGGGCGCTCGACGCTGCTGCGCTGGCTCGACGTGGCATGGGCGCGACGCGTCGAGGTCGAGCTCGCCGACGACGCCGGCGAGCTCGAGCACGCGGTGCCCGCGGCCGCGGCGCTGTGGCCGCGCTTCGCCGGCCTCGACCACCCGGCCGAGGTGCTGCACGCCG
>JALOSD010000260.1 GCA_025458585.1 Burkholderiaceae bacterium | reverse complement strand
CGGTCCACTCGTCGACGTCGCGCACGTCGAGCAGCGTCACGTCGCCGTGGCCGAGCGCGGCCGCGACGTCGTCCTTGGTCAGCATCACGTCGGCGCCGGTCAGGCCAGCCGGGAACGTCGCCGGCTTCGGCGTCACGACCTCGGTCGAGATCGACAGGCCGTCGGCCTTCCACGCGCTGATGCCGCCGTCGAGCACCTTGATTTTCGGGTAGCCGAGCCAGGTCAGCAGGTAGTAGCCGCGGCACGACTGGCCGTAGCCGTTGTTCAGCGCGTCCTCGTAGAACACCGCCGTCTCGGCGCCCGACAGCCCCACGGCGCCGAAGTGCTCGGCGAACGTGCTCTTAAGCGTCTGCAGGCCCTCGGTGGAGGAGGTGGCGAGGTAGGTGAAGATCTCGCGCAGGTTCACCGCACCGGGCAGGTGGCCGGCGGCGTAGGTCTCGGGGTCGCGCGTGTCGATGACGACGACGGGCTCGGTCGCCATCAGCGACTGCAGGTCGGCGGGCCTGCAGGTCGGCGGGCGAGATCAGGACGGGGCTCGTGGACATGGCGAAAGGACTCCTGGGCGTGGGTGGGCACACGAGTTACGCAACTGCCGTGCCACGAGGCTCGCTCGACCACGACGGGACACGCGATCGCCGGCAAGCCCGTGTCGCGGCTCGCATTTCGAGGTCGGCAGCGTCGCTGGCGCGCATCCTCGCGACGTGGATCACCGCGGGCGGATCAGGTCGGTGTCGACAATGTGTCGACCAATGTCGACATTGGCGGTGCCTGCGGCGCCGACCGCATCGGGCCGACGATGCCCACGGCGGGCGTCGGACCGCGCACGTGTTCCGCGCCGGCGTCGATCAGCGTGTCGTCACCGGCATCGAGGCCGTGCCGGCGTGCAGCTTGCGCCAGCGGTACGCGAACTGACGCGGCGTCAGCCCGAGCGACTGCGCCGCGCGCGACTGGTTGCCGCCGTGGCGTGCGAGGGCGGCGGCCAGTTCCTGCGCCGAGTGGGAGTCGCGCGGGCGGTAGTCGCGCACGACGGGGGCGTCGGCGGTGCCCGGCGCGGCTGGCTCGGCGCCGCCGGCGCCGGCCGTGGCAGGCGCCAAGCCGCGCGTGGCGGGCAGGAAGCGGCCGAGGGCGGCCACCGTCACCGTCGGGTGCTCGGCCAGCAGCACCAGGCGCTCGATCACGTTGCCCAGCTCACGGATGTTGCCCGGCCAGTCGTGCGCGGCCAGCCGTTCGAGCGCGGCCGGGCCCAGGTGCACGTTGCGCTGGTGCTCCTGGTTCGCGCGGCTGAGGAAGTGCAGCGCCAGCGTCGCGATGTCCTCGCGCCGCTCGCGCAGCGCCGGCAGGCGGATCGGGATCACGTTCAGGCGATAGAACAGGTCGCGCCGGAAGCGCCCGGCCGCGACTTCGTCCTCGAGCTCGCGGTTGGTCGCTGCGACCAGCCGCACGTCGACCGGCACCTCGCGCTGGCCGCCCAGGCGCACGATCGTGCCTTCCTGCAGCGTGCGCAGCAGCTTGGTCTGCATCGACAGCGGCAGCTCGCCGACCTCGTCGAGGAAGATCGTGCCGCGGTCGGCTTGCTCGAACCAGCCCGGGCGCGCGGCGTGGGCGCCGGTGAAGGCGCCCTTCTCGTGGCCGAACAGCTCGCTCTCGAACAGCGTCTCGGGGATCGCGGCGCAGTTGACCTTGACGAAGGGCGCGTCGCGCCGCGGGCTGGCCAGGTGCAGCGCGCGCGCGAACAGCTCCTTGCCGGTGCCCGACTCGCCGAGCAGCAGCACGCTGGCGGTGGCCGACGACACGCGCTCGAGCTCGCCGAGCGCGCGCAGCAGCGCCGGCGAGGTGCCGACGATGCCGTAGCGCGCCGCCGCGCTCTCGAGCGCGCGCGTCAGCAGCGCGTTGCGCTCCTCGAGGCCGCGCGTGCGCGCCGCGACGTGCTGCTGCAGCTGCAGGAGCTGGCCGGCCAGCGTGGCGAGGATCTTCAGCACCGCGACGTCGTCGGCGAGCTGGCGCTGACGGCTGCGGATGCGGTGGCACGCGAGCACGCCGATCGTCTGCCCGCTGACCTCGATCGGCAGGGCGATGAACGCGACCGTCTCGGGCGGCAGCCGGGCGCGCTCGACGGCGCGGAACAGGAACGCCGGCTCGGCGTCGACGTCCTGCACCACCGCCGGCTGGCTGGTGGCGAGCACGCGGCCGGTGACGCCCTCGCCGGGCCGGTAGCGCCCGCGCGCGATCTCGTCGCGCGTCAGGCCGTAGGCGTAGCGGATCGACGCGGTGCCGAACTCGTCACCGCGGCGGCGCGCGACCGGCACGGTGAGGTCCAGGCCGTCGATCAGCACGATGCGTCCGCGGTTCAGGCCCAGCAGCTCCGACATCAGGTGCAGCATCTCGCGCAGCACGACCTCGGGCGCCAGGCTCTTGCCGATCGCGCGCACGACCTGCGACAGCAGCAGCAGCTCCTGCGCGTGCCACTGCGGGTCGGCGGCGTCGTGGCCGGGGGGTGGTGGGGCGGCGGGGCGAAAGGCCATCGACCTGCGGGCGAGCAAGAAGCCGGCCAGCCCGGATGCCCGTGGCGCGGGCGGCAGGCACGTCGACGAGAGGCGGCGCTATTGCGGCTGCTCTTTCGGCCACAGCACCCACATGCGCAGCGGCTGCCGCATCCGCCCGGCCTGCGCCTCGGCGTCACCGTCCCAGCCCCAGAAGTAGTCGGCGCGCACCGCGCCGACGATCGCGCTGCCGGTGTCCTGCGCGATCACGAGGCGGCGCAGCGGCGTGGCCGACAGCGGCGCGGTGGTGTCGATCCACACCGGGGTGCCGTACGGGATGCTCTTCGGGTCGACGGCGATCGAGCGCCCCGGCGTCAGCGGCACGCCCTGCGCGCCGCGCGGGCCGACGGCGGGGTCGGGCAGCGGTTCCTCGCGGAAGAAGACGAAGCGCGGGTTGACCCACAGCATCTCATCGACGCGCCGGGGGTTGCGCTGCGCCCAGGCCTTGATCGCCGGCCAGGAGGCCTGCTCGGGCGCGAGCTGGCCCTGCTCGATCAGCCAGCGGCCGACCGAGCGGTACGGATGGTCGTTGTGGCCGGCGAAGGCGACCCGCACCGTCTGCACCCGGCCGTCGGGCTCGGTGATGCGCAGCCGCCCCGAGCCCTGGATCTGCAGCACCAGCGCATCGAGAGGGTCGGCGACGTAGGCGATCTCGCGGCCGCGCAGCGCCGCCTGCGCGGCCGGCAACGTGTCGAGCTGCTGCCGCGTCCAGTACGGCCGGCGGTTCGCGAGGTCGGCCGGCGGGGCGTACAGCGGGGTGCGGAACGCGCCGCCGGGCTGCCGGCGCGCGTCGATCAGCGGCTCGTAGTAGCCGGTCGCAAGGCCGCTCGCGCTGCCGTCGTGGCCCTCGACGCGCATCGGCTGCAGGTGCTGCATCAGCCATGCGCGCATCGCGGCGTCGTCGCCCGGCTCGCTCAGCAGCACGCGCGCGCACGGTGTCGCCCAGCCCGG
>JALOSD010000259.1 GCA_025458585.1 Burkholderiaceae bacterium | reverse complement strand
CCGCTGCCGAAGCACCTCGACGCGCAGGCGGTGATCGAGGCGATCGCGCCGGCGAAGGACGTCGACGGCTTTTCCGTCGCGAGCGCCGGCGAGCTGCTCGCCGGCCTGCCGGGCCTGCGGCCGGCGACGCCTGCCGGCTGCATGAAGCTGATCGAGAGCACCGGCGTCGACCTGCGCGGCCGGCACGCCGTCGTCGTCGGGCGCAGCAACACGGTCGGCAAGCCGATGGCGCTGCTGCTCTTGCAGGGGCACGCCACCGTCACCATCGCCGCCACACGCTGCGCGGCGACATGGTCAAGCCGGGCGCGATCGTGATCGACGTCGGCATCAACCGCGACGAGCACGGCAAGCTGTGCGGCGACGTCGACTTCGGCGACGTCGCCGCGGTCGCCGGCTGGATCACCCCTGTTCCCGGTGGGGTCGGGCCGATGACGATCACGATGCTGCTCGTCAACACGCTCGACGCCGCCGAGCGCGCGCACCGCGCACGCTGAACCCACCCGAAGGACACCGCACGATGACCAACCCGCTGCTCGACACCACCGGCCTGCCGGCCTTCGCCAGCATCCGCCCCGAACACGTCACGCCGGCGCTCGACGTGCTGCTCGCCGACGCGCGCACCGCGCTCGAGCGCGTCGTCGGCCACGAGGTGCCGGCCGACTACGACGCGATGTCGGCCGTGCTCGACGTCGCCACCGAACGCCTCGGCCGCGCGTGGGGCGCCGTCAACCACCTGAACCACGTCGCCGACACGCCCGAGCTGCGCGCCGCCTACAACGCCAACCTGCCGCGCGTGACCGAGTTCTACACCGCGCTCGGTGCCGACGAGCGCCTGTACGCGAAGTACAAGGCGCTCGCCGCGAGCGCGGCGGCCGCCGCGCTGACACCGGCACGCCGGCGTGCGCTCGACAACGCGCTGCGCGACTTCGTGCTCTCGGGCGCCGAGCTCGAAGGCGACGCGAAGACGCGCTTCGCGCAGATCGTGGAACGCTGCGCCGAGCTGCGGCAGCGGTTCTCGGAGCACGTGCTCGACGCCACCGACCGCTTCGCGCTCTACGTCGACCCCGCGCGGCTCGACGGCGTGCCGGCCGACGACGTCGACGCCGCGCGCGCAGTGGCGGCGAAAGACGGCCGCGACGGCCAGGCCAAGCTGACGCTGCACATGCCGAGCTACCTGCCGGTGATGCAGTACGCGACCGACCGCGCGCTGCGCGAGGCGCTCTATCGCGCCTACGTGACGCGCGCGAGCGAGCTGGGCGACGCCGAGCTCGACAACAGCGCGATCATGAAGGAGCTGCTGCAACTGCGGCACGAGGAGGCGCGCCTGCTCGAGCACGACACCTACGCCCACCTGTCGCTGGTGCCGAAGATGGCCGACAGCCCCGAGCAGGTGCTCGGCTTCCTGCGCGACCTCGCGCGCCGCGCGCGGCCCTACGCCGAGCGCGACCTCGCCGAGCTGCGCGAGTTTGCCGCGCGCGAGCTCGGCCTGGCGGACCTGCAGCCCTGGGACCTCGCGTTCGCGAGCGAGCGGCTCAAGCAGGCGCGCTACGCGTTCAGCGACCAGGAGGTCAAGCAGTACTTCACCGAGCCGCGCGTGCTCGACGGGCTGTTTCGTATCGTCGAGACGCTGTTCGAGGTCGCGATCCGCCCCGACGAGGCGCCGGTGTGGCACCCGAGCGTGCGCTTCTACCGCGTCGAGCGCGACGGCGAGCTCGTCGCGCAGTTCTACCTCGACCCCTACGCGCGCAACGGCAAGCGCCCCGGCGCCTGGATGGACGACGTGCGCGGCCGCTGGGCGCGTCCCGACCGCGAGCCCGGCGCCGTCGTGCAGACGCCGGTCGCGCACCTGGTGTGCAACTTCGCGCCGCCGGTCGGCGACCGCCCGGCGCTGCTGACGCACGACGACGTCACGACGCTGTTCCACGAGTTCGGTCACGGCCTGCACCACATGCTCACGCGCGTCGAGGACCTCGGCGTCGCCGGCATCAGCGGCGTCGAATGGGACGCCGTCGAGCTGCCGAGCCAGTTCATGGAGAACTTCTGCTGGGAGTGGGACGTGCTGCGTCGCCTGACGGCGCACGTCGATACCGGCGAGCCGCTGCCGCGCGCGCTGTTCGACAAGATGATCGCGGCGAAGAACTTCCAGAGCGGGCTGCAGACGCTGCGCCAGGTCGAGTTCGCGCTGTTCGACATGCGCGTGCACCACGAGAGCGACGCCGCCGAGCGCCTGCAGGCGATCATCGACGACGTTCGCGACGAGGTCGCGGTGGTGCCCCGCGTGCCGTTCAACCGCTTCCAGCACACGTTCTCGCACATCTTCGCCGGCGGCTACTCGGCGGGCTACTACAGCTACAAGTGGGCCGAGGTGCTGAGCGCCGACGCGTGGAGCGCGTTCGAGGAGAACGGCGTGTTCGACGCCGAGACGGGGCGCCGCTACCGGCGCGAGATCCTCGAGGCCGGCGGCAGCCGGCGCGCGATCGACAGCTTCAAGGCCTTCCGCGGCCGTGAACCTGTTATCGACGCGCTGCTGCGCCACCAGGGAATGGGGTGACGCGCGCCGCGCGGCTGCAGTAGATTGCGGCGCATGCGACGTCCGACGGCCCTCGGTGCGACGCGCCCGTGGCTCGGCGCGGTGTTCGTCGTCGTGGCTTCGACGGTGACGGCCGCCACGGGCGCCCAGACGCTGTACCGGGTCACGGCGCCCGACGGCTCGGTGACGTTCACCGACCGCCCGCCGGCGAGCGCGGCGCGCGTCGAGCCGATCGGCCGCGGCGCCGCCGCGACGGCGCCGGCGCTGCCGCCGGCGCTGCGCGACGCCGCGAGCCGATTCCCCGTCGTGCTTTACACGATTCCCGACTGCGCTCCGTGCGAGCGCGGCCGCGAACTGCTGCGCGCGCGCGGCATCCCGCACGAAGAGCGCGTCGCCGACTCCGAGGCCGACCGCGAGGCCTGGCTGCGCACCGTCGGCAGCGTCGAGGCGCCAGGGCTCGGCGTGGGCCGGCAGATGCTGCGCGGCTTCTCGGCCACCGAGTGGGACACGACGCTCGACCTTGCCGGCTACCCGCGCGAGTCGCGCCTGCCGCCGAACTTCCCGCCGGCGCCGGTCGCGCCACTCGTGGCACGGAGCAGTGTCGAGACGCCGCCATCCTCCGTCGACACGCCGGTCGCACCGTTGCCGGCGCCCACGATCCCGCTGCCCGGCGGCGGCATCCGGTTCTGACGCTGGCGCCCTGCGCGCGGCGTCCGCGCCCCCGCCC
>JALOSD010000258.1 GCA_025458585.1 Burkholderiaceae bacterium | reverse complement strand
TGTCCCTCGCGCTCGACCGTGACCTCGGTCGTCAGCTGGGCGCCGCCGGCGATCGGCTCGAACGCGAGCAGCTTGAAGTGCCCGCGCACACGGCTGCCCGCCGGCACCGGGGCGGTGAAGCGCACGCGCTCGAGGCCGTAGTTCACGCCCATGTGGCTGTCGGCGACGTCGAACGCGCTGGCCGCGAACTCGGGGATCGCGCCGAACGGCCCCTGCGCGGCACGCACCGGATCGACGTGGATCCACTGGTGGTCGCCGGTGGCCTCGGCGAACAGGTCGATGCGCCGCTGATCGACGACGATCCAGTCGCTGACGCCGATCTCCTCGCCGACGCGGTCGTGCAGGTCGGCCAGCCTGGCGTAGACCGTCGTCATGCGCCGACCCACTCGAGCAGCGGCTGCCACTGCGGCAGGTCGCGTTCGACGCGGCTCGGCGCCACGTCCCACAGCGTCAGGCCGCGCGCAGCGAGCTGCACGTAGTTCTGCGTGTCGCGCAGGTAGCCGAGCACCGGCAGCCCGAGCGCGTTCAGGTACAGGTGCAGCTGCTCGTTGCTGATCGTGCCCTCGCGCACGCGCATGCCGACGACGCCGAACGCGACGCGGTCGGCGCGCTTGTGCGCGCGCAGCTCGGCGATGAAGGCGTGCGTGGCCTGGATGTCGAACAGGCTCGGCTGCAGCGGCACGAGCAGGCGGTCGGCGATCTTCATCACGGCGTCGAGCCGCTTGCCGTGCAGGCCGGCCGGCGTGTCGAGCACGACGTGCGTCGTGCCCTTCGGCGGGCGCACGACGTCGCCGGCGTCGACGTCCCAACCGCGGATCGGCGGCAGCTGCGTCGCACGCAGCGACAGCCAGTGGCGCGCCGACTGCTGGCGGTCGACGTCGCCGAGCATCACGGCGTGGCCGCGGCGCGCGAGCGCGCCGGCGAGGTTCGTCGCCAGCGTGCTCTTGCCGACCCCGCCCTTCGGGTTCGCGACGACGATCACCGGCATGGCCCGACCCCCTTCATGCCCCGGATGCTAGCGGGCGCCGCGGGCGGCCGGCAGCGGGCAAACCCAAGCGGCGGCGACGGCGTCAGGCGACGCCGTCGTACAGCAGCTTGACGCCGGTGAAGAACATGCCGGCGTAGGCGACGCGGTAGAACCACGTCGGCCGGATGCGCCGCAACGCCCACACGCCGAGCCACACGCCCAGCGGCGCCAGCGGCAGCAGCACGAGCGAGGTCGTCATGTTGCGCGCGTCGATCAGCCCCAGCCACGCGTACGGGATCCACTTCGACAGGTTCACGGCGGCGAAGAAGACCGCCATCGTCGCGCTGAACACCACCGGGTTCAGCCGCAGCGGCAGCACGTAGGCGCTGATCGGCGGGCTGCCGGCGTGGGCGACGAAGCTCGTGAAGCCCGACGCGAGCGCCGCCAGCCAGCCGACCCAGCGCGGCGGGCGCGGCCGGTCGGCGCGCGGCGGGAAGACGACGCGCTGGGCGAGGAACAGCAGCGTCAGCGCGCCGACGATGCCGGCCACCGTCGTCGCCGGCAGCAGCCCGAAGACGACGGTGCCGAGCACGGTGCCGGCGAGCCCGGCGGGCAGCAGGTGGCGGATCAGGGCACGGTCGCGTTCGCGCCACAGCTGCTGCAGGCCGGTCGCGTCCATCACGAGCAGCAGCGGCAACATGATCGCCGCCGCCTGGGGCACCGGCACCGCGAGCGCCATCAGCGGCGTCGCGAGCGCGCCGAAGCCGCCGAGGAAGCCGCTCTTGCCCAGGCCCATCAACAGCACGGACGGCACCGCGACGGCGTAGAACCAAGGGTCGGTGATCATCGGCGGGCGGGCGAGGCGCGGCTTCGGGGCGCGGATTGTCGGCGCACCACTGCTTCGGCGCTGAACGCGGCGTGCGAAGCCGTCCAACCCGGTGCCGTGCGCGCAGGCGTCCAATGCAGGGATGGACACGTCACTGCCCCCGCTGTTCGTCTCCCACGGCTCGCCGATGACGGCCGTCGAGCCCGGCCCCGCCGGCGGCTTCTGGCGCCGGCTCGGTGCGTCAATCGACGCCACGTTCGGCCGGCCGAAGGCGATCGTCGCGCTGTCGGCGCACTCGCTGACGCGCGAACCAGCCTTGCTCGCCGCCGCGCGGCACGCGACGGTGCACGACTTCGGCGGCTTTCCCGACGAGCTGTACCGCCTGCGCTACGACGCCCCCGGCGCGCCCGACCTCGCGCCGCGCGTGCACGACCTGCTGGCGCGCGCCGGCATCGCGTCGCACGTGGTGGGCGATGGCGGCCTCGACCACGGCATATGGGTACCGCTGCGCTTCGCCTGGCCCGACGCCGACGTGCCGGTGCTGCCGCTGGCCTGGGTGCCGACGCAGCCGCCCGCGGCGCAGTTCGCGCTCGGCGCGGCGCTGGCGCCGCTGGCAGACGAGGGTGTGCTCGTCGTCGGCACCGGCAGCATCACCCACAACCTGCGCCTGCTCGGCGATGTCACCGGCCGTGGCCCGGCCGCGCAGCCCGAGCGCGCCGAGAGCGCCGCGTTTCGCGCCTGGTTCGCCGAGCGCGCCGCCGCGCGCGACTGGGACGCCCTCTTCGACTACCGTCGCCAGGCGCCGCACGCCGCGCTGATGCACCCGAGCGACGAGCACCTGCTGCCCTGGTACGGCGCGGCTGGCGTCGGCGGGCGCGCGCACGCGCCGCGGCGGCTGTTCGCCGACGTGACGTATGGCGCTCTCGGGATGGACGCCTACGCGTTCGGCCCGGCGGCCGAGCGGCTGGTGCAGGCGCTGCCGGCCGGCTGAACAGAGTCCCCCGCCGCCAGCCACGACGATCGGCGGGCGCTATCCTCGCGCCCCTCGTCGACGGACATGGCCGGCATCCACCTCACCGACATCGAGTCCGCCATCAACTGGTGGCGCGAGCGCTCGCCGAGCCCCGACGGCGTGACCGCCTGTGCCGAGGTGCGCGCGCTCGCCGAGGTCTACGCGCTGATGGTGTACTACCGCGAGGCCGAGTGCGACGAGGACACGATGCCCGCCGCCGCGAAGGCGGCGTGGCTCGCGTGGTACGCGGCGACGCCCGACGCGCCGTGCATCGCGATCTGCTCGACGAGCCAGGGCGACGACGTCTGCAAGGGCTGCGGGCGCACGTTCGACGAGGTCCAGCACTGGACCGTGTACACGCCGGCCGAGAAGCGCGCGGTGTGGCG
>JALOSD010000257.1 GCA_025458585.1 Burkholderiaceae bacterium | reverse complement strand
GGCGGCTTTCCGCAGACCGCGCAGGTGGACAGCGTGACGCAAGCGCAGCGGCTGCTGCGCGAGGACATCATCGACAAGGTGCTCAAACGCGACATGACCGCGCTGTTCGGTGTGCGCCGCGTGCTGGACCTGGAGCACACCTTCCTCTACCTGTGCCTGCACGACGGCGGTCTGCTGGACATGGTGGATCTGTGCAGCAACCTGGAAGTCAAGCGCCCCACGGCGCAGCACTTCATCGAGCTGCTGGAGGCCACCCACCTGATCTACCGCCTGGCACCCTACGGCTACGGCAAGGACGTGCTGCGCGCGCGCTTCAAGATCTACCTGGCCGATGCCGCGATCGCTCCGGCGGTGATGCTCAAGGGCAAGGCCATCCTGGAGGACGCCGCGGCGCTGGGCGCAAGCACCTGTTCGCCCGCTACTACGCGCAGAACGTGCGCTTCTCGTACTGGCGCGGCAAGCGCGAACACGAGGTCGATCTCGTCGCCGAAGTGGGCGGGGAGCTGATCCCCTTCGAGGTGAAGTACCGTGCCCAGCACACTGGCGCGCGGGAGCTGAAGGGCCTGATCGAGCTCTGCCAGGCCAAGCGCATTGCGCGTGGCTACGTCGTCACGAAAGCGCTGGACGATTTCGGGCCGACGCATGGCCTGCCGGGATCCTCGCCTGACTCGGCTTCCCCTGCACCTGCCGCAGCCACGCAGATCATGCGCATACCGGCGCCACTGCTCTGCTATTGGATGGGGGCAACAGAACTGCCGACTGGCGAACCTTCAGGAGGGGCTGCATGAGCATGAACGAGGCGGATACCCGATCCTGCGATTCCCTTGCCACGCGGGGGGCGTCTGGTTCTTGCGCTCGCTTTCGTGCGCGATTGCGCGCCGAATCCCGCTTGATCGACGCTGCCACCCGATTCGGCGGGTTGCCGTGCATCGACTCGTCGGCACAATGACGCGAGGCGTCTGCAGTTCGACGCCCGGGAGAGCACGCCATGGGAAGCTCGAGGTCGCAGCGCTGGTCGGGGCCGCAAGCGCGTTGGTCGTCACGCGGTGCGCGCGAGGCTGCGGCGCTCGCGCCGCCGCTGCCCGCCACCGAGCCGGCCAACGCGACCGCCACCACGGTCACGGCGACACGCCCGACCCTGCTGCAGTGGGCCGACAAGACCGCCCACGATGACGACAAGGCTCTCGCGCGCCTGCTCGCCGGGCTCGACGATGCCGCGCTCGCCGACCTGGCGTCGCAGTACGCCGCCCAGACGAGCGGCCCGCAGGCACCCTGGGTCGGCGCGGCGCAGGTGCTCACGGGCGTGCTGCTGCTCGTCGCCGCCGCGGCCGGCTGGGCCTACGACCGGCTCGACCCTGTCCTCGTTGCCGTCGTCCTCGTCGTCAGCGCGCTGGCCGCCTTCGGCGCCGGGACGGCGGCCGCGGTCGACCGCGTGCGCCGCGCGCCCATGCTGCGCAACTACCGCCGCGTCGGCCTGTTCGTGTCGGTGCTCGACGAATTCCACCCCTGGCTGCTCGAGACGCAGATGCTGCGCCTGCACCCCGCCGCCGAGGAGTACCGACGCCAGGTGATCTCGCAACGCGGGGCGCTGCGCGGCGTCGACGCGACGATGATGCGCGCGATCATCCGCGCGCGCGAAGCGTTGGAGGGTGCGCGGCCGTCGGCCGCGATCGCGCGCGAGCTGCAGCTGCCCTGACGGCGGCCGCGACGCGCCGGTGCCGGGGCCGGCGCGCGGGCCCGCGGGCGCTCAGTTCCAGCGCCAGCTCCAGATCACGTCCAGCGCCGTGTCCTCGCCGGTTTGCGCGCGCACCGTGATGCGCCGCGCGACCCGGTAGATCACCTGCCAGCTGCCGGCCGTGGCGTTGACGCCGCGCTCGTAGGCGACGAACAGGTTGCGGCCGACCTGCTTGCCGATGGTGACGACGGCGTCCTCGGTCGTGCCGCCCTCGGGTCGCGAGACGGTCAGCTCGTCGATGCCGATCGTGCGCAGCAGGCGGCCTGTGGTGCCTTCGCCTTCGCCGGCGAGCAGCGCCATCGCCGCGGCCTGCAGCAGCGCGGTATCGGCGCGGCCGAGGCCGTCGGGCGGGCGGCCAAGGATCAGCCACGACAGGGTGTCGGCGTCCGACATCGCCGGGTTGCTGTACAGGCGCACACGCGGGCTCTGTGCGGTGCCGCCGATCTCCACGCCGACCTCGACGTCGAGGTTCGGTCGCACCGCGAGAATGTCTAGCCGCGGGTTGTCGACCGGGCCGGTGAAGACGACCTCGCCGCGGTCGATCGCGAGCTTCTGGTCGTAGGCCCTGTACGTGCCCTGCTCGGCGCGCACCGTGCCCACGAGCGTCGGGCGCCCTCCCGGCGTCGTCAGCGCGAGGCTGCCGCGCAGCATCGTGTCGAGCCCGCGGCCGCGCAGCCTCAGGTCGCGGCCGAGGTCGACCGCCACGTTCACCTGCACCGGGCGGCGCGGCGGCGGTCGCGGCGCGTCGGCGCCGGGCAGCGTCTCGCCGCGGCGCACGACGGTGACGTCGTCGTCGAGCGACGGCGCGTCGCGCCGGGTGAAGTCGATCAGCCCGCGGTCGACACCGAAGCGCCCGTCGACGCGGATCGCGTCGAGAGCAAGCGCCATCTCGGCGTCGCCGCTGACGACGAGCCGGCGGTCGATGCGACCGAGCAGCTCGAAGCGGTCGGCGCGCAGCTGCAGCCGGGCCTGCGGACGCTCGCCGAAGCTCGCGCCGCCGTCGATCTCGAGCGTGCCGTCGCCGGCGCGCAAGCGGAACGTCTCGACGGTGGCATCGTCGCCGCGCAGCGTCACGCGCAGTTCGCCGTCGCGCACGTCGACGCCTTCGAGCAGGTTGCGCACCGCGAGCTGGCTGCCGACCATCTCGCCGAGGTACTCGGGCGCGCCCAGGCGGCCGCCGATCGAGGCACTCGTGCGCAGCGTGCCGCCGAGGCGCCAGCCGGGCGGCACCCACGCCGCCCAGGTGCCGAGGCGGTCGACGCGCAGCTCGAGCACGCCTTCGACCGGCGTGTCGGCGTCGGGCCAGAGGGACGGCAGCGGCGGCCGCAGCGTCTGGGCGCCGGCGGCGACACCGACGTTGGACGCGGCCGCCGCCTGCGTCAGCGACCACACGCCGTCGTGCGCGGCGAGCGCGACGCGCAGGTCGGTCAGCCCGAGCGCCTGCCGGCTGCCGTTGTCGCGGATGTCGAGGTCGCCGCCGCGGCGCTCGACGACGACGTCGGCGTCGAGGCGGTCGGCAACCCGCACGCGCGCTGTCGCGCCGAGCCGAAGGTCGCGCTGCAGCCACGGCGCCACGGCCAGCGGATCGAGCTCGGCGTCGAGCGCGAGGCCGCCCGCGGCGCCCGGCGCCGGTGCGTTCCACTGCAGCGTCGTCCAGCGCAGCACGGCGTCGAGCGCCTGCATCTGACCGGGCGCGGCACGCACCTCGCGCGGCGCGCCGCCGGCGTCGAACGCGACGTCGAGCGCGACGTCGCGCGCCTGCAGCCAGCA
The DNA here is from genome assembly GCA_025458585.1 of Burkholderiaceae bacterium. Taxonomy (GTDB): domain Bacteria; phylum Pseudomonadota; class Gammaproteobacteria; order Burkholderiales; family Burkholderiaceae_C; genus Calidifontimicrobium. The sequence continues at coordinate 314 of JALOSD010000257.1, read as the reverse complement.
CGCGCTGCCGGCCAGCGGCGACGTGCCCGGGGCCTGCGCGGCGGTGCCTGGCGTCCAGCGGCCGTCGCCGCGCAGCCGCAGCGCCGTGCCGTCGGAGGTCACGGCCGTCGCGGCACCCACCGGCGCCGGCCAGGACTCGATCCACGCCGGCGGGCGCAGTGGCAGGCTCGCGTCGAGTTCGAGCGTGTGCGCCGACCAGCGGCCGCCGACGCGCCCGCGCAGGCGGTCGAGGCGCTGCTCGCCGCGCGCGAGACCGGCGACATCGAGCACGAGTTCGAGCGGGTCGTCGGGCCGCCCGAGCGGGTCGAGCGTCG
>JALOSD010000256.1 GCA_025458585.1 Burkholderiaceae bacterium | reverse complement strand
CACCTCGCGCACGCCCTTCTCGACCGCGGGGATGAACTGGTTCGGGATCACGCCGCCCTTGACCTCGTCGGCGAACTCGAAGCCCGCGCCGCGCGGCAGGGGCTCGACGCGCAGGTAGACCTCGCCGAACTGGCCGGCGCCGCCGGTCTGCTTCTTGTGGCGGTGGTGGCCCTCGGCGCGGCCGGTGATCGTCTCGCGGTACGCGATGCGCGGCGGCTTGGTGTCGACCTCGAACTTGTAGACCTCGCGCAGGCGCTCGAGCAGCACGCGCAGGTGCAGCTCGCCGAGGCCGTAGACGACAGTCTCGTTCGTGGTGGCCACGTGCTCGACCTTCAGGCACGGATCCTCGTCGACGAGCTTGGTCAGGATCTCCCACATGCGCTGCTCGTCGCCGTGGCGCTTCGGCGTGATCGCCAGCCCGTGCACCGGTGTCGGGAACGCGAGCGGCTTGAGGTGGATGTGGTCGTCCTCGGCGGCGTCGTGGAGCACGGCGTCGAACGCGAGTTCGTCGACCTTGGCCACCGCGACGATGTCGCCCGGCAGCGCCTCCTTCACCTCGACGTGGTCCTTGCCCTGCAGCATGAACAGGTGGCCGACCTTGAACGGCTTGCGCCCGTCGCCCACGTAGAGCTGCGAGTTCGGCGTCACCGTGCCCTGCCAGACGCGGAAGACGCCCATCTTGCCGACGTACGGGTCCTGCGTGATCTTGAACACATGTGCCAGCACGTGCTTGCCGGCATCCGGCTCGGCGTGCATCAGCGCCGCGTCGGCGCCTTCGCCGTTGAGGAAGTCCGGCGGGTTGCTCTCGGCGGGATTCGGCAGCAGCTTGACGATCACGTCGAGCAGCTCGGCCACGCCGGCGCCGGTGCGCGCGCTGACGAAACACACCGGGATCAGGTGCCCCTCGCGCAGCGCCTGTTCCAGCGGCGCGTGCAGCTCGCTCGCGTCGACGTCGCCGTCGTTGAGGTAGCGATCGACGAAGGCGGCGTCGACCTCGACGACCTGCTCGACGAGCGCGCGGTGCGCCGCGTCGACGCTGCCGAAGTCGCTGTGGCCGTCGCGGTTGTAGAAGCAGTCGACGACCTTCGCGCCGCCGTCGCCGGGCAGGTTCAGCGGCAGGCACTCCTTGCCGAACGTGGCCTGGATCTGTGCCAGCAGTGCCGGCAGGTCGACGCCCTGGGCGTCGATCCTGTTGACGACGATCAGCCGGTCGAGCTGGCGCTCGGCGGCGTGCTCCATCATGCGCACTGCCGCCGGCTCGATGCCGGTGGCGGCGTTGATCACGATCGCCGCCGTCTCCACCGCTTCGAGTGCCGGCAGGGCCTGGCCGGCGAAGTCGCTCGCCCCCGGCGTGTCGATCAGGTGGATGCGGCAGCCGCCATGGTGCAGGTGCATCACCGCCGAGTTCAGCGAGTGCTGCATCTTGCGCTCGAGCGGGTCGTGGTCGCTCACCGTGCCGCCGCGCTCGAGGCTGCCGGCGGCACCGATCATGCCGGCGCGGTGCAGCAGCGCCTCGACGAGGCTCGTCTTGCCGGCGGCCGCCGGGCCGACGAGGGCGAGGGTGCGGATGGCGGCAATGGCGCCGCCGTTCGATGGGCTGGGCATGGGGGATCTCCTGACAGCGGCCCGTCGGGTGGCGGGCTCTTCGGGTGGAAATGCGCTGACGGCCAGCGTACGGGATCGCCCGCGGCGGCACAAGGCCGGGCTTTGACGAGGCACAACGACGGGCCACAACGGGTACGCTGCAGCGATGCCCGCCGACCGCACCGATCCGGCCGTCGCCCGCCAGGGCGGCGATCGCTGCCCGAGCCGATGACGATCCGCCCCGTCCCGGGGCAGCCCGCGGCCGAGGTCATCGCGCCGCGGCTCGTGCTGCCGGTGCTCGTGTTCGCGCAGTTCGCCGGCACCTCGCTGTGGTTCGCCGTCAACGCCGTCATGCCCGACCTGCAGCGCGAGCTCGGCTGGCCGGCCGCGGCGGTCGGCACGCTGACCTCGGCGCTGCAGCTCGGCTTCATCGCCGGCACGCTCGTGTTCGCGCTGCTCGCGGTGGCCGACCGCTACTCGGCGCGGCGCGTGTTCCTGCTCTGCTCGCTCGCCGGCGCCGCCTGCACGGTGGCCGCGTGGGCGACGGTGCGCGACTACGCCGCGCTCGTCGCCTGGCGCGCTGCCACCGGCTTCTTCCTCGCCGGCATCTACCCGGTGGGCATGAAGATCGCGTCGCAGTGGTTCCCGAAGGGGCTCGGCGCGGCGCTGGGGCTGCTGGTGGGCGCGCTGGTGCTCGGCTCGGCGAGCGCGCACGGCCTGCGCGGGCTCGGCGCGGCGCTGCCCTGGCCGAGCGTGATGCTGGGCGTGGCCGCGCTCGCGGCGGCCGGCGGCGCTCTGCTGTACGCGCTGCTGCCCGAGCCGCCGCACCCGGCGCATGCGCGGCCGTCGCACTTCGACTGGCACGCGCTGGCCACGCTGTGGACCGACCGCAAGGTGCGTGCGTCGGTCTTCGGCTACTTCGGCCACATGTGGGAGCTCTACACCGTGTGGGTGCTCGTGCCGTTGATCCTCGCCACCCGGCTCGACGGCGCGGCGCTGTCGTTCGCCGCCTTCGGCGTGCTCGGCGCCGGCGCGCTCGGCTGCGTGGCCGGCGGCCGGTGGGCGCAGCGCGTGGGCAGCGCGCGCGTGGCCGCCGTGCAGTTGGCCATCAGCGGGCTGTGCTGCCTCGCCGCGTACTGGCTGATCGACGCGCCGGCGTGGCTGTTCGCCGCCTGGCTCGTGCTGTGGGGCATCACGGTGGCGGGCGACTCGCCGCAGTTCAGCGCGCTCACCGCCACCAACGCCCCGCGCCACGCCGTGGGCAGCGTGCTGACGCTGACCAACAGCATCGGCTTCGCGATCTCGATCGTCAGCATCGAGCTGCACGTGCGGCTGGCGCAGCACGTGCCGCTCGACCGGGGCACGCGGTGGCGGTAACCTCGGCCGATGACGATCCATTCCCGGCGGCGCTGAGCGCCGCGCCCGCGTGTATCCCTTCTTCCGCCTCGCGACGACCGTGATGAAGGCGCGCCGCCGGCCGCGGCTGGCGGCCGGCGGCGAGTCGCGGCTCGACCTGCGCGTGCTGCTCGGCGACATCGACGTCTACCCGGAGCTGAACAACGGCCGCCACCTGATGCTGATGGACCTCGGCCGCGTCGACCTCGCGGTGCGCACCGGCCTGTGGGACGTGCTGCGCCCGCGCCGCTGGGCGCTCGTGACGGCGGCGGCCAGCGTGCGCTACCGCCACCGCGTGCCGCTGTTCGCGCGTCTGACGGTGCACACGCGCATCGCCGGGCGCGACCAGCTGTGGTTCTACATGCACCAGGAGATCCGTCACGCGGGGCGGCTGAGTTCGTCGGCGCTCATTCGCTCGGGGCTGGCCGCGCGCGGCGGCCTCGTGCCGACGGCCGAGATCCTCGCCGCCCTCGGCGACGCGTCGATGCCCGAGCAGGTGCCCGAGTGGGTTGCGGCCTGGCTGGCCGCCGACGCGCTGCGGCCGTGGGACGACGGCCGTGGCTGAGTCCGCCCGCGACGCGGTGCGCCGCTGCCGGCGGCACGACGGGGCCGCGCCGTGACGCTCGGCTGGTACGAGCGGCACCTGCTGCCTTGGCTGATCGACCTCGCGTGCGGCGTGGCGCCGATCCGCCGCCAGCGACTGCTCGTGATCCCGCGCGCCGAGGGGCGCGTGCTCGAGGTCGGCTTCGGCACCGGGCTCAACGTGCCGCTGTACGACCGCGCGCGCGTCACGACCGTCGTCGGCGTCGACCCCGCGCTGCGCATGCACGGGCTCGCGCGGCGACGCATCGAGGCTGCCGGGCTCGACGTGCAGCTGATGGGCCTGTCCGCCGAGACGCTGCCCGCGCCCGACGCCAGCTTCGACACCGTCGTCAGCACCTACACGCTGTGCACGATCCCCGACGTCGCAGCCGCACTGCGCGAGATGCGTCGCGTGCTCAAGCCCGGCGGGCGGCTGCTGTTCGCCGAGCACGGCCTCGCGCCCGACGCCGGCGTCGCGGCGTGGCAGCGGCGGCTCAACCCGCTGTGGAGCCCGCTGGCCGGCGGCTGCCGGCTCGACCGCGACATCCCCGCGCTGCTGCGCGAGGCGGGCTTCGACGTCGACGTGCAGTCGCGCTACCTGCCGGGGCCGCGCTTCGTGTCGTACCACTACTGGGGCGAAGCACGCGGCTGAGCGCGCAGGCACGGCGACGGCGGTGGCGCGCTATGCTTCGCGCCTTCGCACTTCGCGTCGACCGCCATCGCTCCTCTGCACGATCCCCGACGCGACGCCGCGACCGCCTCCGCGGGCGGGCGGTGGGCGAGTGCCCTCGTCGGTGCGCTGTTCATCGGCGTCGCCGTGGCCATCGCACTGCTCGCCGGGCACGACGCCGGCTGGGCGGCTTACCTCGTGGCCGGCATCGTCGGTGCGCTCGGTGCCGATGCGCTGCTGTGTGCGCTGCGCGACCGGCGTTGCCTGCTGTCGCGCCTCGGGCCGCTGCCCTGACGCGCCGGCGGCCCGCGCTGCGGCCGTGATCGTTCTCGCACCTTACGACGCGGCGTGGCCGGCGCGCTTCGATGCCGAGGCCGCCCTGCTGCGGCAGGCGTTCGGCGCGCTGGCGCTTCGCGTCGACCACGTCGGTTCGACAGCGGTGCCGGGGCTGGCCGCCAAGCCGGTGATCGACCTCCAGCTGTCGGTGCGGCGGCTCGCGCCGCGCGACGCGTTCGACGCCGCGCTCGCGCGGCTGGGCTACCGCCACGTGCCGCTCGGCGACTTCGACAGCGTCTACCCCTT
>JALOSD010000255.1 GCA_025458585.1 Burkholderiaceae bacterium | reverse complement strand
TCCAGGGCGCTCCCGCGGCCGCCGGCGGCGTCGCCGGCGCGTTGCCGCCGGCCGGGGGCCGAAGCGGCTGGACCTCGAGGGGGGCGATCGCGCTGCGCGTCTGCAGCAGGCGCGGCAGGTCGCCGCGGGCGGGGTCGGTCGGCTCGACGAGGTCCCACAGCGCGCGGCCCGCAGCCGGCTCGGCCCACGGCGGCAGCGGCGCGTCGCGTCCCGGCTCGATGGCGAGCAGCCGGTGCTCGGCGTCGGTGCTCCAGCGGCACGACGTGGTCAGCTGTTCGAGGCACGCCGCCCGCTGCCGGGCGTCGAAGAGCTCCCGCTCAAGCCGGCGCCGCGTCCACTGCACGCCCGCGAATCCGGCGAGCGCGGCCACGAGCGCGAGCAGCGCGAAGCTCATCGGCCACGGCACCGCGTCGCCGGCGGCATGCGCTGCCGGCACGCAGGCGTACCCGGCCACAGCGGCGATCGCCCGCCGCGCGCCGGTGGCTGCCGCTGTCGGGGCGGGCTGGCAGCCGTCGCCGCCTGCTTGCATGGCGGGAATTGTATGCAGCGCCCCCGCGGCGACACGCGGCGACAGGCCGGGCGCTGCCGCCGCGCCTCAAGTCGGTGCCGCGGCGGCCGAAGACCGTGGCGAGGCGCGGGCGAGGTCATGGCGCCGGAGGCCGCTTTTCGTGCGATCCGGCGGCGCGACCGGCCGTTAACATCAGCCTTCGCCGTTCGAGCCCCTCATGCCCGATCCTTCGATCAGCCCGCCGACGTCCGTCGATGCGGCCGCCGACCTTCTCGCCGCCCTCGACCCGGGCAGCGTGCAGCGCCTGCGCGAGCTCGACCCGGGCGGCGCCCACGGGCTGCTCGAGCGTGTGCTCGACACGTTCGTCGACTCGCTCGTGCGCCACCTCGACGAGCTGCACGCCGCGCGCGCGGGCGCCGACCCGGCGGGGCTGCGCCACGTCGCGCACACGCTGAAGTCGTCGGCGGCCAGCGTCGGTGCGCTCGAGCTGTCGCGCTGGTGCGCCGACGTCGAGCGCGCGCTGCGCGAGCGGCCCGACGCTGCGCCCGACGCCGCAGCGCTCGAGGCGATGGCCGCCGAGATGCAGCGCCTGCTGTCGCTCGCCGGACGCGACGTCTGAGCGACCGCCGATGAGCGCGTTCGTGCCCTTCGACGCCGACGACGACGCGCAGCCGCCGAAGGTCCTGCTCGCCGACGACGACGAGGTCAACCTGATGCTGACCGCGGCGGCGCTGCGCGAGCGCGGCTTCGCGATCACCGAGGCGAACAGCGGCCAGCAGGCGCTCGACAGGCTCGCGCGCTGGACCCCCGACGTGATCGTGCTCGACGCGCTGATGCCGGGCATGGACGGCTTCCAGACCTGCGAGAAGCTGCGCGCGCTGCCCGGCTTCGAGCACATGCCCGTGCTGATGCTGACCGGGCTCGACGACGAGGCCTCGATCACGCGCGCCTATCGGGTCGGCGCGACCGACTTCTTCGTCAAGAGCACGCAGTGGAGCCTGCTCGCCGGGCGCCTGCGCTACCTGCTGCGCGCCTCGCGCATGCGCCTGGAGCTCGAGCGCAGCCGCGCGCGCCTCGGCCGCGCGCAGGACCTCGCGCGCATGGGCAGCTTCGACTGGCGCCGCAGCGACGGCGGCCCGGGCACGCTTGTGCTGTCGACCGAGGCGCTGCGCGTGTTCGGCCTCGGCCCCGGCGACAAGCTCGGGCTGCACGCGCTGTTGCGCATGGTGCCGGGCGACGAGCGGCGCAGCCTCGTGCGGCTGCTGCGCGGCGTGCTCGCGCACAGTTCGGTGCTCGCGACCGACGTGCCGGTCGCGCTGCCGGGCGGGCGCCAGCGCATCATCCACGTCGAGGCCGAGCCCGAGTACAGCGAGCACGGGCAGGGCATCGGCTACACCGGCATCGTGCAGGACGTGACCGACCGCCGGATGGCCGAGGACCGCATCCGCCACCTCGCCAACTTCGACACCCTCACCGGCCTGCCGAACCGTCACCAGCTGATCTGGCGCGCCGAGCGCGCGCTGCAGCACGCGCGCCGCATGGGGCACAGCGTGGCGCTGCTGCTGATCGACCTCGACCGCTTCAAGAACATCAACGACACGCTCGGCCACACCGCGGGCGACGAGCTGCTGATCGAGGTCGCCCGCCGGCTGCGCGGCTGCGTGCGCCACAGCGACCAGGTGATGGAAGGCGCGGTCGAGGCCGTCGGCCCGGCCTGGCACCGCAAGCTCGAGGCCGTGGGGCGGCTCGGCGGCGACGAGTTCGTCGCCCTGCTGCCCGAGGTCGGCGACGAGGCCGGCGCCGAGGGCGTCGCGCAGCGCATCCTCGACGTGATGCGCGAGCCGGTGTGCGTGGGCGGCGGCGAGTGGGTCGTCACCGCGAGCATCGGCATCGCGATGTACCCGCGCGACGGGCAGACGGTGGCCGAGCTGATGCGCACCTCCGACGTCGCGATGTTCTCGGTCAAGGACCAGGGCCGCAACGCCGCCGCCGTCTACAGCCCGCTGCTCGCCGGCCGCGGCCGCGAGCGCCTCGAGCTCGAGAGCGCGCTGCACAAGGCGATCGAGCGCGACGAGCTCGTGCTGCACTACCAGCCGAAGGTCGACGTGCGCGCCGCGCGCGTCGTCGGCGTCGAGGCGCTGATGCGCTGGCAGCGCGGCGGCGCGCTCGTGCCGCCGGGCGACTTCATCCCGCTGGCCGAGGAGACGGGCCTGATCGTGCCGATGTCGGAGTGGCTGCTGCGCGAGGCCGCGCGCCAGGCGCGTGCGTGGCAGGTCGGATTCGGCTTCGAGACGACGATCGCCGTCAACATGCCCACGCGCATCTTCGAGCGCAGCGACCTCGTCGAGAGCATCCACGACGCGGTCGCCACCTACGGCATCTCGGCGTCGTCGCTGCTGCTCGAGATCACCGAGAACAACCTGATGAAGAACCTGCAGGACGTGATGCCGTCGCTGCACCGGTTGACCGAGATCGGGGTCGAGGTCTCGGTCGACGACTTCGGCACCGGCTACTCGTCGCTCGCCTACCTCGGCACGCTGCCGATCTCGGAAGTGAAGATCGACAAGGCCTTCGTGCGCGACCTCGGCATCACGCCGAAGGGCTCGGCGGTGATCGCCGCGATCATCGCGCTCGCGCGCTCGCTCGGCCTGCGTGTGATCGCCGAGGGCGTCGAGTCGCTGCGCCAGGTCGACGAGCTGCACCGCCTCGGCTGTTCGCTGATGCAGGGCTACCAGTTCAGCCGCCCCGTGCCGGCCGACCAGCTCGAGGCCTGGCTGCGCACGACGGTGCTGCCGCGCAAGGTGCCGCAGCTCGGCAGTGCGGTCGAGCTCGAAGCCGTGGTCGCGGCACGCGCCGCCGGCGGCCGCCTGCCGTGAGAGGCGCCGCGACGCCCGCCGCCGCCGACACCGCGCAGCTCGCGAAGGCGGCGCTGCGGCGGCTGGCGCTGCAGCGGCTCGAGCCGACGCCCGAGAACTACGCCCGCGCCTGGGCCGACGAGGGCGGCGCGGCCGCGTCGCT
>JALOSD010000254.1 GCA_025458585.1 Burkholderiaceae bacterium | reverse complement strand
GCCTGGCCGGTGTTCGTCGGCCAGCTCGCGGTGCTGGCGTTCAGCACCGTCGACACGCTGCTCGTCGCGCGCTACGCGGCCCGGGAGGGCGCGCCGGTCGAGCTGGCCGCGCTCGCGGTCGGGGCGTCGGCGTACATCACCGTGTTCATCGGCCTGATGGGCGTCGTGCTCGGCGTCGGGCCGATCGTCGGCCAGCTGTTCGGCGCGCGCCGCCTCGAGCAGGCCGGCGAGCAGCTGCAGCAGGCGGTGTGGGTCGCGCTCGCGCTGTCGGTCGTCGGCAGCACCGCGCTCGCGTTCCCGCAGCCGTTCCTCGCGCTCGCGCAGGCGAGCCCCGAGGTGGCGGCGAGCGTGCGCGGCTACACGGCGGCGCTCGCCGCCGCGCTGCCGGCGGCGCTACTGTTCACCGCCTACCGCGGCTTCAACGTCGCGGTGTCGCGACCAAAGGCGGTGATGGCGCTGCAGCTCGGCGGCCTGGCGCTGAAGGTGCCGCTGACGGCGGCGCTCGTGTTCGGCACCGGGCCGCTGCCGGCGCTCGGCGTGGCAGGCTGCGGCATCGCGACGGCGGTCGCGATGTGGCTGCAGGTGCTGCTCGCCTTCGCGGTGCTGCGGCGCGACCGCTTCTACGCGCCGTTCGCGCTCTGGCGCCACGGTTGGCGGCGCCCGAGCGCGGCGGCGATCGGCGCGCTGCTGCGGCTAGGCGTGCCGATGGGGCTGGCGACGCTGATTGAGGTCACCGGCTTCTCGTTCATGGCGCTGTTCGTCTCGCGCCTCGGCACGACGCCGGTGGCCGGGCACCAGATCGCGGCCAACCTGATGGCGCTGCTGTTCATGCTGCCGCTGGCGCTCGCCAATGCGGGCAGCACGCTGGTGGCGCAGCGTGTCGGCGCTGGCGACGTCGCCGACGCGCGGCGGCTGGGCTGGCACGCGCTGCAGATCGCCGTCGGGCTCGCAGTCGTCGTCGGCGGCGCGGTGTTCGCGGCGCGCGAGCCGATCGTGCGCCTGTACACGAGCGACGCCGCCGTGGTGGCTGCCGCGCTGCCGCTGCTCGCGTGGGCAGCGCTGTTCCACGTCGCCGACGCGGCGCAGGTCGTCGCCGCGTTCGTGCTGCGCGCCTGGCGGGTGGCGGTGCTGCCACTCGCGATCTACGTCGTCGCGCTGTGGGGCGTCGGCCTCGGCGGCGGCTGGGTGCTGGCGTTCGACCGCCTCGGCGTCACGCCGCCGGCCTTCGCCGGTGCGCCGGGCTACTGGGCGGCGGCCACTATCGGCCTCACGCTGGCCGCGCTCGCGCTCGGCGTGCTGCTCGTCGCCGTGCTGCGCCGACAGCGGGTGGCGACCTGAGCGTCGCCACGCCGCCGAACGACGAGGCCCCGGCGCCGTCAGGCTCCGGGGCCGGCGGGGACCGCTGCCGTCAGATGTCCAGCTTCGTGATGCGCGAGCCGTCGAGGGCCGCGCTGGCCATCAGGCCGACGTTCGTCAGCACGAACGCGGTGATTGGCTGCTGCGCACTCTCGGTGTCGACGCGCGCCGTGGCACCGACGTTGAGCACCGCGACGCTGGCGTCGGCACCGACCTGCCAGCCGCTGCTCGCCTTGAACTTCTGCAGCGCGTCGGCGGTGTTGAACAGGTAGATCACCGCCGCCGAACGCGCGCCGGCGAGCCAGCCGACCGACACCGTCGTCATGCGGTAATAGCCCGTCGAGCGGCCGCCTTCGCGCAGCGTGCCTTCGCCGGTGCCACCGCCGACGATGAAGCCGGCCGAGATCAGGCTCGGGAACACCAGCACACCGCGCGCGCGGCTGACGAGTTCGCGCGAACCCGCCGCCTGCCGATACAGGTCGCCCAGCGCACGGTCGGTGTCGCTGTCGATCGCCTTGCGGCGCGCCGCCGGATCCGACGAACCGCCGGCGGTCGTCGTGCACCCGGCGAGCCAAGGCGCCGCGGCGGCCGAGGCGCCGGCCAGCAGGAACGTTCTCTTCTTCATGGTCTTCTCCTCCGGAGCGTGGTGATCGATGGCGCCTGCGTCCGGACCGCAAGGCGCCACACAGCGTGGCCACGATTCTGCGCCTGCGCGGCGGGCCGCCCGCTTGTCGCAAAGCAAGTCGGGCACGGGCCGCCGTCGCCTGTCGGATCGCCGCAACGCTTGCGCACCGGCGAAACGCCGGCGCCGCGGCCGCGCCGGCTCGCTTCAGTTCGCCGTCGGCAGCGCGAGCACGAAGCAACTGCCGCCGCCGGCACGCGCCGCGCAGCGCGCCGTGCCGCCATGCGCGTGCGCGATCTGGCGCACGAGGCTCAGCCCGAGGCCCACGCCCCCCGCGTGCTCGGCGTGCCCGGGCAGGCGGAAGAATGGCTCGAAGATGCGCTCGCGCATCGCCTCGGGCACGCCGGGGCCGCGGTCGCACACGCGCAGCTCGGCGCCGGTGGCGGCGCGCACGAGGTCGACGTCGATCACGCCGCCGCCGTAGCGGCGCGCGTTCTCGAGCAGGTTGCGCAGCGCGCGCCGCAGCAGCCGCTCGTCGCCGGCGACGACGAGCGTCGGCGCACCGTCGACGAGCGTCGCGTCGACGCGCGACGCCTCTTCGGCCGCGAGCGCACCCAGGTCGACCGGCTCGCGCGCCACGTCGAGCGAGCGCGCGTCGAGCCGGCTCGCGAGCAGCACCTCCTCGACGAGCGCGTCGAGCTCGGCGATGTCGGTGTCGATCTCGCGCTGCAGGCGAACGCGCTGCGCGGCATCGGCGCCGTCGAACATCGACACGGCCATCTTCAGCCGCGCCAGCGGCGAGCGCAGCTCGTGGCTCGCATTGGCGAGCAGCGACTGGTTCGCGCGCACCAGCGCCTCGATGCGCTCGGCGGCGCGGTTGAAGCTGGCCGCCACGGCCGCGACCTCGTCGCGCCCCGACGCGTCGACGCGCTGGTCGAGCGCGCCCTCGCCGAAGCGCTCGACGCCGCGCTGCAGCGCCTCGCCCGGCGCCGCGCCACCACGGCGGCGGCGCGGTCCAGGGCGCCGGCGCGCTGCGGGGCATGTCGAGGTGCATCGGCGGCCGGCGCGGGTCGTCGCCGGGCACCGTCGCCGCCCGCGCGCCGCGCGGCGGGCGCAGCATGAGCAGCGTGCGCCCGTCGTCGAGCGCGATCGCGACGCGCCGAGTTGGCACCCCCGACCGCGCCGCCTCGAACTGCTCGAATGACGACGACGCAGCGATGCGCCGGCCGCGCGCATCGTCGAGCGCGAGCGGCAGCCGCAGCCGCGCCGACCAGTCCCGCAGCGCCTGCGCCTGCACGTCGAGCGGCGCGTCGGGGCCCGGCAATGCCTGGCGGATCAGCTCGGCCCAGCCCGCGGTGCGGTCGGAGGCGAGCGTCTCGATGCGCTCGCGCTCGCGCTCGAACTGGCGCTGGAACAACCACCCCGAGCCGAGCGCGAACAGTGCGAGCGCCACGACGACGGTGAGCCACACGCGCAGGTACAGCGAGCGCATCGCGGGCTCACTCGTCCTGCCGGCGCACGAAAAGGTAGCCGCTGCCGCGCACCGTCAGCAGGCGCTTCGGGTGCTTCGGGTCGTCCTCGATCGCGGCGCGGATGCGCGACACGTGCACGTCGATCGAGCGGTCGAACGCCTCCGCCGGGTGGCCCTTCAACGCGTCCATGATCTGGTCGCGGTTGAGCACGCGCCCGGCACTCTTCGCGAGCACGACGAGCAGGTCGAACTGGTGCGCCGTCAGGTCGCAGTCGCGGCCGTCGACGCGCGCGCGGCGCTGGTCGAGGTCGATCTCGAGACGGCCGAAACGCAGCACCTCGGCCGGTTCGTCGGGCGCGGCGCGGCGCAGCAGCGCCTTCAGGCGCGCGAGCAACTCGCGCGGCTCGAACGGCTTGCCGAGGTAGTCGTCGGCGCCGAGCTCGAGGCCGACGACGCGGTCGGTCGGCTCGCCGCGTGCGGTCAGCATCAGCAGCGGCAGGCGGCGCGTCGCCGGCTCGGCGCGCAGCTCGCGCGTCATCTCGAGGCCGTCGCCGTCGGGCAGCATGAGGTCGAGCACGAGTGCGTCGTACGGCGCGGCGCGCAGGCACGCGCGCCCGGCCGCGAGCGAGCCGGCGACGTCGACCGCGAAGCCGGCGGCGCGCAGGTAGTCGCCGAGCATCGCCGTCAGACGCGCGTCGTCGTCGATCAGCAACAGGCGGGCGGCGGTCATCGCGGTGCAAGCATAGCCGCCGCCGGCGCGGGCGGCGGCGATGGCTCCGGGCTCAGGTGCGCGGGCGGTCGAGCTGCCGGCGCTCGTGCTGGTGGCGCTCCATCATCTGCCGGCGCTGGCCCATGCGCTCGGCCCACTGCGCGCGCTGCTCGGGCGTGAGCACGCGGCTCACGTCGAGCATCGCCTGCGTCATGCGGCGCGAGACCTGGTCCTGGTGCTGCAGCATCTTCTGCCGCTGCGATTCGACCGCGTTGGCGTCGACCGTCGGCTGCGCGAACAGCTGCAGCGACTGCTCGCGCAGCGTGCGGCCGGCGTCGCGTTGCGCCTGCAGGTCGGCCGAGGCCGCATCGGCGATCGCGCGGATCTGCGTGCGCTGCTCGGGCGTCGCGCCGACCTGGTCGAGCATGCGCTCGAGCATGCGGCCCATCATCGGCGCACCGCCGGGACCGCCGGGGCCCATCGCGGCGTGGTGGCTCATCGGGCCCGGGCCCATCATGCCGCCGCCATGGGCGTGCGCCGTCGTCCAGCCGGCAGCCGCGACGAGCGCGAAGGCCATCGCAGCAGCCAGGGCGCGCGGGCGCGCGAAGGTGGGGGTCGAGACGTTCATCGCTTCACTCCTGAAAGGTGGTGGATACACGCTTGCAGGATCGCGGCGCCAGGTGTCGGCGCGATGCACGCAGGGTAAAGAAGCGTGAAGGCGGCTCAGGGCGCCGGCTCGATGCGCACCAGCGTGCGCCGCAGCGCGAACGCGGGTGCGCCGCTGCGCAAGTCGAGCCGCAGCAGCAGACCGACCTTGCGCTCGACGACCATCACGCCGTCGACGCGCTCGCCGCCCGCCGGCGCCGCCACGTCGCCGAAGAGCTCGATCACCGCGGCGTCGAACGGACGCCCGAGCGCCGTGTGCAGGCCAGTCGCGATGACCTGCCCGCGCACGCGCGCGACGGCGCCGCTCGTGTGCCGCAGTTCGCCGGCGACGACGTCGCCGAGCTCGAGTTCGCGCGGCAGCAGGCGCGTCCAGTACAGCAGGCCCGCGTCCGCCTGCGGCGGCTTCGGCGACGCGAGCAGGTTGCCGGCGCGGTCCTGCGCCCAGACCTCGAGCAGCAGCTGGCCGTCGACGTCGGCCGCGAAGTCGAGTTCGGTGCGGCGCAGCGACGTCATCCGCAGGCCCAGCTCGGTGGTCGGGCGACGCGGGCTCGCGCGCTGCTCGTAGACGGCGCGCTCGCCCTCGACCAGCGGCGTCAGCGACGCGCGCCGCGCGCCGAGCACGTGCAACGGCTCGCCGCAGCCGCGCGCGTCAACGGTCGCGCGCAGCGCGTCGTGGCGCCTCTTCAAGCGGGCCAGCTCGGCCGCGTCGGGCCCCTGCGGGCGCATCGCGAACAGCGCCGGCCAGAACACCCTCAAGCCGAGACCGAGCGCGATCACGTCGTTGCCTTGACGCGGGTCGGCGGCGTGGGCGACGTCGGCGGCGCGCTGCTGCACGCGCTCGAGCTCGTCGGCCATCGCGTCGCAGGTCCAGGTGACGAACTGCGTCGGGTCCGACGGGTCGGGTCCGCCAGCGCGACGCTCAACAGCAGGCAGATCCAACGGCGCGAAGGCATCGCGCTATTCTGCCAACGTCCCCCGGCGGTCCCGCCCGCTCCTGCTCGCCTCGGCCGGCCACGCTGCACCGACGTTGCGCTGGGTCAAACTCCGGCCCGTGACGAAGGCCGGGACCTCGCCCAAGCCGCTGCGCGCCGCAGCATGCGCCATGAGTTCGCTCGCGCTTGCGCTCGCACTGCTCGCGGCGGCGGCGCCGGCAGCGGCGCAGCAGACGGTCGAGCTGCCGCTTGCCGGGCGCAGCGTGAAGGCCGACG
>JALOSD010000042.1 GCA_025458585.1 Burkholderiaceae bacterium | reverse complement strand
CTGATCCTGGCGATGGCGCCGATCGACCAGCAGCTGCACGACACGTACTACGTCGTCGCCCACTTCCACTACGTGCTGGTCGCCGGGTCGCTGTTCGCGATGTTCGCGGGCGTCTACTACTGGGGCCCGAAGTGGACCGGCGTGATGTACAGCGAGACGCGCGGCAAGATCCACTTCTGGGGGTCGATGCTGTTCTTCAACCTCACGTTCTTCCCGATGCACTTCCTCGGCCTCGCGGGCATGCCGCGGCGCTACGCCGACTACCCGATGCAGTTCGCCGACTTCAACGCGCTCGCCTCGGTCGGTGCGTTCGGCTTCGGGCTGATGCAGGTCTACTTCTTCGTCGCCGTCGTGCTGCCGATGATGCGCGGCCAGGGCGAGAAGGCGCCGCAGAAGCCGTGGGAGGGCGCCGAGGGGCTCGAGTGGGAAGTGCCGTCGCCGGCGCCGTTCCACACCTTCGAGACGCCCCCCAAGCTCGACGCGACCGCCACCCGGGTGATCGGCTGAGAGAAGGCACGCCGCCATGGCACCGACGCCCGAGCAGCGCAAGGCGAACGTCCGGCTGGGCCTGATCCTGGCCACCGTGGCGCTCGCCTTCGCGCTCGGATTCGCGGCCAAGATCTGGCTCTACGGCGGCTGAGGCAGCGACGATGGCGCAACCGTCCCCGGCCCGAGGCCTCGGCCTGCGCGGCGACAACTGGCGCATGCTCGGCAAGCTCACGGTCGTCGCGGCCGTGATGTTCGGCTTCGGCTACGCGCTGGTGCCGATGTACCGCGCGATCTGCGAGGCGCTCGGCATCAACGTGCTGTCGGTGTCGGAGCGCATCACGAGCGGTCAGGGCAAGGCCGGCAAGGTCAACACGCAGGTCGACACGAGCCGCACGATCACCGTCGAGTTCGACGCCAACGCGCGCGGGCCGTGGGACTTCAGGCCCGCGGTGCGTTCGGTGCAGGTGCACCCGGGCGAGCTCGCGACGGTGATGTACGAGTTCCGCAACGTGCAGAACCGCACGATGGCGGCGCAGGCGATCCCGAGCTACGCGCCGCGCCAGGCCGGCGCGCACTTCAACAAGCTCGAGTGCTTCTGCTTCAACGAGTACACGCTCGCCCCGGGCGAGACGAAGCAGTGGCCGGTCGTGTTCGTGATCGACCCCAAGCTGCCGAAGGACGTCACGACGATCACGCTGAGCTACACGTTCTTCGAGGTTGCCGGCAAGGGTCTGCAGGCGGTCGCCGTGCCCGCGGCGGGGGAGCGCTCTTGAGCCGGCCCGGCGCCGACCTCGCCGACGCGGCCTCGCGCAAGGGTTCGTTCGGGCAGACGCTGCGCGCCGTGGCGTGGTCGTTCTTCGGCGTGCGCAAGTCGAGCGAGTACGAGCGCGACGTGCAGCAGCTCAACCCGGTGCACGTCATCGCCGCCGGCGTCGTGGCGGCGGTCGTGTTCGTCGTCGGCCTGCTGCTGCTGATTCGTTGGGTCGTCGGCAGCGGCGTCGCTGCCGGCTGACCGTCGAGGTTTTGTGGTTCGAGGAGAGACGAGAGCAATGGCTGCAGCAACGCACGGCGCGTCGACGCCCTACTACTACGTTCCGGGGCCGTCAAGGCACCCGGTGATGACCGCGATCGGACTGTTCTTCGTCATCCTCGGCGCCGGCCAGTGGGTCAACGGTCACGGCTGGGGTGCCTACGCGCTGCTGTTCGGCCTCGCGTGGTGGGCCGTCGTGATGTGGCAATGGTTCGGCGACGCGATCCGCGAGAGCGAGACCGGGATGTACAGCGATCGCATCGACGTCTCGTACCGCTGGAGCATGAGCTGGTTCATCTTCAGCGAGGTGATGTTCTTCGCCGCGTTCTTCGGCGCGCTGTACTGGGCGCGCGTGCACGCGGTGCCGATGCTCGGCAACCTGGACCACCAGGTCCTGTGGCCCGACTTCAAGGCCGTGTGGCCGAGCAGCGTGCCGGGCACCACCGCGTCGCCGGCGGGCACCGTCGAGCCGTTCCAGACGATCGGGCCGTGGCCGCTGCCGACGATCAACACCGCGCTGCTGCTGACCTCGGGCCTGACGCTGACGATCGCGCACCACGCGCTGATCGCGGGCCAGCGCGCCAAGACGATCTTCTGGATGTGGATCACGGTGGCGCTGGGCGCCACCTTCCTCGGCGTGCAGGCCTACGAGTACCTGCACGCGTACCGCGACCTGAACCTGAAGCTCAGCTCGGGCATCTTCGGCTCGACGTTCTTCATGCTGACCGGCTTCCACGGCTTCCACGTGTTCGTCGGCATGCTGATGCTGCTGTTCATCACGCTGCGGCTGATGAAGGGCCACTTCACGCCGCAGCGTCACTTCGGCTTCGAAGGCGCCGCGTGGTACTGGCACTTCGTCGACGTCGTGTGGCTGGGCCTGTACGTCGTCGTCTACTGGACGTGACGCGTCCGGCGCCTTGACTGCGAACGCCGCGGATCGCGGCGTTCGTCGTTTCTGGCGCCGGCGTCAGCGGCCTGCGGGGATGCCGGTGGGCTGGATCCAGCCCATCCAGTAGCTGAACAGGATGAACAGGAACAACGCCACCGACAGCGCGACGCGCAGCGCGAGCGCGCGCGCCATCTGGTTGTTCGGCGGGGCGCCTTCGGGCCGCTTGCGCAGCATGAAGAAGCCGGCGCTGCCCAGCGCGCCGACGACGGCGAGCAGCGCGATCACGAAGACGACCTTCATCGGGCACGATTGTCGCACCGCGCCGCCGGCGGGGGCGCCGTGACGCGCGAGGGCCTGCGCCGCGCCGTCGTGCTCCTCGCCGCGCTCGTCGCGGTGGCGCTTACCGCGCGCCTGGGCGTCTGGCAGCTCGACCGCGCGGCGCAGAAGACGGCGCTGCAGCGCACGATCGACGAGCGCGCCGTGCTGCCTCCGCTTCCCGCCGACGCGCTCGCGACGTCGGCCGACGCCGCGACGGCGCAGCACCACCGCCGCATCGCGCTGCGCGGCACCTGGGTGCGCGAGCACACGGTCTACCTCGAGAACCGGCAGATGGACCAGCGCCCGGGCTTCTTCGCCGTTACGCCGCTGCGGCTGCCCGACGGCAGCGCCGTGCTCGTGCAGCGCGGCTGGCTGCCGCGCGACGCGCAGGACCGCACGCGCCTCGCGCCGGTGCGCGACGACGGCGGCGAGCTCGAGCTCGTCGGCCGCATCGCCCCCCCTCCGGCCCGGTTGTACGAGTTCGATCCCGCGGCCGGGGGCCGCATCCGGCAGAATCTCGAGCTCGAATCGTTCGCCCGTGAAACCGGGCTGGCGCTGCGGCCGCTGTCGATCCTGCAGCTCGATTCCCCAGCGTTCGAAGGCGACGGCCTGCGGCGTCAGTGGTCGCTGCCGGCGGTCGACGTGCACAAGCACTACGGCTACGCGTTCCAGTGGTTCGCCCTCGCCACGCTGATCACGGGTCTTTATGTCTGGTTCCAACTCGTCCAACCCCGCCGCCGGCGCTGAGCCGCTGAGCTTCACGGTGCACTCGCCACCGCGCGCCGACCTGGCCGACGCGGCGCAGCGCACCCGCGCCGGGCGCTGGAAGCTGCTCGGCGTCGTGCTGTTCTGCGCGCTGCCGGTGATCGCGTCGTACCTCAGCTACTTCGTGATCCGCCCCGAGGGGCGCACGAACTACGCCGAGCTGATCCTGCCGCCGCGCGAGCTGCCGCCGCTCGCGCTGACCGATCTGCAGGGGCGCTCGGTCGACGCCGCGTCGCTGCGCGGCCAGTGGCTGCTCGTCGTCGTCGGCCCGGCGGCGTGCGACGAGGCGTGCGAACAGCAGCTGTTCCTGCAGCGCCAGCTGCGCGAGATGACCGGCCGCGAGCGCGAGCGCATCGACAAGGTCTGGCTCGTCACCGACGACGCGCCGATCGCCCCCGCGCTGCTGCAGGCGCTGCAGGCGACGCCGGCGGTCACGGTGCTGCGCGCGCCGGCATCCGAGGTCGCGCAGTGGCTGGCGCCGGCGGCCGGCGAGTCGCTCGCCTCGCACCTGTACGTCGTCGACCCGATGGGGCAGTGGATGATGCGCGCGCCGGCACGGCCCGAGCCGTCGAAGCTCAAGCGCGACCTCGACCGGCTGCTGCGCGCCTCCGCCTCGTGGGACCAACCGGGTCGCTGACCCCGTGGACACTCAGCCTCTGGTCGATCTCGCGCCGATCGCACGCCTGGCGCTGCTCGGCGTCGTGCTGGCGATGGGGCCGCTGGCGTGGATCTGGCTGCGCCACCAAGGCGCGTCGCCGGCGCGCCGGCTGCAGGCGCTGACGCTGCTGACGCTGTTCCTGACCTTCGACCTGATCCTGTTCGGCGCCTTCACGCGGCTGACCGACTCGGGCCTCGGCTGCCCGGACTGGCCCGGCTGCTACGGCAAAGCGAGCCCGTTCGGCGCGCGCGCCGAGATCCACGCCGCGCAGACCGAGATGCCCACCGGCCCGGTGACGCACGGCAAGGCCTGGATCGAGATGGTGCACCGCTACCTCGCGACCGCGGTCGGCGTGCTGATCACCGTGATGGCGATCGTCGCCTGGCTCGAGCGCCGGCGCGGCGAGCGCACGATGCCTTCGCCCTGGTGGGCGACGGCGACGCTGGTGTGGGTGTGCATCCAGGGCGCGTTCGGCGCGCTCACGGTCACGCTGAAGCTGTATCCGGCGATCGTCACCGCGCACCTGCTCGGCGGGCTGGCGCTGCTCGCGCTGCTCGCGATCCAGGCCCAGGTGTTCGCGCCGCGGCCGCTGGCGCTGACGCGCGCGCAGCACGCCGGGCTGTGGGGGCTCGCCGTGCTCGGCACGCTGCAGATCGCGCTCGGCGGCTGGGTCAGCACGAACTACGCGGTGCTCGCCTGCACCGACTTCCCGACCTGCCAGGGCAGCTGGTGGCCGCCGATGGACTTCGGCCACGCGTTCACGCTGCGCCGCGAACTCGGCATCGGCGCCGACGGTGGCTACCTGCCGTTCCCCGCGCTGACGGCGATCCACTACACGCACCGGCTCGCGGCCTACGTCGTGCTCGCCGTGATGGCGGTCGTCGCCGCGCTGCTGTGGGCGAAGCACCGGCGCGCCGCGCTCGCGGTGGCCGGCGTCGGCGCGTGGCAGCTCGCGACCGGGCTGTCCAACGTCGTGCTCGGCTGGCCGCTGCTGGCGGCCGTGGCGCACACGGCGGGCGCGGCGGCGCTCGTGCTGCTGCTGTCGGTGCTGCTCACGCGCGCCGTGTTCGCGCGCCGCGCGGTCGCCCCGGCGCCGGCGCCCACCGGGCGCGTCGGCCTCGCTTCGTAAAATCGCGGGTCCATGTCGACGATCTCCGACACCGTCGCGCCCCCGGTCGCCGAGCAGGCTGGCACCGGCGTGCCGGCGCGGCCGGCACCGACGCTCGGCTCGCGCTGGCGCCAGTACTACCTGCTGACGAAGCCGCGCGTCGTCCAGCTGATCGTGTTCTGCGCGCTGATCGGCATGCTGCTGGCCACGCCCGGCCTGCCCGACTGGCGCGTCGTGCTCGCGGCCACGGCGGGCATCTGGCTCGTCGCGGCGGCGGCGGCGGCGTTCAACTGCCTGATCGAGCAGCACATCGACGCGCGCATGGCGCGCACCGCCTGGCGGCCGACCGCCAAGGGCGAACTCACGCGCGTGCAGACGGTGAGCTTCTCCGCCGTCCTGTGTGCGCTCGGCAGCGCGCTGCTGTACGTGGCGGTCAACCCGCTGACGATGTGGCTCACGCTCGCGACCTTCGTCGGCTACGCGGTGGTCTACACCGTCGTGCTCAAGCCGCTGACGCCGCAGAACATCGTGATCGGCGGCGCGTCGGGTGCGATGCCGCCTCTGCTCGGCTGGGCGGCGGTGCGCGGCGACGTGGGCGCCGAGGCGCTGCTGCTGGTGCTGATCATCTTCCTGTGGACGCCGCCGCACTTCTGGGCACTCGCGCTGTACCGCACCGAGGACTACCGCCGCGCCGGGCTGCCGATGCTGCCGGTGACGCACGGCGCCGAGTTCACGCGGCTGCAGGTGCTGCTGTACACGCTGATCCTGTTTGCGGCCACGCTGCTGCCGTTCGTGCACGGCATGAGCGGCTGGATCTACCTGGCTGCCGCCGTCGTGCTCGGCGGCTGGTTCGTGCTGCTCGCCTGGCAGCTGTGGCGCGACTACAGCGACGCGCTCGCGCGCAAGACGTTCCGCTTCTCGATCTGGCACCTGTCGCTGCTGTTTGCCGCGCTGCTGCTCGACCATTACCTGATGCCATGGCTCGCCTGACCCGCCGCCGCTCGTTGCTCGTCGCCGCCGCGGCGCTGCTGGTCGCCGGCTGCGACCGTGTACCGGGCCTCGGCGGCGGCAAGCCGGCGTTCAAGGCGATCGACCTCACCGGCGCCGAGTACGGGCGCGAGCTGTCGCTGACCGACACCGAGGGGCGGCGGCGCGCGCTCGCCGACTTCCGCGGCAAGATCGTCGTGCTGTTCTTCGGCTTCACGCAGTGCCCGGACGTCTGCCCGTCGACGCTCGCGGAACTGGCCGAGGTGAAGCGCGCGCTCGGCGCCGACGGCGAGCGCATCCAGGGCGTGTTCGTCACGATCGACCCCGAGCGCGACACCGCCGAGTTGCTGAAGGCTTACGTGAGGACGTTCGACCCGAGCTTCGTCGCGCTGCGCGGCGACGCCGACGAGACGAAGAAGGCCGCGCGCGAGTTCAAGATCTTCTACGCCAAGGTGCCCGGCAAGACCGAGGGCAGCTACACGATGGACCACACCGCCGGCTCGTACGTGATCGACGCCGACGGGCAGCTGCGCCTGTTCACGCGCTACGGCAGCGGCGCGCAGGCGCTGGTCGACGACCTGAAGCTGCTGCTCGCCGAGTCCAAGGGCTGAAAAGCGAAACGGCTCCGCACGGGAGCCGTTCTTCGGGCGAGGCGGGGTGGCGTCAGGCCGCTTCGGCGAGGGCCTTGCGCATCTTCTTCATCGCCGCGACCTCGATCTGGCGGATGCGCTCGGCGCTCACGCCGTACTCGGCGGCGAGTTCGTGCAGCGTCATGCCGCCCGAGCCGTCGTCGTTGACCTGCAGCCAGCGCTGCTCGACGATGCGGCGGCTGCGCGCGTCGAGCACGTCGAGCGCCTGCTGCAGGCCCGGGCCGGCGAGGTCGTCGCGGCGGCGCGCCTCGAGCCTGCGCGTCGGCTCCTGGCTGTCGTCGGCGAGGTAGGCGATCGGCGCGTAGACCTCCTCGCCGTCGTCGTTCTGCGACTCGAGCGCGACGTCGCCGCCGGCGAGCCGCGTTTCCATCTCCAGCACCTCTTCGCGCTTGACGTTGAGCTCGCGCGCGACGGTGTCGATCTCGGCGGCGGTCAGCGTGCCTTCATCGAGCGCAGGTTGAAGAACAGCTTGCGCTGCGCCTTCGTCGTCGCGACCTTGACCATGCGCCAGTTGCGCAGGATGTACTCGTGGATCTCGGCGCGGATCCAGTGCAGCGCGTAGCTGACCAGACGCACGCCCTGGGCCGGGTCGAAGCGCTTGACGGCCTTCATCAGGCCGATGTTGCCTTCCTGGATCAGGTCGCCCTGCGGCAGCCCGTAGCCCAGGTACTGGCGCGACACCGACACCACCAGCCGCAGGTGCGACAGCACCAGCCGCCCGGCGGCTTCCACGTCACCCTGCTCGCGCAGCCGCTTCGCGCATTCGACCTCGTCCTGCGCGGTCAGCAGCGGAATGCGGTTGACGGCGGAGATGTAGGCATCGAGGTTGCCGAGCGACGGCACGACGGCCCAGGGATCACGGACGACGACAGCGCTGGAGGTGGCAGTCATGTTCATAAATTAGTAGACCGAAATCGAGGGTCTTTGGTTCCATCGATCTTAGCACTCTGACTGTTCGAGTGCTAAGCACCGCGGCTGGCACTGTGTGGTCGGCGCGGACGAGGTCATGGCCTGCACGCCAGGATCGACGGGCTGTCCCTGGCGAAGTTCAGTCAGTGGGCGCTTACGTTTAGGGCTCGACCTGGGTCGCCGGCGTGCGCGCCGCCGCGTCGGGGCGGCGTCGAGCGCGGGGTGGCCCGTCCGGCGGGCTGACAGCGTCAGGCGCGGGTCAGCGCCCGCGTCAGAATCGACCGGGTCGACCCGAAGAACGCAGCCCCGAGCCGCGCGCGTGGCGACACGAGGAGACACGCTTGTTCCGAGGCCTGACCGCGCAGCGTCTGGTTGCCCTCTTCGCCGGCGGCTGGGCGCTGCTGAACTTCCCGCTGCTCGCGCTGTGGGACCGTGACGCGACGCTGTTCGGGCTGCCGCTGTTCCCGGCAGCGCTGTTCACCGTGTGGGCGGCGTTGATCGGCGCGCTGGCCTGGGTGGTCGAGCGCGGGGAGGGCGCGGAGGACTGATGCTGGCGGCACCGCTCGTCCTCGGCACCTCGTTCGCGTACCTGCTGCTGCTGTTCGCCGTCGCGTGGTGGGCCGACCGGCGCGCCGCCGACGGCCGCTCGGTGATCGGCAACGCCTGGGTCTACGCGCTGTCGCTGGCGGTGTACTGCACGGCGTGGACCTACTTCGGCAGCGTCGGTCGCGCGGCGAGCGCGGGCGTGTGGTTCCTGCCGATCTACCTCGGCCCGACGCTGGCGATGGTGCTGGCGTGGATGGTCGTGCGCAAGATGATCCGCATCGCGCGCACGTACCGCATCACGTCGATCGCCGACTTCGTCGCCAGCCGCTACGGCAAGAGCCGCACCCTCGCCGGGCTGGTGACGCTGATCACGGTGGTCGGCATCGTGCCGTACATCGCGCTGCAGCTGAAGGCGATCGCGAGCGGCTTCGCGCTGCTGACGACGCCGGTCGGCGCGCCGCTGCCCGGGCGCGACGACTGGTGGGTCGACGGCACGTTCTACACCGCGCTCGCGCTCGCAGGCTTCACGATGGTGTTCGGCACCCGCCACCTCGACACCACCGAGCGCCACGAGGGCATGGTGGCGGCGATCGCGTTCGAGTCGGTCGTCAAGCTGCTCGCGTTCGTCGCGGTCGGCGTGTTCGTGACCTGGGGCTTGTTCGGCGGGCCCGGTGACCTGTTCGCACGCGCGCTCGCGGTGCCCGAGCTGAACCGGCTTCTGAGCCTCGACCAGGGCAGCGGCTTCGCCTACGAGCAGTGGTTCGCGCTGACGCTGCTCGCGATGCTGTCGGTCGTCTTCCTGCCGCGCCAGTTCCAGGTCATGGTGGTCGAGAACGTCGACGAGCGGCACCTGAAGCGCGCAGTGTGGGTGTTCCCGGCCTACCTGCTCGCGATCAACGTCTTCGTGCTGCCGATCGCGCTCGGCGGGCTGCTGTATTTCGGCGCCGGCAGCGTCGCCAGCGCCGACACCTTCGTGCTGTCGCTGCCGCTCGCCGAGGGCCACGCGTGGCTCGCGCTCGCGGTCTTCGTCGGCGGGCTGTCGGCGGCCACCGGCATGGTGATCGTCGAGGCGATCGCGGTGTCGACGATGGTGTGCAACGACCTCGTGATGCCGCTGCTGCTGCGCAGCCGCGGCGTCGCCGCGCGGCACGACCTCGACCGCGTGCTGCTGTTCGTGCGCCGCGCCGCGATCCTCGCCGTCCTGCTGCTCGGCTACGTCTACTTCCACGTCGCCGGCGAGGCGTACGCGCTCGTGTCGATCGGCCTCATCAGCTTCGCCGCCGTGGCGCAGTTCGCGCCGGCGGTGCTCGGCGGCATGTACTGGAAGGGTGGCACGAAGAGCGGCGCGTTCGCCGGCCTGGTCGCCGGCTTCGCGCTGTGGACCTACACGCTGATGCTGCCGTCGATCGCGAAGTCGGGCTGGTTTCCGGCCGGCTTCGTCGAGCACGGCCCGTTCGGTGTCGAGCTGCTGCGCCCCGAGGCGCTGTTCGGCCTCGGCGGGCTCGACCACCTGACGCACTCGCTGTTCTGGAGCCTGCTCGCCAACGTCGGGCTGTACGTCGCGGTGTCGCTGTGGCGCCAGCCGTCGGCGCGCGAGACGAGCCAGGCGCTGCTGTTCGTCGACGTGTTCGAGCGCGGCGCCGCGCACGCGCGGCCGGTGTTCTGGCGCGGCCGCGCGAAGGTGGCCGACCTGCTCGCGCTCGCCGGCCGCTTCCTCGGCGCCGCGCGCGCGCAGCGCCTGTTCGACGACTACGCGCGCCGCGTCGGCGCCAGCGGCGTCGCGCAGATCCCGGCCGACGCGCGTCTCGTGCACTTCGTCGAGACCGAGCTCGCCGGCGCCATCGGCAGCGCGTCGGCGCGCGTGATGGTCGCCTCCGTCGTCGAGGAGGAGTCGCTCGACCTCGACGACGTGCTGCGCATCCTCGACGAGGCGTCGCAGCTGCGCGCCTACTCGCGCGAGCTCGAGCAGGTCACCGCCGAGCTGCGCGACGCCAACGAGCGGCTCGAGAGCCTGGACCGGCTGAAGGACGACTTCATGTCGTCGGTGACGCACGAGCTGCGCACGCCGCTGACCTCGATCCGCGCGCTCGCCGAGCTCATGCTCGACGACCCGGCGATGGACGCGGCGCAGCGCCAGCAGTTCCTCGGCATCGTCGTCGCCGAGACCGAGCGCCTGTCGCGCCTGGTCAACCAGGTGCTCGACATGGCGAAGATCGAGTCGGGCCACGCCGAGTGGCACAACACCGACGTCGACCTGAAGGCGCTGTGCACGCAGGCGGCGCAGACGGTGGGCGAGATGGTGCGCGAACGCGGCGCCGCGCTGCACCTCGACCTGCCGGCGTCGGTGCCCACGATCCGCGCCGACGCCGACCGGCTGACGCAGGTGCTGCTGAACCTGCTGTCCAACGCC
This sequence comes from Burkholderiaceae bacterium, assembly GCA_025458585.1. Classification (GTDB taxonomy): domain Bacteria; phylum Pseudomonadota; class Gammaproteobacteria; order Burkholderiales; family Burkholderiaceae_C; genus Calidifontimicrobium. The sequence continues at coordinate 14,157 of JALOSD010000042.1, read as the reverse complement.
GCCAAGTTCGTGCCGCGCGAAGGCGGGCGCATCGACCTGCGGCTGCGCGCCGGCGCCGACGGCCTGACGGTCGAGGTGCAGGACAACGGTCCCGGCGTGCCGTCCGACCAGCGCGCGCTGATCTTCGAGAAGTTCCGCCAGGGCGGCGACGCGGCGAACCGGCCGCAGGGCACCGGCCTGGGCCTGCCGATCAGCCGCCAGATCGTCGAGCACTTCGGCGGGCGCATGGAGCTTCGTCCTGACCTTGGTCAAGGTGCCTGCTTCGCCTTTGTCCTACCGTGGACGACCCCCGCAGCGGCAGCGCCAGAACGGCCGCGCGACCAAGGAGACGAGTTCCGATGAGCACGAAGATCCTGATCGCCGACGACGAGCCGAACATCCTGATTTCGCTCGAGTTCCTGATGAAGCGCGAAGGCTACGAGGTGCACGTGGCGCGCGACGGCGACGAGGCGCTCGACGCGCTGCGCCGCGAGCGCCCGCGCCTGGTGCTGCTCGACGTGATGATGCCGAGGAAGACCGGCTTCGAGGTCTGCCAGGAGTTGCGCGCCGACGAGGCGATCCGCGACACGATCGTGCTGATGCTCACCGCCAAGGGCCGCGACACCGACGTCGCCAAGGGCATGGGCGTGGGCGCCGACGCCTACATGACGAAGCCCTTCTCGACCAAGGAGCTGGTGCACAAGGTGCGCGAGCTGCTGGAGGCGCGCGCGTGAAGCGCGACGGCCGGCTGCTGCGCGTGATGGCGGTGGCCGCGGCCGGCGGCGTGCTGCTGCTCGGCGCCTGGGTCGCGCTGACGGCGGCACTCGTCGGCTCGACGCTCGAGCCCGCCACACGCCACGCCGTCGGCGGCGCGCTGGCACCGGCGGTGCCGCTCGCGGTGATGACCTTCCTCGCCTTCGTCGGCGTCGTCGTCGCGCTCGCGCAGGTGGTCTACCGGCGCTGGATCGCGGCGCCGGCGCGGCTGCTCGAGCAGGCGCAGGTGCTGACGACGAGCGACGTGCAGCGCGAGCTGACGAGCGACGGCGGCGCCGACGTGCAAGGGCTCGCACGCACGATCAACGAGCTCGTGCGCCAGCGCGAGCAGCTTCGCAGCGACGTCGCGGCGCAGGTCGCACTCGCGAGCCGCAGCGTCGAGCAGGAGCGCAGCCGGCTTGCGGCGCTGATGAGCGAGCTCACGCAAAGCGTCGTCGTGTGCAACCTCGACGGGCGCGTGCTGCTCTACAACAACCGCGCGCGGGTGCAGTTCCGCGCGCTGTCGGCGGCACCGCAGGTGGCCGCCGGCGCCGAGCTGATCGGGCTCGGGCGCTCGATCTACACCGTGTTCGACCGCAAGCTCGTCGCCCACGCGCTCGAGAGCGTGCAGCAGCGCCTCGCGCGCGGCGCGCTGAACCCGACGGCGCAGTTCGTCACGACGACGCGCGCCGGCCAGCTGCTGCGCGTGCAGATGGCGCCGGTGCGTGCCGTCGGCGGCGACGGTGGCGCCGACGACGGCGACACCGCGCTCGCAGGCTTCGTGCTGATGCTCGACAACATCACGCGCGACTTCGAGCAGGAGTCGGCGCGTGACCGCCTGCTGCACGGGCTGACCGAAGGCAGCCGCGCGTCGCTGGCGAACCTGCAGGCGGCCGTCGAGATGCTCGACTACGACGACCTCGACGCCGCCACGCGCGAGCGTTTCCTCGCCGTGATCCGCGACGAGGCGCAGGCGATGAGCCGGCGCCTGCAGCAGGTCGCCGAGCAGTCGACCGCGGGCCTCGCGACGCGCTGGCCGCTCGAGGAGATGCTCGGCGCCGACCTCGTCGCGGCGGCGCAGCGCCGGCTCGAGGCGCTCGACGGCCTGCGCGTCGCCGCGTCGGAGGTCGACGCGTCGCTGTGGCTCGAGGTCGAGAGCTTCTCGCTGCTGCAGGCGCTCGCCTACCTCGCCGGGCGGCTGCGCGACGAATACGAGATCAAGCTCGTGCAGCTGCGGCTGCAGCCGGCGGACAACGCCCGCGCGCACCTCGACCTGCTATGGACGGGCCAGGCGATGAGCACCGAGACCGTGATGACGTGGGAGACCGACGCGATGCGCCTCGGCGCCGAGACGAGCCCGCTGACGGTGCGCGACGTCGTGCAGCGCCACGGCGGCGAGTTCTGGTTCGAGCGCGAACGCGTGCGCCACGCCGCGTTCTTCCGCTTCCTGCTGCCGCTGGCGCGCGAGGGCGGCGAGCTTGCCGCGTCGGCGTTCGTGCGCAGCGAGAGCCGCCCCGAGTACTACGACTTCGACCTCTTCGCCCTCAGCGAGTCGAACCGTGCGCTCGACGACCGCAAGCTCAGCGAGCTGACCTACACCGTGTTCGACACCGAGACCACGGGCCTCGAGCCGTCGGCCGGCGACGAGATCATCCAGATCGGGGCGACGCGGCTCGTCAACGGCAAGCTGCTCAGGGGCGAGTCGTTCGACCAGCTCGTCGACCCGAAGCGCCCGATCCCGGCCGCCGGCATCCCGATCCACGGCATCACGCCCGAGATGGTCGCCGGCCAGCCGGCGATCGACACCGTGCTGCCCGCGTTCCACGCCTATGCACACGACACCGTGCTCGTCGCCCACAACGCCGCGTTCGACATGCGTTTCCTGCAGCTGAAGGAGGAACTCACCGGCTGCCGCTTCGACCAGCCGGTGCTCGACACGCTGCTGCTGTCGGCCGTCGTGCACCCGAACCAGGAGTCGCACCGCCTGGAGGCGATCGCCGAGCGTTTCGACGTCACGGTGATCGGCCGCCACACCGCGCTCGGCGACGCGATGGTCACCGCCGAGATCTTCCTCAAGCTGATCCCGCTGCTCGCCGAGAAGGGCATCCACACGCTCGGCGACGCGCGCCGGGCGGCGCAGGAGACCTATTACGCGCGGTTGAAATACTGAGCGAGGACGAACCCGATGGCCACGACGAACTACATCCGCTGGTTTCGCGACCTGTCGCTGGCCGACCTGGCGTCGGTCGGCGGCAAGAACGCCTCGCTCGGCGAGATGGTCCGGCAGCTCGCGCCGCTGGGCGTGCGCATCCCCGACGGCTTCGCGGTCACCGCCCAGGCTTACCGCGATGCGCTCGACGCCGCCGGCGCCTGGGACGAACTGCACGCGCTGCTCGACACGCTCGACAAGCGCGACACCGACGCGCTGGCGCGTGCCGGCGCGCGGGCGCGCGAGATCGTCTACGCTGCGGCCATGCCCAAGGCCGTCGAGCAGCAGGTGCGCGAGGCGTGGCGCGCGCTGAAGGCGCAGGTTGGCCCCGACCTCAGCGTTGCGGTGCGCAGCTCGGCCACCGCCGAGGACCTGCCGACCGCCAGCTTCGCCGGCCAGCACGACACCTACCTGAACATCCGCGGTGAGGAGATGCTGCTCGATGCCGTCCGGCGCTGCCAGGCGTCGCTGTTCACCGACCGCGCGATCAGCTACCGCACCGACCAGGGCTTCGACCACTTCAAGGTCTACCTCTCGGTTGCGGTGATGCAGATGGTGAGGAGCGACCTGGCGTCCAGCGGCGTCATCTTCACGATCGACACCGAGTCGGGCCACCCCGACTTCGTCTTCGTCACCGCCGCCTGGGGGCTGGGCGAGAACGTCGTGCAGGGCGCCGTCGACCCCGACGAGTTCTACGTCCACAAGCCGACCTACCGCCAGGGTCACCGCGCCGTCGTGCGGCGCACGCTCGGCGACAAGCAGGTGCGCATGGTCTACGCCGGCGGGCGCACGCGCGAGCCGGTCGTCAACCAGCCGACGCCGAAGGCCGAGCGCGCGCGCTTTTGCCTGAGCGACGACGACGTGCTCGAGCTCGCCGGCGCCGCGATCGCGATCGAGGACCACTACGGCCGGCCGATGGACATCGAGTGGGCCAAGGACGGCCCCGACGGCAAGCTCTACATCGTGCAGGCGCGGCCCGAGACCGCGGCGTCGCAGAAGAACGCGAACCTGCTCGAGGACTACGTGCTCGACGGCCAGGGCCGCGTGCGCGCGAAGGGCCGCGCGGTGGGCGCGAAGATCGCCACCGGCGCGGTGCGGCGCATCACGTCGGCGCACAGGCTCAACACGTTCCGGCCCGGCGAGGTGCTGGTCGCCGACACGACGACGCCCGACTGGGAGCCGGTGATGAAGACCGCGGCGGCGATCGTGACCAACCGCGGCGGGCGCACCTGCCACGCGGCGATCGTCGCGCGCGAGCTCGGCATTCCCGCCGTCGTCGGCGCCGAGCACGCCACCGAGGCGCTGGCCGACGGCGAGGCGGTGACGGTGTCGTGCGCCGAAGGCGCGGTCGGACGCGTCTACGAGGGCACGGTGCCGTTCCACAAGGAGACGAGCGACCTGTCGGACCTCGTGAAACCGGCCACCGAGATCATGGTCAACCTCGGCAACCCCGAACTCGCTTTCCAGGTCAGCCTGATGCCGTGCGACGGCGTCGGGCTGGCGCGCATGGAGTTCATCGTCAACGAGTACATCAAGGTGCACCCGATGGCCGTGCTGCACCCGGAGCGCATCCGCGACGACGCGGTGCGCGCGCAGGTCGAGGCGCTGTGGGCGCAGTACGCCGACGGCGCGGCGTACTTCGTCGAGCGGCTCGCCGAGGGCGTGGGCACGATCGCCGCCGCGTTCTGGCCGCGGCCGGTGATCGTGCGGCTGTCGGACTTCAAGAGCAACGAGTACGCCGCACTGCTCGGCGGGCGCGACTTCGAGCCGCACGAAGAGAACCCGATGATCGGCTTCCGCGGCGCGTCGCGCTACATCCACCCGGCGTACGAGGAAGGCTTCGCGCTCGAGTGCATCGCGCTGCACCGCGTGCGCGAGGTCATGGGCCTGACCAACCTGAAGGTCATGGTGCCGTTCTGCCGCCGGCTCGACGAGGCGCGGCGCGTGCTCGCGGTGATGGCCAAGAACGGCCTGAAGCGCGGCCAGCCGGGCGAGGTGGGCGGCCTCGAGGTCTACGTGATGTGCGAGATCCCGAACAACGTGCTGCTGATCGACGAGTTCAGCGAGCTGTTCGACGGCTTCTCGATCGGCAGCAACGACCTGACGCAGCTCACGCTCGGCGTCGACCGCGACAGCGCGATCGTCGCCGAGAGCTTCGACGAGCGCGACCCCGGTATGCTGAAGATGCTCAGGCTCGCCGTCGAGGGCGCGAAGCGCAACGGCCGCCACAGCGGCATCTGCGGGCAGGCGCCGTCGGACCACCTCGAGATCGCGCAGTACCTGGTCGAGCTCGGCATCGACAGCATCAGCCTGACGCCCGACCGCGTGCTGAAGACGATGCAGGCGGTGCAGCGCATCGAGCAGGCGCAGGGGCGCGCGCCGAGGTAAGGCCCAATCCCACCACCACCCTAAAGGAGACGGACCATGAGATCGAAGCCAACGCGCTGGGCGCTCGCCATCGCCTCGCTCGCCATCGCCGCGTCGGCGCTCGCCGCCGAGGTCGGAGGCGTCAAGCTCGACGAGCGCGTCAGCGTCGGCGGGAAGGAACTGGTGCTCAACGGCGCGGGCATCCGCACGCGCGTCGTGTTCAAGGTCTACGTCGCGTCGCTGTACCTGCCTGCGAAGGCGGGGGATCTGGCGGGCACGCTGGCGCAGAGCCCGCGTCGCGTGCAGATGAACATGCTGCGCGACGTCGGCGCCGCCGACCTCGTCGGTGCGCTGGTCGACGGCATGAAGGCGACCAGCACGCCGCAGGCGATGGAGGCCGTCAAGCCGCAGACCGACCAGCTGGTGTCGCTGATGAAGTCGATCGGCGAGGCCAAGACGGGCGACGTCGTGACGCTGGACTTCGTCGACGGTGAGACGCGCCTGGGCCACAACGGCAAGGCCATCGGCGCGATCGCCGGCGCGCCCTTCAACGACGCGCTGATGAAGATCTGGCTGGCCGACAAGCCGGTGCAGGCCGACCTGAAGAAGGCGATGCTCGGCGGCTGAGGCTCGCGCCGCCCCGGCTCCATCGCGCCGCCATGCGAGCGCGGGGGTGTCGACGACACCCCCGCCGATAGAATCAAGCTCGAATTTGTTGCATCGATCGGCCGCCGCGTCCGGCCCGGAGGCGCGGTGGTCGTTCGTCCCGCCCCGCCACCTCCCAGGAGTCCGCCATGCCCCTCGTCTCGATGCGCCAACTGCTCGACCACGCCGCCGACAACGGCTACGGCATCCCCGCGTTCAACGTCAACAACCTCGAGCAGGTGCAGGCGGTGATGACCGCCGCCGCCGAGGTCGGCGCGCCGGTCATCCTGCAGGCCAGCGCCGGCGCGCGCAAGTACGCCGGCGAGCCGTTCATCAAGCACCTGATCCAGGCCGCCGTCGAGCAGTGGCCGCAGGTGCCGCTCGTGATGCACCAGGACCACGGCCAGAGCCCCGACGTGTGCCGCGGCGCGATCTCGCTCGGCTTCAGCTCGGTGATGATGGACGGCTCGCTCGAGGCCGACGGCAAGACGATCGCCAGCTACGACTACAACGTCGACGTCACGCGCAAGGTGGTCGACATGGCGCATGCGCTCGGCGTCACCGTCGAGGGCGAGCTCGGCTGCCTCGGCTCGCTCGAGACGATGAAGGGCGACAAGGAGGACGGCCACGGCACCGACTCGACGATGACGCGCGAACAGCTGCTGACCGACCCCGAGCAGGCGGCCGACTTCGTCAAGCGCACGCAGCTCGACGCGCTCGCGATCGCGATCGGCACCAGCCACGGCGCCTACAAGTTCACCCGCAAGCCCACCGGCGACATCCTCGCGATCGAGCGCATCAAGGAGATCCACCGCCGCATCCCGACCACGCACCTGGTGATGCACGGCAGCTCGAGCGTGCCGCAGGACCTGCTCGAACCTACGGCGTGCCGGTCGAGGAGATCCAGGAGGCGATCAAGCACGGCGTGCGCAAGATCAACATCGACACCGACATCCGGCTGGCGATGACCGCCGCGGTGCGCAAGTTCCTCGCCGAGAACCCCGAGAAGTTCGACGCCCGCGAGTGGCTCAAGCCGGCGCGCGAAGCGGCCTACAAGATCTGCAAGCAGCGCTACCTCGAGTTCGGCTGCGAGGGCCAGGCGCCGAAGATCAAGCCGCTGCCGCTCGACGCGATGGCGCAGCGCTACACGAAGGGCGAGCTCGCGCAGACGGTGGTGTGAGGCCGGCGCCGGTGCAGGTCGCCCTCCTGGCCGCGCCGGCCACCGTGTTCGAACCCCGGGACGCTCGCCGATGAGCCGTGGCGATGTTCCGGAGCCGGACGACGCGCACGCCGACGCGTTCAGCGAGGCGTTGCAGTGGCTCGTGCACGGGAGCGCGAACCGGCTCGTGCGCGATGCCGACCCCGGCGCCTACCTCGACTGGATCGCCCGCCACGGCGCGTCGATCGGCGAGGGCGTGCTGCCGCCGGACATGCGCGGCAAGGCGCACGCCGTCGACGCGTCGCGCCTGATGCGACTGCTCGGGCACATGATCTACGCCGCGATGCCGCTGCCCCAGCACCGCTTCCAGCCGCGGCGGCTGCCGCTGCCCGGGCGCAACGACCCCTGCCTGTGCGGGTCGCTGCGCAAGTTCAAGCAGTGCTGCGAGCCGATGATGTCGGCCATGCCCAGGCTGTCGGACGAGATGGCAATCCCCGCCGTGCTCGACGCGATGGGCAAGAAGGCCTGGCGCGACCTGCCGGCCTCGCGCATCGCGCTGCGGCTGGTCGTCGCGGCCGCTGCGACGTTCAGGCACGAACGCCGGCCGGCCGACGCCGTCGCGCTGCTCGAACCGTGGGCCGCGCAACCAGGCCCGTACCCGGACGACAGGGCCGACCTGCTCGATCTGCTCGGCGACCTCTACGCCGACCTCGGCAAGCCGCGCAAGCGCAAGGCGCTGGCGCAGGCGATGATCGACCGCGGCGCGCCGCAGGTGCAGGCCAAGGGCTGGCAGCGGCTCGCGCTGATGGCGACCGATGCCGGCAAGGTCGACGAGGCGCGGGCGGCGTTCACGCAGGCCCAGCGGCTCGCGCCCGACGACCCGGCGTTGGCGCTGCTCGACGTCACGATGCTGCTCGGCCTCGGCGACGCGGCGCAGGCACGCGAACGCGCGGACTTCCACGCCCGCCGCCTCGAGCGCATGAACGCCGACGGCCGCCACGACGACCTGATCGCGGCGCTGCGCCAGCTGGGCGAGCAGGGCTTCGCCTACTTCGAGCACGCGACGCTCGAGCACGAGCCGCAGCTCGGCCGGCTCGACGCCTGGCTGGCAGCGCTGCCGCCGCCGGTGCTGCGGCTCGACCTGCGCCACGCCGACGCCGCCACCCTCGGCGAGCTGCTGCCGGCCAAGGCGCTCGATCGCGCGCTCGAGCGCTGGCACGAAGTCTTCGACGCCGGCTCACCGACGCTCGTGTCGCTGCACGCCGAGGGCGGCGACGCCTGGCGCGGCTTCGGCGGCTGGATGGGCCTGCTCGAAGCCGAGCCCGCACTCGGCGACAGTTTCGACGTCATCGACGGCCTGCTGCTCGCGCTCGAGTCGCACCCCAGCCCGGCCTCGGCGGCCGTGGCGCGGCGGCTGATCGAGCGTGGCCTCGCCCTGTGGGCGCTGCTGCGCGCGCGCTACGCGCGCGCGCGCTGCGAGTGGGGCGTGTGGACGAACCGGCCGGCGCTGCGCATCCTCGCGCAGCACGTCGTCGGCGACGACACGCCCACCGCCGAGCGCAGCTTCGACTGGCTGCGCCACGTCGTCGAGGTGCTGAACCCGCACGACAACCACGGCTTTCGCACGCGTCTGGCGGCGGTGCTGTTGCGTCGCGGCTTGCACGCCGACGCGCTCGCGCTCGCCGAGCGCTACCCCGACGACCGCGACGAGATGGCGCTTGCGCAAGTGCTCGCGCTGTGGCATCTGGGCCGCCGCGGCGAGGCGACCTCGCTGTTCGTCGACACGCTGAAGGGCAACCGCCACCTCGCGAAGGTGATGCGCTCGACGGTGCGGCCGAGGCCGGTCGAAACCGCCTTCGTCGGCGTCGGGTCGCTGCAGGAGGCGCAGCTCGCCTACCGCGACCAGTTCGACCTCTGGCAGGCGCCCGAACTGCGCGCGATGATCGACGGGGTGGTCCGTAGAATCGGCCGCTGACGGCCTGTCGACGATGAACACGCTCCTCGAATCGCACCTGCACTCGCTGCCGCTGGTGGCGCGCGGCAAGGTGCGCGACAACTACGCGGTGGGCACCGACCGCCTGCTGATGGTCGCCACCGACCGCCTGAGCGCATTCGACGTCGTGATGGGTGAGCCGATCCCGGGCAAGGGCGAGCTGCTGACGCGCATGGCGCTGTTCTGGTTCGAGCGCCTCGCGCACGTCGTGCCGAACCACCTGACCGGCGACGACCCGACGAGCGTCGTCGCGCCCGACGAGGTCGAGCAGGTGCGCGGCCGCTCGATGCTCGTCAAGCGCCTGACGCCGCTGCCGATCGAGGCGGTGGTGCGCGGCTACCTCGCCGGCTCGGGCTGGAAGGAGTACCGCGACAGCGGCACCGTGTGCGGCGTCGCGCTGCCGCCGGGGCTGCGCAACGCGCAGCAGCTGCCGCGGCCGATCTTCACGCCGGCGACGAAGGCCGAGGCCGGCGCGCACGACGAGAACATCACGTTCGCGCAGGCGGCGGCGCTCGTCGGCGCCGACCTCGCCGCGCGCGTGCGCGACGTCTCGATCGCGCTCTACACCGAGGCGGCGGCGTACGCGCGCGAGCGCGGCATCCTGATCGCCGACACGAAGTTCGAGTTCGGGCTCGACGAGCGCGGCACGCTGACGCTGATGGACGAGGCGCTCACGCCCGACTCGTCGCGCTACTGGCCGGTCGAGAGCTACGCCGCCGCCTTCGAGCGCGGCGACAACCCGCCGAGCTTCGACAAGCAGTTCGTGCGCGACTGGCTCGAGGCCGCGCGTGTCGATGGCCGGCCGTGGAACAAGAAGGCGCCGGCGCCGCCGCTGCCGGGCGAGGTCGTCGCCGCGACGGCGGCCAAGTACCGCGAGGCGCTGAGCCGGCTGCTGTCACCGGCGGCGTAGCGCGATGGCGTCGCGCCTGCTGGCCCGGCTCGACGCCGCGATCGCGAAGACGCGCGATCCGGTCGCCAGTGCCTGCCTGCGTGCCGAGCGCGCCGGCGGGCTCGCACGCCTGGGCCGCGTCGACGAGGCGCGGCGCACGATCGAGGGCCTGCACGCACGCTTCACGCTGCGCCCGCAGCCGGCGGTCAGCGCCTGGCTGGCGCTCGCGGAAGGCCTTTGCGACCACTTCGGCGACCTCGCACCGTCGGCGCGCGACCGCATGCGGCGCGCCTACGCGCTCAGCGGCGCCGCGCACCTGGCGCCGCTGCACGCGCTGGCGGCGGCCTGGCTCGCGCACATGGAGTACGGTCACCACGAGTCGGCGCAGATGGCGGCGCACCTGGCCGAGGCGCTGCGCCTGGCCGCGCCCGACCACCACGCGGCGCGCGCCCGCGCCTGCCTCGTCGCCGCGCTCGGCTACCACTGGGCCGGCCGCCTCGACCGCGCGCAGCCGTGGTTCGACCGCGCGCGCCAGCACGCGCTCGCCGACGGCGACGACGCGACGCTGAGCGCGCTGATGTACGACCGCGCGACCGGCCTCGTGGCCGCGATCCGCATGGCGACCGCGTTCGGCGATGCGCCGGCCGCCGCGCCCGGGGAGGAGCAGCGCGAGGCGCTGCTGTGCGTGCAGTCGTGCGCGGCCTACGAGGCGGCGATCGGCGGCGCCTCGCTCGCCTACCTGGTGCCGCTGCTGCACGCGCAGCTGCTCACGGCCGCCGGCGACGCGGCGCCGGCGCTCGACCTGTTCGAGCGCTGGCTGGCCCCCGCGACGGCGGGCGGCATGCGGCGCATGAAGCGGCTGCTGCTCGCCGACATCGCGTGGTGCCACTGGCTGCTCGGGCAAGCCGACAAGGCTCGCGCCGGTCTCGCCGCGGCACTCGCCGAGCAGGACCCGGCGTGCGACATCGACGACCGCGCCTTTGCCGACGCGCGCCTCGCGCAGCTGGCGCAGGCTCTCGGCGACGCGACGCTGGCCGCGACGCTGCGCGAGCAGGCACAGCGCGACGTTGCCGTCCACCGCGCCGAGCAGGCGCGCCTGGCGGCGCTGCTCGACGACACGCTCGCCGGCCTGTAGCGGCGCTGCCGGCGCCGAACGCGCTTCGGGGACGACCTCAGTCGACCATCGCGCCCCGTCGGCCCGCAAGGCCGACGAACGTCACCCCCTCAAGCAGCCGCCGCGGACCCGGCTTCGCCGGCCCGCCTTCGGCGCCCCCCTGGGGGAGGCGCCGAAGGCGCTTCGGGGGGCGCGGCGGCCGCCTTGCCGGTGACCTCGAGCGCGCCCTTCGCCTCCGGGCCGGCGGCCTTCGCGGGCGGCTTGTTCATCAGCTCGAGGACCGCGACGTAGGTCTTGCGCGCGAGCTCGTCGTTCCACGCCTTGTCGCGCATGATGATCTCGAGCAGCTCGTCCATCGCCTGCGTGAAGCGGCCGGCGGCGAAGTGCGTCTGCGCGAGCTCGAAGCGCGCCTCGAAGTCGCGCCGGTTGGCGGCGATCGCGGCAGCAAGCAGGTCGGCGCTGCGCGCCTTCGGCGCCGCGTCGCAGGCGTCGAGCCAGTGGCCGAGCGCGGTGAGCTTGGCGTCGGCGGCCGCCTTGCCGGCCACCGGCTCGAAGGCCTGGCGTGCCTTCGCGACCTCGCCGCGCTCGAGCAGCAGCTTGACGTAGTCGAAGCGCGCGATGTCGTTGGCGGGGTCGATCGCGACCGCCTGCTGCAGGCGTGCGAGCGCGGCGTCGGTGTCGCCGCCGGCGGCGAGTTCCTCGGCGGCCTGCGTCTCGGCGTCGGCTTCCATCGCCTCGGCGGTGGGCACGTGGCGGTCGAGGAACGCGCGAATCTGCGCCTCGGGCAGCGCGCCGACGAAGCCGTCGACCGGCTGCCCCTTGTCGAACAGCACGCAGAACGGGATCGAGCGCACGCCGAAAGCCTGGCTCAGCTGCCCGGCGATCTCCGGCTGGTCGTCGCTGTTGAGCTTGGCGAGCTTGAAGCGGCCGGCGTAGGCCACTTCGAGCTTCTCCAGGATCGGCCCCAGCGTGCGGCAAGGCCCGCACCACGGTGCCCAGATGTCGAGCAGCACGGGTTGCGGCACCGAGGCCTGGATCAGGTCGGATTCGAAGTTCTGCAGGGTGATGTCGATCATGGCCGGGTCGGGCAGCGTCGCCGCCGGGGCGAGGCGCGCCGCCTACAATGCAACGTTTCCCTGCATTGTGGAGCATCCCGTGAGCGAGGCGCTCGGCCGCGCGCCGCTGGTCGGCGTCGTGATGGGCTCGAAGAGCGACTGGGCGACGATGGAGGCGGCCGCCGCCGTCCTCGCCGAATTCGGCGTGCCGCACGAGGTGCGCGTCGTCTCCGCGCACCGCATGCCCGACGACATGTTCGCCTACGCCGAGGCGGCCGCCGGCCGCGGCCTGCGCGCGATCGTCGCCGGCGCCGGCGGTGCGGCGCACCTGCCCGGCATGCTGGCGGCCAAGACGACGGTGCCGGTGCTCGGCGTGCCGGTCGCGAGCCGCCACCTGCAGGGCGTCGATTCGCTGCACTCGATCGTGCAGATGCCCAAGGGCATCCCGGTGGCCACGTTCGCGATCGGCGAAGCCGGCGCCGCCAACGCGGCGCTGTTCGCCGTCGCGATGCTCGCCACCACCGACGCCGCGCTGCGCGCGAAGCTCGACGCGTTCCGCTCGCGCCAGACCGACGAGGCGCGCGCGATGACGGCGCAGCTGGGGCGGCCGTGAAGCGAGCGATCCTGCCCGGCAGCACCGGCCCCGACGGCCGCCCGGCCACGCTCGGCGTGATGGGCGGCGGCCAGCTCGGCCGCATGTTCGTGCAGGCGGCGCAGGCGATGGGCTACTTCACGGCCGTGCTCGACGCCGACCCGACGAGCCCGGCCGGCCTGATCGCGCACTACCACATCGACACCGGTTACCTCGACGAGCAGGGCCTCGCGCAGCTGATGCAGCGCAGCGCCGCGATCACCACCGAGTTCGAGAACGTGCCGGCGCCGGCGCTGATCACGCTCGGCGCGCACCGCCCGGTCTCGCCCGGCGCCGACGCCGTCGCGGTGTGCCAGCACCGCGCGGCCGAGAAGGCGCAGTTCCGCCGCGCCGGCATCGCCTGCGCACCGCACGCCGTGATCGAGACCGCCGACGCGCTCGCCGCCGTCGACGCGGCGCTGCTGCCCGGCATCCTGAAGACGTCGTCGCTCGGCTACGACGGCAAGGGGCAGTTGCGCGTCGAGACGCTCGCTGCGCTCGCCGACGCCTGGGCCGCGCTCGGCCGCGTGCCGTGCGTGCTCGAGAAGCGGCTGCCGCTAGCTGCCGAGGTCAGCGTCATCGTCGCGCGCGACGCCGGCGGCACGCTCGTGCACTTCCCGGTCCAGCGCAACCTGCACCGCGACGGCATCCTCGCCGTCACCGAGGTGCCGGCGCGCGGCATCGACGAGGCGACGCAGCAGCGCGCGCTCGACGCCGCGCGCGCGGTGGCCGAGTCGATGGACTACGTCGGCGTGCTGTGCGTCGAGTTCTTCGTGCTCGACGACGGCTCGCTGGTGGCCAACGAGATGGCGCCGCGCCCGCACAACTCGGGCCACTACACGATCGACGCCTGCGACCTGTCGCAGTTCGACCTTCAGGTGCGCACGACGGCCGGGCTGCCGCTCGTCGCGCCGCGGCTGCACTCGCCGGCGGTCATGCTCAACCTGCTCGGCGACCTGTGGTTCGGCGCCGACGGCGGCGAGCGCACGCCCCCGTGGCCGCAGCTGCTCGCGCTGCCGGGCGTGCACCTGCACCTGTACGGCAAGGCGTCGCCGCGGCGCGGGCGCAAGATGGGCCACCTGACGGTGACCGCGCCCGAGTTCGGGCAAGCGCGCGTCGTCGCGCTCGAGGCCGCCGCGCTGCTCGGCCTGCCGCCGTTCTGACGATGCCGGTGCTCGACGCGCGCGACCCCGCGGCGCTCGACGACGCGGCGCGCCGGCTCGCCGCCGGCGAGCTCGTCGCGTTCCCGACCGAGACCGTCTACGGTCTCGGCGCGCGCGCCGACGACGACGCCGCGGTGGCGAAGATCTTCGCCGCCAAGGGGCGGCCGGCCGACCACCCGCTGATCGTGCACGTGGCCGAC
>JALOSD010000041.1 GCA_025458585.1 Burkholderiaceae bacterium | reverse complement strand
TGACCACCGGGCACAGCAGGTGCGGGATGCCCTCGTAGACGCTCATCTCGAGCATCTTCGGGTCGATCAGGATCAGCCGCACGTCGCGCGCCTCGGCCTTGTACAGCAGGCTGAGGATCATCGCGTTGATGCCCACCGACTTGCCGGCGCCGGTGGTGCCGGCGACGAGGCAGTGCGGCATCTTCGCCAGGTCGGCGACGACCGGCGAGCCGACGATGTCCTTGCCCAGGCCCATCGTCAGCTGCGACGCCGCGTCGGCGTAGGACTGCGAGCCGAGGATCTCGGCGAGGCGGATCGTCTGCCGCTTCGCGTTCGGCAGCTCGAGCGCCATCGTCGTCTTGCCGGGGATCGTCTCGACGACGCGGATGCTCACGAGGCTGAGCGAGCGCGCGAGATCCTTCGCCAGGTTGACGATCTGCGCGCCCTTGACGCCGGTCGCCGGCTCGATCTCATAGCGCGTGATCACCGGCCCCGGCGACGCGGTGACGACGCGCACCTCGACGCCGAAGTCGCCGAGCTTCTTCTCGATCAGCCGGCTCGTCATCTCGAGCGACTCGGGCGTCACCGATTCCTGTCGCGACGGCGCGGCGTCGAGCAGGTCGACCTGCGGCAGCTTCGTGTCGGCCAGCTCGCGGAACAGCGGTTGCTGGCGCTCCTTCGCGACCCGCGTCGACTTCGGCACCTCGACGACGGCCGGCTCGATCACGATCGGCTGGTGCTCGGCGATTTGCTCGCGCACCGTCTCGACCACCTGCTCGCGCTCGCGCAGCGCGGCCTCGCCGAGGCGGATGTCCTCGGCTCGCTCGCGGCGCTCCTCGCGCTGCTCGCGCCAGCTCTCGAGCCTGGCACCGAGCGCGTCGGCGAGCCGCAGCCACGAGAACTGCAGCGCCAACGCCATGCCGAGCACGAGCGCGGCGATCCACGTGACGCCCGAGCCGACGAAGCCGAGCCAGGTCATGCTCAACGGCCCGAGCGCGTAGCCGAGCACGCCGCCGGCGTGGCCGGGCAGCGCGCCTTCCCAACGGTACAGCCGCGTCCACTCGAGCGCGCAACTCGCGGCGAGCAGCAGCGCGAGCCCGAACCAGATCCACGCTGCGCCCGGATGCGCCGGCGCCCCCGCCGGAGTGCCGCGCAACGACCGCGCGAGCGTGCCGAGCCAGACACGCGCGGCGACGAGCGGCAGCCACCACGCCGACCAGCCGAACAGGAACAGCATCAGGTCGGCGATCCAGGCGCCGCTGCGGCCGATCCAGTTGCGCACCGGCGCCGCGTCGCCGGTCGTCGTGAAACCCGGGTCGCCGGCGTGGTGGCTCGCGAGGGCGAGCACGAACAGCAGCCAGACGACGGCGGCCGCCGACAGGACGAGCCGCATGCGCCAGCGAGGCGGCGCGGCGGGCGCCGTCGCCGGTGACGCGGCAGCCGCACGGTTGCGCGTGTACGCCGGCGCCGAGCCCACCGCCCCTGCGTCGGCGCCGAGGGATCCCAACGGAAACGTCATGCGCGCGATTGTGGCGCGGATCGCGCACGCGCCGTCCGCGCCGCGCGCGGCGTCAGTCCCGCTGCAGGCGTTCCTTCAGCACGACCCAGCCGTTGTCCTGCGTCTCGATGTTGCCGCGCTCCTCGAGGTCCTTCATCACGCGGCTGACCATCTCGCGCGACGCGCCGACGACCTTCGCCAGGTCCTGGCGCGAGACCTTGCTGCGGATGATCTTCACGCCCTTGTCGTCCTCGGCCATGTCGAGCAGCGCCCGGGCGACGCGCCCGTAGACGTCGAGCAGCGCGAGCGACTCGATCTGGCGGTCGGCGGCGCGCAGGCGGCTGACGAGCCCGCGCAGGATCGCGTAGGCCAGGCTCGACGTCTCGGGCAGGCAGCGCGAGAACTCGGTGCGGCCGAGCACGAGCATGTCGGTCTGCACCTCGGCGCGCACCGTCGCCGAATGCGGCTCGTTGTCGATCAGGCTCATCTCGCCGACGTAGTCGCCCGCCTGCAGCACGGCGAGGATCACCTCGCGGCCGCGCGAATCGGAGGTCAGCACGCGCGCCCGGCCGTTGAGCAGGATGAACAGCGCGTTGCTCTTGCGCCCCTGCTCGACGACGATCTCGCCGCGGCGGAAGCGCCGCTTGACCACGCTGTCGGCGATCACTTGCGCCTGGTCGTTGGTCAGCATCGAGAACAGCGGGACCCTGCGGATCAGGTCCAGGTTCGACAGCATCGACATCGATTCCCCCTCGTCGTAGTGGCGCCCCGAGGGCGCTTGACCTGCTCCGGCAGGCGGCCGCGGCCGCTTGCCTAGAATGCAATGATTGTGCCGGCAGTCGCGGCTGGAGCTAGCGGGCCGGCCCCGCGGCGCCCGCGCTTCGTGGGGCGGACGCGACGCCGCAGCTGCCGCCACCCCCCCTCGCCCGTCACCCACCGAACGCCACGCCGATGACCAACGCCACCCCTCCGCAGCACGCCCGCGTCCTGATCCTGGGCTCCGGTCCCGCCGGCTACACGGCCGCGATCTACGCCGCGCGCGCCAACCTGCAGCCGCTGCTGATCACCGGCCTCGCGCAGGGCGGCCAGCTGATGACGACGACCGACGTCGACAACTGGCCCGCCGACGTGACGGGCGTCCAGGGCCCGGACCTGATGCAGCGCTTCCAGCAGCACGCCGAACGCTTCGACACCCGGCTCGTGTTCGACCACATCGGCGAGGTCGACCTGCGCGAGCGCCCGTTCCGGCTGAAGGGCGACAACGGCAGCTACACCTGCGACGCGCTGATCGTTGCCACCGGCGCGAGCGCGAAGTACCTCGGCCTGCCGAGCGAGCAGGCGTTCATGGGCCGCGGCGTCAGCGGCTGCGCGACCTGCGACGGCTTCTTCTACCGCGGCGACACGGTGTGCGTCGTCGGCGGCGGCAACACCGCGGTCGAGGAGGCGCTGTACCTGTCGAACATCGCGAGCAAGGTGCACCTGATCCACCGCCGCGACAAGTTCCGCGCCGAGCCGATCATGGTCGACAAGCTGATGGACAAGGTCGGCGCCGGCAAGATCGAGCTGCACCTGTGGCACGTGCTCGACGAGGTGCTCGGCGACGCCAGCGGTGTCACCGGGGTGCGGCTGAAGAGTTCGCAGGACGGCAGCACGAAGGAGCTCGCGCTCAAGGGCTGCTTCATCGCGATCGGCCACCAGCCGAACACCGACATCTTCAAGGGCCAGCTCGAGATGAAGGACGGCTACATCGTCACCCGCTCGGGCCTGAACGGCATGGCGACGATGACGAGCGTGCCCGGCGTGTTTGCCGCCGGCGACGTCCAGGACCACGTCTACCGGCAGGCGATCACCAGCGCCGGCACCGGCTGCATGGCCGCGCTCGACGCCCAGCGTTTCCTCGAGCAGCAGGAGGGCTGACGCTTTCGGTACGCGATCGGGCTATAATCTTTGGCTTTGCTGATCACCGCGGAGAAGCGTCATGGCACGCGTCTGTCAAGTCACGGGCAAGCGCCCGATGGTCGGGAACAACGTCTCCCACGCCAACAACAAGACCAAGCGCCGGTTCCTGCCGAACCTGCAGTACCGCCGCTTCTGGGTCGAGAGCGAGAACCGCTGGGTGCGCCTGCGCGTGAGCAACGCCGCGCTGCGGATGATCGACAAGGTCGGCATCGACCAGGTCGTCGCCGACCTGCGTGCCAAGGGCGAGCTCTGAGCTAGGAGAACGAGATGGCCACCAAAGGCGGACGCGACAAGATCAAGCTCGAATCGACGGCGGGCACCGGGCACTTCTACACGACGAGCAAGAACAAGAAGACCACGCCCGAGAAGCTCGAGTTCATGAAGTTCGACCCCAAGGCACGCAAGCACGTGCTCTACAAGGAGACGAAGCTGAAGTGATCCCGCCGGGATCGTCAGCCCACCGGAAGGCCCGCACTGCGGGCCTTTCGACTTTTCGGTGAGGGCTGCGGTCCGCGATCGGCGGGCTTGACCCGTGAAAAAGCCCGCACGAGGCGGGCTCCGGGGCGACGGGCGCTGGCCCGGTCAGGCCGGCGCGGCCGCGCGCAGCTTGCGCGAGAAGTCCTGCAGCGCAGCGATGCCGCTGTCCTCGGCCTTGCGGCACCAGGCCTGCAGGTCGCTGACGAGTTGGTCGGCCGACACGTTGCGGCGCGTCCACAGCGCACGCAACTCCTCGCGCATCGCGACCAGCTTGGCCAGCGACGGACTCGCCTGCACGACTTCGGCGAGCTCGGGCTTCACGCGCGGCGGGATCTTGTCGGCGTCGCGGTGCAGCCAACGCTCGGCCAGCCGCAGCTTGCGCCCGCGCGCGCTGTTCTGCGCGCCCTGCGCCTTCAAGCGCTCGAGCTCGCTCGCCACCGCGCGGCGCAACTCGGCGCCGTAGCGCGCCATCACCTCGTAGCGGTTGGCGATGATCGCCTCCAGCGTCTTGCCGTCGGCCACCGGCTTGATCGGGCCGAGCGCCAGCTTCGGCGGCGTCTTGCGCACCTTGGCGAGGCCGAGCATCTCGAGGCCGCGGATGTAGGCCCAGCCGATGTCGAACTCGAACGGCTTGACCGAGAGCTTCGCCGACGTCGGGTACGTGTGGTGGTTGTTGTGCAGTTCCTCGCCGCCGATGATGATCCCCCACGGCGAGATGTTGGTCGACGCGTCGGGCGCCTCGAAGTTGCGGTAGCCCCACCAGTGCCCGAGGCCGTTGATGATGCCGGCCGCGGTGATCGGGATCCACAGCATCTGCAACGCCCACACGGCGGCGCCGATGGCACCGAACAGCAGCAAATCGAGGATCAGCAGCAGGCCCACGCCCTGCCATACGTAGCGCGAGTAGACGTGGCGCTCGAGCCAGTCGTCGGGCGTCTGGTGGCCGTACTTCGTCAGCGTTTCCTGCACCTTCGCCTCGGCGCGGTACAACTCGGCGCCCTGCAGCAGCACCGTCTTGATGCCCCGCGTCTGCGGGCTGTGCGGGTCGTCCGGCGTCTCGCACTTCGCGTGGTGCTTGCGGTGGATCGCGACCCACTCCTTCGTCACCATGCCGGTGGTGAACCAGAGCCAGAAGCGGAAGAAGTGCGACGGGATCGGATGGAGGTCCAGCGCGCGGTGCGCCTGCGAGCGATGCAGGAAGATCGTCACCGATGCGATCGTGATGTGCGTCGTCACGAGCGCGAAGAGCACGATCTGCCACCACGTGGCGTCGAGAAGGCCGTGGCTCAGCCAGTCGATCAGGGAGTGCCACAGCACCGAAAGTTCATTCATGGAAGTCTTGTCAGCCTTCCCGACGCGACACGGCCGGGCTTACCCGATTCTAGTCGGCCGCCCCCGTGCGCCGGTCGATAGCGGGGTAGTCCCGACTCCCCAATCCCGGCCCTTGCGGCCGGAAATACCGCATACGTTTGATATTCGTCAAACTGCAGGCCGGCACGACGGCGCTCAGCGCCGCTGCCACACCGCGGCATAGAAGCCGTCCGTGCCGTGGCGATGCGGCCACAGACGCAGGTCGTCGCCGCTCACGAGCGTCGCTGCGGCAGGCACCGCCTTGTCGAGCAGCGCCGCGACCGACAAGCGTTCGAGATCGGCGTGCCGCTCGTCGAAGTCGCGCGCGACGGCCTCGTTCTCGGCCTCGAGCAGGCTGCAGGTCGCGTAGACGAGGCGCCCGCCGGGCTTGAGCAGCCGTGCCGCCGCGTCGAGGATCGCGGCCTGCTTGACGCGCAACTCTGCCACCGCCTGCGGCGACTGCCGCCACTTGAGGTCGGGGTTGCGCCGCAGCGTGCCCAGCCCCGAACAGGGAGCATCGACGAGCACGCGGTCGATCTTGCCCGCGAGCCGCTTGACGCGCGCGTCGCGCTCGTGCGCGATCTGCACCGGGTGCACGTTCGACAGGCCACTGCGCGCCAGTCGCGGCTTCAGCGCTTCGAGCCGCGCGCCCGAGACGTCGAACGCATAGAGGCGGCCGGTGTTGCGCATCGTCGCGCCCAACGCGAGCGTCTTGCCGCCGGCGCCGGCGCAGAAGTCGACGACCATCTCGCCGCGTCGCGCGCCGGTGAGCAGCGCGAGCAGCTGGCTGCCCTCGTCCTGCACCTCGACGTCGCCACGCAGGAACACCTCGAGCCGCTGCAGCGCCGGCTTGCCGTTCACGCGCAACCCCCACGGCGAGTACGGCGTCGGCTCGGCGGCGATGCCTTGCGCCGCCAGCGCGGCGCGCACCGCGTCGCGCTCGGCCTTCAGCACGTTGGCGCGCAGGTCCAGCGGCGCCGGCTCGTTGAGCGCGTCGGCGAGCGCGAGGAACTCGTCGCCGAGGCGCGCCTGCAGCGGCTGCGCGATCCAGTCGGGCAGGTTGTGACGCAGCTTCGCGGGCAGGCTCGCCGGGTCGACGGCGCTCGCGCGCGCGCGCCAGTCGCGCTCGTGCGACTCGAGCGCACGCTCGAGCACGCCGTCGTCGCCGGCCCAGCCGAGGATGGCGAGCCGCCGCTCGAGCGCGCCGCTGCCGCTTTGCGCCAGGTGCTGGAACAGCAGGCGGCGGCGCAGCACTGCGTACGCCGTCTCGGCGAGGGCGTGCCGCTCGCGCTGGCCGAGCTGGCGGTGGCGGCGGAAGAAGGCCGAGACGACGCCGTCGGCCGGCGCGTCGAACTTCAGAACGTCGCGCAGCAGTTCGGCGGCGAGGTCGAGCAGGAGTCGGGGCGACATCGCGTGCATTGTCGCGGCGCGGCGCGCCGCGACCGCCCGCGCGCCGGCCCCGGTCAGAGCAGCCCCTGCTCGGCGCCGTCGACGTGGTCGACGACGCCGTCGCGCCACCGCAGCCTGCCCTCGACCGCCCAGCGCACCGCACGCGGGTAGATCACGTGCTCGCGCTCGAGCACGCGCGCGGCGAGCGTCGCCTCGGTGTCGTCGGCGCGCACCGGCACGGCGGCCTGGATCACGATCGGGCCGTGGTCGAGCGTCGGGGTGACGAAGTGCACCGTCGCGCCGGCGATCTTGCAGCCTGCCTCGAGCGCGCGCCGGTGCGGGTGCAGCCCCGGGAACGCCGGCAGCAGCGACGGGTGGACGTTCAGCATCCGGCCCTCGTAGCGGCGCACGAAGTCGTCGGCGAGGATGCGCATGAAGCCGGCCAGCAGCACGAGGTCGGGGGCGTGCGCATCGACGGCGTCGGCAAGCGCGGCGTCGAACGCCGCGCGCGACGCGCAGGCGCGCGCATCGACGACCTCGGCGGCGATGCCCTGCTCGCGCGCGAAGGCCAGACCTTCTGCCTGCGGACGGTCGGCGATCACGGCGACCACGGCAGCCGGCCAGCATTCGGCAGCGCAGGCCTGCACGAGGGCACGCAGGTTCGAGCCCCGCCCCGAGATCAGCACGACCAGACGCTTCATGACGGCCGGCAGTGTAGGCGCCCGGGACGACCCGGCTGCCTACAATGCTCGGCCGATATCGCCAGGCCGCCGTTGCCCATGACCACCGACTCCTCCCCCGCCCCCGCGCCGCGCGAGCGCGTGCTCTCGGGCATGCGCCCCACTGGCGCGCTGCACCTCGGCCACTACCACGGCGCGCTGAAGAACTGGGTGCGGCTGCAGGACCAGTACGAGTGCTTCTACTTCGTCGCCGACTGGCACGCGCTGACGACCCACTACGAAGAGCGCGACGTGATGGAGCGGCACGTCTACGACATGGTGATCGACTGGATCGCCGCGGGCCTCGACCCCGAGCGCTGCACGATCTTCATCCAGAGCCGCCTGCCCGAGCACGCCGAACTGTTCACGCTGCTCGCGATGGGCACGCCGCTGGGCTGGCTCGAGCGCGTGCCGACCTACAAGGACCAGATCGACAAGCTGAAGGACCGCGACCTCGCGACCTACGGCTTCCTCGGCTACCCGCTGCTGCAGGCGGCCGACATCCTGATCTACAAGGCCACCTACGTGCCGGTCGGCGAGGACCAGGCCTCGCACGTGGAACTGACGCGTGAAGTGGCGCGCCGCTTCAACCACCTCTACGGGCGCGCGAGCGACTTCGACGACCAGGTCGCCGCCGCGCTGGCCAGGCTGCCGAAGGACGACGCGCGCTACTTCGAGCGCCAGCGCAAGGCCTTCGGCGAGACCGGAAGCGCCGAGGCTCTCGCGAAGGGCGAAGGCATCGTGCGCAAGGCGGCGGCGACGATCGCCGGTTGGAGCGAAGGCGACACGGAACTGCTGCTCGGCCACCTGCGCGGCAGCGGCCGCACGATCCTCGTCGAGCCGCAGGCGCTGCACACCGAGGTGCTGCGCCTGCCCGGGCTCGACGGCACGAAGATGAGCAAGAGCTACGGCAACGCCGTGCTGATGCGCGACGAGCCCGCCGCCGTCGAAAAGAAGATCCGCGGCATGGCCACCGATCCCGCGCGCGTGCGCCGCACCGACGCCGGCGACCCGCAGCGCTGCCCCGTGTGGCAGTTCCACAAGGTCTACAGCGACGAGGCGACGAAGGACTGGGTCGTCAAGGGCTGCACCAGTGCCGGCATCGGCTGCCTCGACTGCAAGCAGCCCGTGATCGACGCGATCGTGCGTGAGCAGCAGCCCTGGCGCGAGCGTGCCGAGGCCTACCTGAGCAACCCGAAGCACGTGCACTGGGTCGTCGAGATCGGCACCGAGCGCGCGCGCACCGTCGCCAAGCGCACGATGAAGGACGTGCGCGAGGCGATGGGCCTCAACTACTGACGCCGGTCGGCCGCGCGCAGCCGCGCTGGCGACAGCATCGCGGCCGTGAGGCCGAATTCGGCGAGCCGCGGCGGCAGCGGACGCCCGAGCACGAGCGCGGCGCAGGCCTCGCCCATCGCGGCCGAGGTCTGGATGCCGTAGCCGCCCTGCCCCGCGAGCCAGAAGAAGCCCGGCGCCGCGTCGTCGAACCCGCCGACCAGTTCGCCGTCGGCGACGAACGAACGCAGCCCGGCCCAGACGCGCCGAGGGCGGCGGATCGTCAGCGTCGTGGCCTGCTCGATGCGGTGGATGCCGAGCGCGACGTCGAGCTCCTCGGCCTGCACGTCGTGTGCCGGGGCCGGGTCGGCGTTGGCCGGCGAGCCGAGCAGCTGCCCCGCGTCGGGCTTGAGGTACCAGTCCTCGTCGGCGCCGATCACGAGCGGCCAGCGCGCCGTCTCGATCCCGTCGGGGGCGGCGAACGTGAACGCGGTGCGCCGGCGCGGCTCGATGCCGATCGGCGGCACGCCGGCGAGCCGCGCGACCTCGTCGACCCAGGCGCCGGCGGCGTCGACGAGCACGCTGGCGCGCACGCGCTGTGTGCCGGTGTGCAGCTCCCAGTCGTGTCCCACGCGCTCGACCGCCGTCACCTCGGCGTCGCAGATCAGCGTGGCGCCGGCGCGGCGTGCCGCGCGCAGGTAGCCCTGGTGCAGCGCGTCGACGTCGATGTCGGTGGCGTCGGGTTCGTAGGCCGCGCCTGCGAGCCCGTCGCGCCGCAGCACCGGCACGAGCGCGTGTGCCTCGTCGGCATCGAGGCGGCGCGCGGTGGACGCGCCGGCGCGCAGCAGATCCCAGTGCTGCTCGAGCGACGCGCGCTGCGCCTCGGTCGCGACGACGAGCGCGCCGCGCGGCGCCAGCAGCACCACCTCGGCGAAGCCCGCCGGCGGCCGTTCGAGGAACGCTCTGCTCGCCCGCGTCAGCGCGCGCACCTGCGGCGGGCCGTAGCTCTCGATGAACATCGCCGCCGAGCGGCCGGTCGCGTGCACGCCGGGGTGGCACTCGCGCTCGACGATCACGACCCGCGCGTGCGGCGCGAGCCAGCAGGCGAGCGACGCGCCGGCGATGCCCGCGCCGACGATCGCGACGTCGGCTGCCAGCGTCGCGCTCATCCGCGCAGCCAGGTCGCGAGCGCGTCGCCGACCAGCGCCTCGGCGCGGCCGAAGCCGGCGACGAGCCGCGCCGACACCGGCCGCAGCGCGACGAGCGAGAAGTCGCCGAGCTCGAACGTCACCGCCGCATCGGGAAAGCGCTCGAGGTACGCCGCGCGAGCCGCCGCGTGGTCGGCACCGTCGCGCGGCAGCGTCGTGGCGTCGGCCTGCAGCGCGACGCGCGGCAGCGCCTGCGGCGTCACGCCGTCGCCCGGTTCGGCCATCACGAGCAGGCCGACGCGCGGGTGCTCGCGCATGTCGCGCGTGTGCGGCGCGAGCGCACTGACGTGGACGACGAGCAGCGTGTCGCCGCGCGGCAGCACGAACGGCACCATCGAGACGGCGGGCTCGCCGCGATGCAGCGTGCCGAGCGCGGCGACCGGCCGCTCGTCGAGCAGGCGGCGCAGCATGCGTGCTGCGGCGTCGTCCATCGACCCTGCGTCGACGCGGTTGCGCCCGTTACTGCAGCGCGCAGCTGCCGGGACCGTCCGGATGGCCGCAGGTGCCGCAGGGGCCCGCCATCGCCGCGACGGGCTCGCCGGCTGCAGCGGTGGCGAACACCGACAACTGCTTGTGCAGCTGCGTGGAGCCGCACTGCGGGCATGCCGGCACCGTGTCCGAGCGCACGAGCGCCTCGAACGCGCGCCCGCA
>JALOSD010000040.1:5664-16193 GCA_025458585.1 Burkholderiaceae bacterium | reverse complement strand
GGCGTCAAGGTGCTGCGCGCGCTGACCGTGATGGGCTACGACGACGCACCGCACGGCCACATGGAAGTCGACTTCCGGGACGTGCGCGTGCCGGCGTCGAACATGCTGCTCGGCGAGGGCCGCGGCTTCGAGATCGCGCAGGGGCGGCTCGGCCCGGGGCGCATCCACCACTGCATGCGCACGATCGGGCTGGCGGAGCGCTCGCTCGAGCTGATGTGCCGGCGCGCGTCGAGCCGCGTCGCGTTCGGCAAGCCGATCGCCCAGCAGACGGTGACGCAGGAGCGCATTGCCGAGGCGCGCTGCATGATCGAGCAGGCGCGGCTGCTGACGCTCAAGGCGGCGTGGATGATGGACCACGCCGGCAACAAGGCGGCGAAGGCCGAGATCGCGATGATCAAGGTCGTGGCGCCGAACATGGCGGGCCAGGTCATCGACTGGGCGATGCAGGCGCACGGCGGCGCCGGCATGTGCCAGGACTTCCCGCTCGCCTTCTATTACACGCACGTGCGCACACTGCGCTTCGCCGACGGGCCCGACGAGGTCCACCGCAACGCGATCGCGAAGATCGAGCTCGGCCGCCACGCCGCCTGAGCGGACTTTGCTGCCGGCGCGGCCGCTGGCCGCGCTAGGTCGGCGGCGCCGCCGTGCCGGCCGGCGTGCCGCCCCGGCCGAACCGATCGACCACCGGCTTGGCCGCGCGCATGGCGGCGCGAAACAGCGTGAGCAGCACGTCGATGCGCTCGGCGTCGGGTTGCGCCATCGGCGTGCGCAGCGTCAGGCGCCCGCGCTGGGCCACGATCACGAGCCCGTCGTCGGGCGCGAGCCAGGTCTCGGCCGCGGCCGCGAGCGCGGCGGCGAACGGGCCGGCCACCCACTGCGCCGCGGCGCCGGCCGGATGCCCGGTGGCGCCGAAGTGTTCGCGCAGCGCCCCGAGTTCGGCCGACCCGAGCTGCGGGTAGAGCACGAGCCAGCGCATCTCCTCCGGTGTCGAGGTGTCCGAGCGCGTCTGCAGGTCGTCGGTGTACTGCCTGAAGATCTCGGCGTCGAGCTGCTGCATCAGGCGCCTGGAGACGACGAGCATCTGCACGCCGTCGGCATCGGCGAGCGCGGCGCGCAGGCGCAGTTCGAAGCCCTGAAAGTACGCGCGCTGGCTGGGGCCCCACTCGATGCGCCAGACGTCGCCCGGCGCCTGGCTCTCGACGATCAGCGCGTCGCCGCTGGGCTTGACCTTCAGTTCCCACCCGTGGTCGTGGGCCCATTCGCCCAACGCCGGGAACGGGTGGCCGATGCCTTTGCGCGCCAGCCAGCGCCTGAATCCATCGAGCATGGCCGGTGGCGATCGACTAGAGTCGCGTCCGCGGGCGCCTGCGGCGCACACCCGCCTGCGCGGCGACGGCAAAGGAAGGGAGACCCAAGATGATCGAAGTGTATTCGTGGGCCACGCCCAACGGCCACAAGGTGCACATCATGCTCGAGGAGTGCGGCCTGCCGTACCGCGTGCATCCGGTCGACATCGGCGCCGGCGACCAGTTCAAGCCGGAGTTCCTCGCCATCAGCCCGAACAACAAGATCCCGGCGATCGTCGACCCCGACGGCCCCGACGGCGAGCCGATCTCGCTGTTCGAGTCGGGCGCGATCCTGCTCTACCTCGCGGCCAAGACGGGCAGGTTCCTGCCGCCTTCGGTGCGTGGCAAGTACGAGGTGCTGCAGTGGCTGATGTTCCAGATGGGCGGCGTCGGGCCGATGCTCGGCCAGGCGCACCACTTCCGCATCTACGCGCCCGAGAAGATTCCCTACGCGATCGAGCGCTACACGAACGAGGCCAAGCGCCTGTACGGCGTGATGAACCGCCGGCTCGGGCAGTCGAAGTACATCGCCGGGCCCGAGTACACGATCGCCGACATCGCCATCTTCCCCTGGCTGCGCTCGTGGAAGAACCAGGGCATCGACTGGAACGACCACCCGCACCTGAAGGGCTGGTTCGACGAAATCGGCGGCCGGCCGGCGGTCCAGCGCGGTGTCGAGGTGCTCGCGCAGCAGCGCAAGCCGCTCGTCGACGACCGGGCCCGCGAGGCGCTGTTCGGTGCCTCGCAGTACCGCCAGCGCTGAAGCCGGCGACTCCTACAATCCCGGCGTGCGTCGCGACGCGTCGTCGTGGCGCCGGCGCTGCGACGACGAGCCCGCCGGTCGTCTGCTGCGGCGGTAGCTCAATTGGATAGAGCACCAGCCTTCTAAGCTGGGGGTTACGGGTTCGATCCCTGTCCGCCGCGCCAACCATCTCCCCCGCCACGGCGCAGGCCGCTGGCGCCCACCCCCCACCTTCGCGCTTCGCGGCGTCGGCAACGACCGCCGCCAACCGCGGCCGCCCTGAGCCACGTCAAAGGCACCGCAGGTCGCTGTGGCCCTAGTGTCAGCCTGACTTGACATCCATGGATGTAAAGAGGACATTACACGCGAGGGTACTTGCCGGTACCTTTTGCAGTACCCGCGTGTGGGTTGCGCACGTACGACCGTCCTGACAGGAGGGCACATGGCACTTAAATCGGATCCGACGAGGGTATGGCCCACGGGCCTGACCGAAGAGGAGTCGGAAGAGTTGCACAGCAGAATCATCCAGGGCACGCAGATCTTCGGTCTGTTCGCTGCGTTGGCACACCTGCTGGCGTTCATCTACAGCCCGTGGCTGAAGTGAGCACGGAGGACCAATCATGATCTACGGAAAGATCTGGTGCGTCGTGAAGCCTTCGGTCGGCGTCCCGCTGTTCCTGGGCAGCGTCGCAGTCATTGCGCTGCTCGTGCACGCGTCGATTCTGACGAACACGACCTGGATGAAGGCCTACTGGGAAGGCAAGCCTGTGGCGAAGGCCGCCCAGGTGGAGTCGTCCGAGTCGAGACCTCTGGCGGCCCTGGCCGCACCCGCGAAGTAGTCGGATGGTGCGCCCTCCCGTCCTGCCCCGCAGGCGGGTTGGGCGCGCTTTTTTCCTAGGACCACCGTCGATGCCCCGTCGCCGCGCCGAGTCGCGACGTGATGCGGTCGTCGACCTTGCCGTGCTGACGTGACGCCCGGGGAAAGCCCGTGAACCGCTACAGCCGTGCCCTGATGTCGCGCTGGGCCAGCCTGGGTCCCAGATTCCTGCCGTTCGCCGACGCGGCCACGCCCGACCTGCCGCTGCCGCGGCTGCTGCGGCTGTCGCTGTTCCAGGTCTCGGTCGGCATGGCACTCGTGCTGCTCGTCGGCACGCTGAACCGCGTGATGATCGTCGAGCTCGGCGTCGGCGCCTCGCTCGTCGCCGTGATGGTGTCGCTGCCGGTGCTGTACGCGCCGTTCCGCGCGCTCATCGGCTTCCGTTCGGACACGCACGACTCCGCGCTCGGCTGGCGTCGCGTGCCGTTCATCTGGATGGGCACGCTGATCCAGTTCGGCGGCCTGGCCGTGATGCCGTTCGCGCTGCTCGTCGTCTCGGGCGGCGGCAACGCGAGCCAGTGGCCGGCGTGGATCGGCCAGGCCGGTGCCGGCATCGCGTTCCTCGCCGTCGGCGCCGGCCTGCACACGACGCAGACGGCCGGCCTCGCGCTCGCGACCGACCTCGCGCCGCCCGAGTCGCGCCCGCGCGTCGTCGGGCTGATGTACGTGATGCTGCTCGTCGGCACGATCGTCAGCGCGTTCCTGTTCGGCGCGTACCTGCAGGAGTTCACGCCCGGGCGGCTGGTGCAGGTGATCCAGGCCGCGGCGCTGGCGACGATCGTGCTCAACACGGTCGCGATGTGGAAGCAGGAGCCGCGCGTGCCGCGCCGCCTGAAGCCGGTGCGCGAGGCGCCGCCGACCTTCGCGCAGGCGTGGTCGACCTACATCGAGGGCGACGGTGCGCGCCGCCGGCTCGTCGCGATCGCCATGGGCACGATGGCCTTCGCGATGCAGGACGTGCTGCTCGAGCCCTACGGCGGCCAGGTGCTCGGCATGAGCGTCGGCTCGACGACCTGGCTCACCGCGACGCTCGCCCTCGGCGGCCTGTTCGGCTTCGGCTGGGCCTCGCGCGTGCTCGGCCGCGGTGCGGACCCGGCGCGCATGGCGGTGGCCGGCGCGTGGGTCGGCGTGCCGGCGTTCGTCGCCGTCACGGCGGCCGCGTCGATGCACTCGGTCGCCCTCTTCTCGGCCGGCGTGTTCCTGATCGGGTTCGGCGGCGGCCTGTTCGGCCATGGAACGCTGACGCTGACGATGAACCGCGCGCCGCGCGAGCAGATCGGCCTGGCGCTCGGCGCCTGGGGCGCGGTCCAGGCGACCGCGGCCGGGATCGCGGTCGCGCTCGGCGGCATCCTGCGCGACGTCGTCAACGCCCTCGCGACCAGCGGCGCGTTCGGCCCCTCGCTCGCGCACCCGGCCACGGGCTACTCGTTCGTCTACGCGTTGGAGACGCTGCTGCTGCTGGCCACCGTGCTCGCGATGGGCCGCCTCGTGGGCCAGCGGCGCCTGCCCGCGGTGGCGCCGACGCCGGCGAACGTGCCGGTGGCGTCGAAGTAGCGCCCCCCCGCGCGCGCCGTCGCGCGCCCGGCGCGGCTGGCGCCGGTCAGCTCAGGTCAGACCCTCGAACGGAATCACGTCGACGAGTTCGCCCGCTGCGACGCTGCCCTGCTCGTGGTGCAGCACGACGAGGCCGTTGGCCACGCTCATGCTGCGCAGGATGCCGCTGCCCTGGCTGCCAGTGATCTCGACCTGCCAGCCGCCCCCCGGCGCCGGGCTGACGACGCCGCGCTGGTACTCGGTGCGCCCGGGCTTCTTGCGCAGCGGCGCGACGCTCGCGGCGCGCAGCAGCGGCAGCGGCTGCGGCGCCGCGCCCATCATCTGCAGCAGCGCGTCGCGCACGAAGGCGTAGAACGTCACCATCACCGCCACCGGGTTGCCCGGCAGGCCGAACAGGATCGCCTGCTTCGTGCCGTCGGCGATGCGCCCGATCGCCATCGGCCGGCCGGGGCGCATCGCGATCCTCCAGAACAGCACGTCGCCGAGCTGCTTCATGATGCGTTTCGTGTGGTCGGCTTCACCGACGCTGACGCCACCCGACGTGATCACGGCGTCGGCACTCGCCGCCGCGGTGCGGAACGCCGCCTCGAGCGCGGCCGGCTCGTCGCGCACGACGCCCATGTCGATCACGTCGATGCCCAGCCGCTGCAGCATGCCCCAGATCGTGTAGCGGTTGCTGTCGTAGACGCAGCCGGGGTCGAGGCTCTCGCCCACCGAGCGCAGCTCGTCGCCGGTGGAGAAGAACGCCACCCGCAGCCGCCGCCACACCGGCACCTCGGCGCGCCCGAGTGACGCGAGCAGGCCGAGGTCGGCCGGCGTCAGCCGCCGCCCGGCGGCCAGCGCCGCCTCGCCACGCGCGAGGTCCTCGCCCTTCAGGCGCCGGTTGTCGCCGGTGTGCACGACGCCGGCGGGGATCGTCACGCGGTCGCCGTCGAGCGTCGTGAACTCCTGCGGCACGACGGTGTCGAGCCCGGCCGGCATCACGGCGCCGGTCATGATGCGCACGCAGTGACCCGGCGCGACAGGGCCCGCGAACTGCGCGCCGGCGAGCCCGGTGCCGGCGACGACGAGCGTCGCCGCGCCATCGGCGGCGAGATCGGAGCCACACAGCGCATAGCCGTCCATCGCCGAGTTGTCGTGCGCCGGCACGTCGATCGGCGACACGACGTCGCGCGCCAGCACGCGCCCGAGCGCGGCGCGCAGCGCGACGCTCTCGACGGCCTCGACTCGCGGCACGAGGCGGGCGATGAACGCCTGCGCCTGCGCCACCGGCAGCGCGTTCGGGTCGTAGCCGGCGACGCAGGACGCGATCTGTTCGAGGCTCGGCGTGGTCATCGGGAGGTCAGAGGCCCTGGAGTTGCTGCAACTCGGCCGACGTGTTGGCGTTGAAGAAGGCGGCGGCGTCGGCGAACGGCACCTCGACCGTGCGGTGCTGCGCCGTCCAGGCGTCGATCTTGCGCCCGCCGGCCTGCGTGAAGCGCAGCAGGCTGTCGAGCAGCACCGTGCGCAGCAGGCAGAACACCGGCTGCGTGCGCCAGCGGCCGTCGGCCTCGCGCACGGTCGGCAGCGCGATCTCGGCGCCGGCCTGCTCGGCGGCGTCGGCGAGGCGGCGCACGAGGTCGGGCGGGAAGTCGGGCGTGTCGCACGGCACGGTGACCAGCC
Source organism: Burkholderiaceae bacterium (assembly GCA_025458585.1). Classification (GTDB taxonomy): domain Bacteria; phylum Pseudomonadota; class Gammaproteobacteria; order Burkholderiales; family Burkholderiaceae_C; genus Calidifontimicrobium. Next base: position 10,012 of record JALOSD010000040.1, on the reverse strand, counting down.
ACGGCGTCGGGCACTGCTCGAGCCCGGCCAGGAAGCCGGCGAGCGGGCCGGCGAAGTCGGACCGCGCGTCGGGCCACACCGGCACGCCGAACGACTCGTAGACGCCGAGGTTGCGGTTGGCGTTGATCATCACGCCGCCGACCTGCGGCTGCAGGCGCAGCAGCGCGTGCAACGCGAGCGGCACGCCGCGGTGCGCCTGCAGGCCCTTGTCGACGCCGCCCATGCGGCTGCCGCGGCCGCCGGCGAGCACCACGCCGGTGATCTCGCCCGCATCAATCATCGTGCAGGCAGTCCTTCGCGCCCGCGGGAAACGGGTCGCCGTCGTGGCGCGGGCCCTTCATCACGCCATGGATCCACGCGCCGAGCGCCACCGTCAGCACCATCGTCAGCGAGAACACGATCGCGCCGATGACGATGAAGTCGATCAACAGCTGCGCGCGCACGGCGTCGCCGTGCAGCCCGGCCTGGTAGAACTGCTTGACGAACTCGCCGACGAGCCAAGGCACGGCGAAGCTCGCGGCGGTGGCGATCAGCAGGCGCCGGCGAACGGCGGCGGTGAGCCAGAAGATCGTCGACGCCATGCTCACCCTCCGATGTAGTGCATCTCGACCTTGCGCTCGCCGCTGGCGACGGGCGCCTGGCCGCTGCCGCGCAGCTCGGAGTAGCGGTCGTCGCGATCGGCCCAGATCAGCCCGATCGCGCCGGCGATCTGCTCGTCGCTCGCGCCGCCGCGCAGCAGCGCGCGCAGGTCGTGGCCGCGCGAGGCGAACAGGCACAGGTAGAGCTTGCCCTCGGTCGACAGCCGCGCGCGGTTGCAGTCGCGGCAGAACGCTTGCGTGACGCTGCTGATCAGGCCGATCTCGCCGCGCCCGTCGCGGTAGCGCCAACGCTCGGCCGTCTCGCCGGGTGCGGTGGGCTCGAGCGGCTCGAGCGGGAACACGGCGTCGAGCCGCTCGAGCACCTGCGCCGACGGCAGCACGTGGTCCATGCGCCAGCCGTTCGAGTTGCCGACGTCCATGAACTCGATGAAGCGAAGCACGACGCCGCCGCCATAGTGCTCGCGGAAGTGGCGCGCCATCGGCACGATCTCGTGGTCGTTCGTGCCGCGCTTGACGACCATGTTGACCTTGATCGGGCCGAGGCCGGCGTCGATCGCGGCATCGAGGCCGGCGAGCACCTCGGCGACCGGGAAGTCGACGTCGTTCATGCGGCGGAACACGGCGTCGTCGAGCGCGTCCAGGCTCACGGTGACGCGCTGCAGGCCGGCGTCCTTCAGCGCCCGCGCCTTCTTGGCCAGCAGCGTGGCATTCGTCGTCAGCGTCAGGTCGAGCGCGCGGCCGTCGACGGTGCGCAGCTCGGCCAGCATCTCGACCAGACGCTCGACGTGCTTGCGCAGCAGCGGCTCGCCGCCCGTCAGGCGGATCTTCTGCACGCCGTGGGCGACGAATACGCGCGCCAGGCGGGCGAGTTCCTCGAACGTCAGCAGCGACGCGTGCGGCAGGAACTGGTACGAACCGTCGAAGACCTCCTTCGGCATGCAGTAGCTGCAGCGGAAGTTGCAGCGGTCGGTCACCGAGATGCGCAGGTCGCGCAGGGGCCGCCCGAGGCGGTCGGCGAGCAGACCCGACGGCGGCGCGGTGCGCTCGGGCACCTGCGGCACCTCGGCGACATGGCGCATGTCGGCAATCGGGATCGTCCGTTCGGCCATGCGGCCATTGTGCCGCCGCGGCGCCGCCCGGCCGTGATCAGGGCCGGACTGCGCCCGGAAGCTGCGCCCGCGCCTGCGGCGGTGGCGTGGCCGGCGCACGGCGTGCGCCGTCGAAGCGGCGCGCCCAGTAGTCGAGCTGCATGCTCTCGACGCGCACCTGGGCGCCGACGCGCGGCGCATGGACGAACCGCCCGTCGCCGAGGTACAAGCCCACGTGCGAAAAGGGACGGCTCAGCGTGTCGAAGAACACGAGGTCCCCCGGCTGCAGCGCCTCGCGGCCGACGCTGGTCCAGCCGGGCGCACGCGCCTGCTCCTCGGCGCGGCGCGGCAGCTGCAGGCCTGCGGCCGCCGCATAGACGTGGCGCGTGAAGCCGCTGCAGTCGAAGCCGCCCTGCATCGCGGCGTCGCCGGTGCCGCCGCGCACGTAGGGGCGGTCGAGGAAAGCGAGCGCGGCGAGCACGACGTCGGTGGCCACCGGCGACGCGGCCGCGGCGCCTGCGGGCATCGGCGGCGCGGCCGGCCTCGGTGTCGACGCGCAGCCGACGAGCACGAGCGCCCCCGCGGCGAGCAGCACGGCATTCCAGCGCATCGCGGCAGAATAGCAGCTGCCGCTCGTGCCGCAAGGGTCATTGTCTCGTCGATTCAACGACTTGCGCACGTTCATTGAAGTGGCGCCTCGCGCCCCGACGAAGGAGTCCCGATGTTCAAGGCCCTGCTGCTCGACAAGTCCGACGCCGGCTTCAGCGCCGCGCTGACCGAACTCGACGAGGCACGCCTGCCGGCGGCCGACGTGCTGCTGCGCGTCGAGTACTCGACGATCAACTTCAAGGACGGCCTCGCGATCACGAACCGTGGCCCCGTCGTGCGCCAGTGGCCGATGGTGCCGGGCATCGACGGCGCCGGCACCGTGCTCGAGAGCACCCACCCCGACTGGAAGCCCGGCGACCGCGCCGTGCTCAACGGCTGGGGCGTGGGCGAGACGCACTGGGGCTGCCTCGCCGAACGCGCGCGGCTGAAGGGCGACTGGCTCGTGCCGCTGCCGGCGGCCTTCACGCCGCGGCAGGCGATGGCGATCGGCACCGCCGGCTACACCGCGATGCTGTGCGTGCTCGCGCTGGAGCGCCACGGCGTGCGCCCCGACGCCGGCGACGTGCTCGTCACCGGCGCCACGGGCGGCGTCGGCAGCGTGGCCACCGCGCTGCTCGCGCGGCTGGGCTGGCGCGTCACCGCGGCCACGGGCAAGGCCGCCGAGGCCGACTACCTGAAGCAGCTCGGTGCCGCCGCGGTGATCGACCGCGCCGAACTCGCCGCGCCCGGCAAGCCGCTGCAGAAGGAGCGCTGGGCCGCCGTCGTCGACGCCGTGGGCTCGCACACGCTCGTCAATGCGCTCGCCCAGACGCGCTACGGCGGCGTCGTCGCCGCCTGCGGCCTCGCGCAGGGCATGGACCTGCCGGGCACCGTCGCGCCGTTCATCCTGCGCAGCGTCACGCTGGCCGGCGTCGACAGCGTGATGGCGCCGATGCCGCTGCGCCGCCAGGCCTGGGAGCGCCTCGCGCGCGACCTCGATCCGGCGCTGCTCGAGGCGATGACGAGCGAAGCCGGCCTCGACGGCGCGATCGACGCCGCGCAGCGGCTGATGAGCGGCCAGGTGCGCGGGCGCGTCGTCGTGCGCATCGGCTGAGTCAGCCGGCGGCGCGCGCAACCCCGCCACCGACCGCCCCGCTGACGAGCGACGCCGCCAGCGCGAGCATCACGACGCCGATCAGCGCGTCGAGCAACTGCCAGGCACGCCGCCGTGCGAACCACGGCGCGAGCGGGCGCGCACCGAAGCCGAGCGACGCGAACCACACGCCACTGGCCGCCGCGGCGCCGGCGGCGAACCACCAGCGCATCTCGCCCAGCCGCGCGCCGAGGCTGCCCACCAGCAGCACGGTGTCGAGATAGACGTGCGGATTGAGCAGCGTGAAGGCGGCGCACTGCGCCATCGCGGCGCCGAGCGTGACGGCCCGTCCGTCGTCGGCGACGTCCAGGCTGCCGGGACGCCGCGCGCGCCACAGCGCCCGCAGCCCGTAGACGGACAGGAACAAGGCGCCACCGAGGGTCAGCGCGCGCGCCAGCTCCGGGCGGTGGCCGAGCACGGTCGCCAGGCCCGCGACGCCCGCCAGCATCAGCGCAGCGTCCGCGACGACGCAGAAGACCACGACCGGCAGCACGTGCTCGCGCCGCAGGCCCTGGCGCAGCACGAAGGCGTTCTGGGCGCCGATGGCGACGATGAGCGACCCCCCGAGCGCGAAGCCCTGGGTGGCCGCCGCGAGAGCGGGCACGGTGGCGGACATCGGCGCGCAGCATGCCAGCGTCGCGGCACGCTGGTCCCTTGGATCGGTTCAACCCGCGGCAATGCCGCCGGATCGCGACGCTCGTCGACGTGCCGCTCGAAGCACGCGCCGCCCTGGTGCACCCTGGTGCAAGAAGGCCGCGTCGGGCGCTACCTGCGCGCGGCACCGCCCGTGTTCGCCGAAGCCTGCCGGCCTCCGGTCAGCGCCCGGGGGGCTGCCAGTCGACGAGCCACGCGTCGGCGGGCAGGCGGGTGCGGCGGCGCACCTCGCTTGGCGTGCCGAACGAGACGAAGCACACCGGCCG
>JALOSD010000040.1:0-5657 GCA_025458585.1 Burkholderiaceae bacterium | reverse complement strand
GACGTGAGCATGCCGGCGAAGCCCATCGCGTGCGCGGCGAGCAGCATCGCCATCAGCGCCGCGCCGAGCGTGACGTAGCGCTCGTGCTCGACGACGTCGTCGTGCGGCGGCTCGAGGCGTGCGACGGCAAGCAGCAGCTCGGGCGCGCGGTGCGCCTTCGCGCGCGCGTCGGCGCGCTCGGGCGCGCCGGCGGCCGGGTCGCGCTCGAGCAGCGCCGCCTCGAACAGATCGGCGAGCGCGCCGCGCTGCGCGGGGGCGATGCGCAGCAGCCGCCACGGCCGCAGCTCGCGGTGGTCGGGCGCGGTGGCGCCGGCCTCGACGATGGCGTGCAGCTGCTCGGCGCTCGGCCCCGGGGCGCGCAGGCGCTTCGGCGCCACCGAGAAGCGGCTGCCGATCAGCGCGCGCGCGAAGGCGTCGAGGTCGTCGGCGTCGGCCATCGTCAGGGCTCGGCGGCGGGGCGCCTTCTGCGCGTCGTCACGACGATGCCGGCGACGATCAGTGCGAACGCCAGCCCGTGGTACGGCTGCGGCGGCTCGCCGGCCGCCACGCCGCGGCCCCAGCAGTAGTAGGCGACGACCGACGGGCCGACGGCCACGTAGACGACGGCCAGCACGACGGGCAGCGTCCACTGCAGCGTCCACGCCGGCGCGAGGGCGAGCTCGCCGAGCGCGAATGTGCCGGCCCACACGACGCCGAACAGCGTCTGCACGAGCAGGAAGCCGGCCCAGTCCCACGCCGGGCGCGCGTCGCCGCGCATCAACGGGCCCGGGCGCGCCAGCGTCCACGTGTAGAACGCCCAGCTGATCACGGCGACGAGCATCCACAGGTCGCCCGGCACGAAGCGCACGTCGACCAGGTGCGCCGGCTCGCCGCGCACGAGCACCACCGCGACGCCGGCGAGCGACAGCGCCGCGCCGACGAGCGAGCGCCGCGACACCGGCTCGCCGTAGACGAGCGCGCCCACCGCGAGCATCCACACCGGCATGCTGGCGGCGATCAGCGTCACGTTGACCGGGGTCGACGTCGTCAGTGCCGTGTACTGCAGCGCGTTGAACAGCCCCATGCCGAGCAGTCCGAGCAGCGCGAGCTCGCGCCAGCGCTGCACGATCGCCTGCCGCGCCGCCGGCGTGGCGACCGCTTTCCAGCCCAGCGGCAGCAGCACGACGAGCACGGCGAGCCAGCGCAGCGCGTTGAGCGCCAGCGGCGGCACCTGGCCGACCATCAGCCGGCCGACGACGGCGTTGCCCGCCCACAGCAGCGGCGGCAGCGTCAGCAAGACGACGAGGCGGGAGCTCAGGCGCATCGGGCTCGGACGAATCGCAACCGGGCCGCGGCTCAGCGCGGCATCGGCGCGCCGCAGTTCCAGCACTGCTCGAACCCGCCCTCGACGCGCTCGCCGCAGGTGCGGCAGACCCAGTCGTGCTGCGGCGTGCGCCGCAAGTCCTCGAGCAGGCGGCGCGCGGCGTCGAGGTCGGCATCGTCGCGCACCCAGATCTCGGGCAGCGCCTGGTCCGGCGGGATCTCGCCGGCGATGCTGCTCGCCCACGCGCGCTGCACGGTCGCACCGATGCCAGCCTGCGTCAGCACGTCGGCCCAGAAGGTGGCGAGGGCAAGGTTGGGAGCAACCGTCACGCGCTTCATCGCGCGTGGGAATATCGCGGCATGGTCTGGAGCATTCTCGCCGACGCGGTGCTCGCGCTGCACGGGCTGTTCATCGCCTGGGTCGCGCTCGGCGCGCTCGCGGTGTGGCGCTGGCCCCGGCTGGCGTGGCTGCACCTGCCGGCGCTGGCGTGGGGCGTGTGGATCGAGGCCAGCGGCGGCCTGTGCCCGCTGACGCCGTGGGAGGTGGCGCTGCGCCGCGCCGCCGGCGAAGAAGGCTACGCCACGAGCTTTCTCGACCACTACCTCGGCGCGCTGATCTACCCGCAAGGCCTGACGCGCGAGGCGCAGTGGCGGCTCGCCGCCCTGCTCGTGCTCGTGAACGGCGCGCTGTACGCCGGCATCGTCCGCCGCGCCGTGGGGCGACGGCGGATGCGCTAACCTGCGCGCCCTCCCCCCGATCCCTTTCCCGGAGCGACCCACCATGGCGGACACCCTGAGCAAGTGCGTGCAGATCGAGCAGTTCGGCAGCCCCGACGAGATGCGCCTGGTCGACGTCGCGGTGGGCGATCCCGGCCCCGGCGAGATCCGCATCCGCCACCACGCGTGCGGCCTCAACTTCATCGACGTCTACCAGCGCACCGGCCTGTACCCGAATCCGCTGCCGCTGCGCCTCGGGATGGAGGCCGCCGGCGTCGTCGAGGCCGTCGGCGAGGGCGTGACGCACCTCGCGCCGGGCGACCGCGCCGCCTACGCGAGCATGCCGCCAGGCGCCTACAGCGAGTGCCGCGTGATGCCGGCCAAGAACGTCGTCAGGCTGCCCGACGACATCGCGTTCGACACCGGCGCCGCGATGATGCTCAAGGGCCTGACGGTGCAGTACCTGCTCAAGCGCACGCTGCCGCAGGGCGGACTGCAGCCAGGCGATCACGTCGTTTGGCACGCCGCCGCGGGCGGCGTCGGCCTGATCGCGTGCCAGTGGGCGAAGGCGCTCGGCCTGAACCTGATCGCCACCGCGGGCAGCGACGTCAAGTGCCAGCTCGCGCTCGAGCACGGCGCGGCGCACGCGATCAACTACAACAAGGAGGACTTCGTCGAGCGCGTGCGCGCGATCACCGGCGGGCGCGGCGTCAAGGTCGTCTACGACTCGGTCGGCAAGGACACCTTCGAGCGCTCGCTCGACTGCCTCGCACCGTTCGGCCTGCTCGCCGGCTTCGGCAACGCGTCGGGGCCGGTGCCGCCGTTCGCGCTGGGCACGCTGGCGGCGAAGGGCTCGCTGTACGTCACGCGGCAGACGCTGTTCACCCACATCGCCACGCGCGAGAACACGCAGGCGATGGCCGACGACCTGTTCGCCGTCGTGCGCTCGGGGCAGGTGAAGATCCGCATCGACCAGCGCTACCCGCTGGCGGACGTGGTCCTCGCGCATCGCGACCTCGAGGCACGGCGCACGACCGGCTCGAGCGTGCTGCTGCCCTGATCGCGCCGCGCCGTCTGCGCCGTCAGGGCGCGGCGGCGGGGTCGTCGGCCACCGCCGCGCGGTAGGCGTGCCAGCTCGCGTGGCCGACGACCGGCCCGACGACGAGCAGCCCGGCGAACCACGGCAGCAGCGCGAGCACGACGAGCACCGTGATCAGCGCGCCCCAGAAGATCATCACGCCGGGCTGCGTCAGCACGAGTCGCATGCTCGTCAGACCGGCCGTGATCGCGTCGGTCTGGCGGTGCAGGATCATCGGCATCGACACGACGCTGACGGCGAAGATCAGCCCGGCGAACACGCCGCCGACCGCGAGGTAGGCGATGATGAAGTTGAGGTTCTCCGGGTTCAGCAGCGCCGTGACCGAGCCCTTGAAGTCGGGCATGCCGTCGAAGCTGACGGCGAACACGACGAGCGACGCCCGCCCCCACAGCATCTCGAGCACGAGCAGCACGAAGCCGAAGATCGCGAGCGTGCCGGTCTTGCGGTCCCACGCGAGCAGCGACTCGCCGAAGTCGGGCTTCTCGCCGCGCTCGAGGCGCAGGCTCGTCTGGTACAGCCCCAGGCACAGGAACGGCCCCATCAGCAGGAAGCCGGCCGACAGCGCCAGCACGTAGGCCGGCGCCTGTTCGTAGACCTCGAGCAGCGCCCAGCCCATCACCATGAAGCAGGCGCCGTAGAACAGGCCGATCAGCGGCGCACGCACGAAGTCGCGCCAGCCGAGCGCGAGCCAGCGCAGCGGATCGCCGAAGCCCAGCGGGCGCAGCGTGATCGAGAACGCCGACGGTCCGCCGGGAGCCGGCGGCGCGGCCGGCGTTTCACCGTCGGCGGCGGGCGGGGACGATGGCGATTCGGACGTCATGGGCGGAGCCTAGCGGCACGGCAGCGCCGCGCACAACCGGACTGACCCGGTGGCAGGCAGGCCGTCAGCGGGCGCCAGCCAGCAGCGGCACGATGCGCGACACCAGCCAGTCGTCGAGCATCCTGCGCTCGTAGAACAGCGCTTCGTCGGTGCGAAGGCTGGCGCGGCGCTCGAGGTAGAACGGATCCGTCAGACGTTCGTCGCCCTGTCCGACGGCGCGCTCGCCGATGCGCAGTTCGTAGCGCAGGTGGATGCGCGGCCCGTCGGTGCCGCCGAGCAGCACGCGCACGTTGTCGCGCGGGCCCGGCCGCACCTCGCCGGCCAGGTCGACGTCGAGCACGTCGACGACCAGCGTTTCGCCGTCGCGCAGGTGTCGCGCCCCCCAAGCCTGCAGATGCGCGTCGAGCCGTTCGAGCACCTCGCGGCGGTCGGCGGACATGAACCCGATGTCCGCGAAGCGCTCGGCGTCGACGAAGGTCACGCCGACGACGGCATGAGCGGCCGAGACGCCGGCCAGCGCGGCCAGGGCGGCGGCGAGGCGGATCACGGCTGGCGGACGGTGCACCGGTTTCACGGCATCGTATCGTACGCCGTCGGGCGGGCCATCGAGGCGAGGGCCATCGAGGCGAACCGCGACCGCGCGCGGCAGCCCACTATCATCCGACGCCTTTCCCACCGACGCCGCCCGCGCGGCGGCTGCACCGATGGCCGCAGCCAGCCTGCTCGCGCTGATCGACGACATCGCCAGCGTGCTCGACGACGTCGCGACGATGACCAAGGTCGCGACGAAGAAGACCGCCGGCGTGCTCGGCGACGACCTCGCGCTCAACGCCCAGCAAGTCAGCGGCGTGCAGGCCGACCGCGAGCTGCCGGTGGTGTGGGCGGTGGCGAAGGGCTCGCTCGTCAACAAGGCGATCCTGGTGCCGGCGGCGCTTGCGATCAGCGCGCTCGCGCCGTGGGCGGTGACGCCGCTGCTGATGGTCGGCGGCGCGTTCCTGTGCTACGAGGGTGCCGAGAAGCTGCTGCACGCGTTCCACCGCGACGAGCATGCCGAAGAGGCCCGGCGCGCCGAGCGCCGGCAGGCGCTGGCCGACCCGGCCGTCGACCCCGCGCAACTCGAACGCGAGCGCATCAAGGGTGCGGTGCGCACCGACTTCATCCTCTCTGCCGAGATCATCGCGATCACGCTCGGCACGGTGGCGGGCAGCGCGCTGGCGAGCCAGGTCGCCGTGCTGACGGCGGTCGCGCTGCTGATGACGGTGGGCGTCTACGGTTTCGTCGCCGGCATCGTCAAGCTCGACGACCTCGGCCTGTACCTGAGCCGGCGGCCCGGCGCAGGCGCGGGCGGTCGGCGCGCGCTGGGCCGCGGCATCCTGCGCGCCGCGCCGTTCCTGATGAAGGGACTGTCGGTGGCGGGCACGGTCGCGATGTTCCTCGTCGGCGGCGGCATCCTTGTGCACGGCGTGCCGGCGCTGCACCACGGCATCGGGCACATTGCCGCCGGTTTCGGCGGGGCCCTGCAGCCACTGGTGCCGACGCTGCTCGAGGCCCTGACGGGCGTCGTCGCGGGCGCCACCGTGCTGGCCGTCGTCGCCGGCGTGCGGCGCCTGCGGCCCGCGCGCGGCTGAGCCCGCTCAGCGCGCCGCGGTCGGGCAACGCTCGCTGCCCGCGGGTGCGGGCCGCAGCGACGTCGGCCACCCAGCGGTCGACTGCTCGACG
>JALOSD010000253.1 GCA_025458585.1 Burkholderiaceae bacterium | reverse complement strand
GGGGGGTATGTTCGCGTCGTGCCGCCAGCATCGAAGGCCGGGCACGGCGTCCCGCGGCGCCGTCACCGCCGTCACGATCCGCCCGCTTTCCCTGTTTCAACCGCCCCGACGCCGCGTTCGACCCGACGTCAGGCCCCGCCGAGGAGAACCTCATGGCTGTCCAGCAGAACAAGAAGTCGCCGTCGAAGCGCGGCATGCACCGCTCGCACAACGCAATCGCGGCCCCCGGCATCGCGATCGAGCCGACGACCGGCGAGACGCACCGCCGCCACCACATCAGCCCGAGCGGCTTCTACCGTGGCCGCAAGGTGCTGAAGACCAAGGCCGACGCCTGACCCCGACCCGATCGCGCCCGCCCGCCTCGGCGGGCGTCGTTGCTCGCGTGGTCCGCGTTCTCGTTGGCTTGCCTGTGGCCTCGCGGCCGCGGCGGCATTTTCTGAGCCTGCTGGCCGTCGACTGCATGGGCGGCGACCACGGCCCCGCCGTCACGCTGCCGGCCTGCCAGGCGTTCCTTCGGCGTCACCCCGACGCCGAACTGCTGCTCGTGGGCACCGAGGCGGCGCTCGCGCCGGCCGCGGGCTGGGCGCGCTGCCGCCCGGTCGTCGCCAGCGAGGTCGTGACGATGGACGACCCGGTCGAGGTCGCGCTGCGCAGGAAGCGCGACTCGTCGATGCGCGTCGCGATCGCACAGCTCAAGCCCGGCGACGACGGTCGTGCGGCCGCGGATGCCTGCGTCTCGGCCGGCAACACCGGTGCACTGATGGCGGTGGCGCGCTACCTGCTGAAGACGGTCGAGGGCATCGACCGGCCGGCGATCGCCACCGTGATGCCGAACCGCAACGACGGCTTCACGACCGTGCTCGACCTCGGCGCCAACGTCGACTGCGCGCCCGAGCACCTGCTGCAGTTCGCACTGCTCGGCAGCGCGCTCGTCGCCGCCGTCGACGGCAAGGAAGACGCCACCGTGGGGCTGCTCAACATCGGCGAGGAAGCGATCAAGGGCAGCGACACGATCAAGCGCGCCGGCGAGCTGCTGCGCGCCGCCGCCGAGCGCGGCCACCTGAACTTCCACGGCAACGTCGAGGGCAACGACATCTTCAAGGGCACGACGGACATCGTCGTGTGCGACGGCTTCGTCGGCAACGTCGCGCTGAAGACGGCCGAGGGGCTGGCGTCGATGCTGTCGGACTTCATCCGCCAGGAGTTCACGCGCACGTGGTACGCCAAGCTCGCCGCCGTCGTGGCGCTGCCGGTGCTGCGCCACTTCAAGGCGCGTGTGGACCCGCGGCGCTACAACGGCGCGGCACTGCTCGGCCTGCGCGGCCTCGTGTTCAAGAGCCACGGCTCAGCGGACGCGTTCGCGTTCGAGCAGGCGCTGACCCGCGCGTATGATGCGGCTCGCAACCGGTTGCTCGACCGCGTCCACGACCGCATCCTCGACATCGTGCAGGCCATGCCCGAATCCGACGCGGCGGCGGCGCCGGTGGCCCGCACCGCATGAACGCACCGCCCCGCCACACGCGCATCGCCGGCACCGGCGGCTACCTGCCGCCGCAGCGGTTGAGCAACGATGACCTCGTGCAGCGCCTCGCGGCCAAGGGCATCGAGACCTCCGACGAGTGGATCGTCGAGCGCACCGGCATCCGCGCACGCCACTTCGCCGCCGACGGCGTCAACGCGAGCGACCTCGCGCTCGAGGCCTGCCGCCGCGCGCTCGACGCCGCCGGGCGGCGCGCCGACGAGATCGACCTGATCGTCGTCGCCACCTCAACGCCCGACATGATGTTCCCGTCCACCGCGGCGATCCTGCAGGCCAAGCTCGGCACGCACGGCGGCGCCGCGTTCGACGTGCAGGCGGTGTGCTCGGGCTTCGTCTACGCGCTGACGGTGGCCGACGCGATGATCCGCACGGGCAGCGCGACGCGCGCGCTCGTCGTCGGCTCCGAGGTGTTCTCGCGCATCCTCGACTTCGACGACCGCACGACCTGCGTGCTGTTCGGCGACGGCGCCGGCGCCGTCGTGCTCGAGGCGAGCGACACGCCCGGCCTGCTCGCCACCGAGCTGCACGCCGACGGCCGCCACGCCGGCATCCTGTGCGTGCCCGGCACGGTCGCCGGCGGCCGCGTGCTCGGCGACCCGCTGCTGAAGATGGACGGCCAGGCGGTGTTCAAGCTCGCGGTGCACGTGCTCGACGAAGTCGCGCGCTCGGTGCTCGTCAAGGCTGGGCGCAGCGCCGACGACGTCGACTGGCTGATCCCGCACCAGGCCAACGTGCGCATCATGCACAGCACGGCGAAGAGGATGAAGCTGCCGATGGAGCGCGTCGTCGTCACCGTCGCCGATCACGGCAACACGTCGGCGGCGTCGATCCCGCTCGCGCTCGACGTCGCCGTGCGCGACGGGCGCATCCGTCGCGGCGACACGCTGCTGCTCGAGGGCGTGGGCGGCGGCTTCACCTGGGGCGCGGTGCTGCTCGAGTTCTGACGTGGACCAACCCGTGCGCGCGCCGCGCGTGTCGCCGTGGAGCAATTGAGTTGACAACGTTTGCCGTCGTTTTTCCGGGGCAGGGCTCGCAGTCGGTGGGCATGCTCGACGCCTTCGCCGACCACCCCGCCGTGCGCCGCACGCTCGAGGAGGCGTCGGCCGCGCTCGGCGAGGACCTGTTCGCGCTGATGCACGCCGGGCCGAAGGATCGGCTCGACCTGACCACGAACACGCAGCCCGCGATGCTCGCCGCCGGCATCGCGTGCTGGCGTGCGCTGCAGGCCGAGACGGGCCTGGCGCCCGTCGCGTTCGCCGGCCACTCGCTCGGCGAATACGCGGCGCTCGTCGCCGCCGGCTCGCTGAGCCTGGCCGACGCGCTGCCGCTCGTGCGATTTCGCGCGCAGGCGATGCAGGACGCGGTGCCGGCCGGGCTCGGGGCGATGGCGGCGATCCTCGGGCTCGCAGCCGACGTTGTCGTCGCCGGCTGCGCCGAGGCCACCGCGGCGTGTGGCGAGCCGGTCAGTGCAGCGAACTTCAACGACCCGACGCAGACCGTGATCGCCGGCACGAAGGCCGCGGTCGAGCGCGCTTGCGAGTTGCTGAAGGCGCGCGGCGCGAAGCGCGCGCTCCCGCTCGCGGTGTCGGCGCCGTTCCACTGCGAACTAATGAAGCCGGCGGCCGATCGCCTGCGCGAGCGGCTGGCCGGCGTCGCGTTCGCGCCGCCGCGGGTGCCGGTGGTCAACGACGTCGACGTCGCCGCGCCGGCCGAGCCGGCCGCGATCGCCGACGCGCTGTATCGCCAGGCGTACCGGCCCGTGCGCTGGGTCGAGGTGGTGCAGGCCCTGCGTGCGCGCGGTGCCACCCACGTCGTCGAGTGCGGGCCGGGCAAGGTGCTCTCCAAGCTGACGCGCCGCATCGACGACGGGCTGACGAGCCTGGCGGTCGACGACCCGTCGTCGCTCGCCGACGCCAAGGGGGTGCTGGCATGAACGCGCCGACGACGTCCGCGTTCGCCGGCCAGGTCGCCCTCGTCACCGGCGCCTCGCGCGGCATCGGGCGCGCGATCGCG
>JALOSD010000039.1 GCA_025458585.1 Burkholderiaceae bacterium | reverse complement strand
TGAGTTCCCTATTTCACCGTTTCGACGTGGAACGGACCCGATCTTCCTCGAGCGCGCGTTCCAGGCGTGCGCACAGCGACGGACGCAGTTCCTTGGCGGTCATGAGGGCATCGAGCGATCCCACATCGAGGGCCCGTGCCACGTTGTGCACAGCGTCGAATTCGCGCGCCACTTCGGTCTGCACTCTTGCCGCGACGTCAGCCAGCACCCTCTCGTAGTCTTCTTCGACGTTGCGGCGATCGGCGAGCTTGGCGTCGGCGAGCGCTTTGCGCGCCGCTCGTACGCGCGGGTCGGCCTGCGCCCTTTCGCGGACCAGCCGCGTGAACACGACGGCGGCGGCGGCGCCGCCGCCGATCACGCTCGCATAGCTGCCTTCGAGCGCCACGGCATCGAGACGGCTCGACAGCCGGCGCGAGAACACGACATAGGCACCCCCGTGGTAGCGCGCGACGACGCAGAACAGGATCGGCCCGTCGAACTCCACCACCGCCTTGCCGATCTCGGCGCCGTATTCGAGCTGGCGCTCGCGCATCGATTCCGGCGAGCCGTCGAAGCCCGACAGGTTGGCGAGCACGACGACCGGGCACAGGCCGCTGACCGAGCGGATCGCACGCGCCATCTTGCGCGACGAATGCGGGAACAGCGTGCCGCTCATCCAGCTGGCCGGCCCGTCGACCGGACGCGGCCCTCGCCGCGGCAGCGGTTGCGATTCGATGCCGATCAGGCAGACCGGATTGCCTCCGAGCTGCCCATGCATCACGACGGTCGTTTCACCGCCGGCAAGCCCTTTCCAGCGCTCCAGCGGCGGGGCGTCCTGGTCGAGAACGGCGGTCATGACCTCGCGGATCGCGAAGGGCTTCTTGCGCCCGGGGTTGGCGTTCTCTGAGAACAGCTCGCCGACCGTGGCGAAGCCGCCGGCGCCGGCGTACGCGCAGCCGGTGACATCGCGTTCGACCGGGTCGGCGCTGGGCCGCCGGCGCGCCCGCCGCTCGCCCGGCGCGACATAGGTGTACTCGTAGTGGCGCAGCAGCAGTTCGTAGGCGCTCTTCAGGTCCGGCGCGGTGTACTGCGCCTGGCCGTTGCCGGCCATGATCTCGAGTCCGCCGATGCCTTCGTTGGTCTCTGCCGCGACCGATCCGGAAACCTCGAGTGCGCGCTTGCCCGTCAGCACCATGTAGCCGCGCGGTGTCATGACCAGCGTGCCGCGGCAGTGCATCAGCATCGTGGCTTCGGAGTTCCAGTACGACTGCGCGCCGACGCAGGGTCCGTCGACCAGCACGTTGATCACGCCACCGGCTTCGGTGAACTCGACGATGCGACGCAGCACCGCCGCGGTCCAGTCGAGGTTCTCGGTCCCGGAGTCGAAGGCGATGCGGGCCCCGCCGGACAGCGCGACCCACTCCACGGGAACGCCCAGTTTCTCGGCATGGTCGATCGCGGCAATGATGCGCCGGCACTCGCCTTCGCCGAGCGAGCCCATGTCCTTGTTCGGGTCGCCCAGCAGCAGCACCCGGCTGAAGCCGTCCGGAAAGCGCTCGGACCAGTTCGTGATCAGCCCGACCACCACGCCGGTCGGGTTGCTGGCGGCGGGACGGCCCCGCACCGATTCCAGCGCGATGCCCTGGGCGTCGAGTTCCAGTTCGTCGAACTGTCCGCGCTCGATCCGACCGATGTCTTCCCTGGACGTGAGCCAGCTCACGACCTCGTAGGGGTGGAACAGGCGCCGCCGCCGCGCGGCCAACACCTGCTGCTCGTAGGCCGACATCACGGGCACCAGGCGCTGCCGCGGCAGCACCACTTCGAGCCTGGGCCCGAGTGCCGTCGCGTCGCGCCACTCGGCGGCCAGCTCGCGCGGCGGCTGCGAGTCGTCGAGCGTGAAGCGGCCATGCATCGCCACCTTGTGCAACGCCAGGTCGAAGGTCGCCGGTCCGAGCCGGCGGGCCAGCGCGTCGAGCGCGCCGCGCGCCAGCGTGATCGTCGGACGCACGAAGAGCGATATGCGGTTGAACGCTGGCGGCTTGCCCGTGGCGGCGCGCGAGCCTTCACGCAGGGCCTGGACGGCGTTGAGGAAGACCCGCTCGAAACCGGGAACGCGGACAAAGTCGCCATCGAGCACCGGATCGAAGCGCTCGACCTCGGCCATCGCGATCAGCCGGTCTTCACCCTTGGCGACGGCGCGCAGCAACAGCAGGCCGGCCGGGGCGGGCAGCCGCTCGAGCCTGAACTGGGCAAACCGGGCAACTTCCTGTGCCACCGCGCGTGCCGGATGGACATCGCGCAGCAGCGTCTGCTCGGCCATCGCGTCGCCAGCCGGCGCCCAACTGCGGATGCGCATCTCGCCACCCTCGACCCACAACGCCGTCCAGCGCGAACGCTGGATGCATGAGGCGACGTCGAAGGCGTCGACGGCAGGGACGTAGGCCAGCAGCAGATCGGCCTCGGCGTCGGGCGGGAGCAAGGCCAGAACCGCTGCCAGATCGCAGGGAGAGTCCAGCAACACCCCGACCACCTGCACGCCGGCGGCGGATTGCAGGCGCTGGCATGGATGGCGTCCCTGCAGCGCCGCGGCGTCTTCGATCACGCCACCTGCGTGGACTTCGTAGATCCGGGCCAGCAACTGCCGCAGAACGAGGGCCGGCTCGCGGCGGCCGGCTGGCCCCGCCAATGCTCCGACGAGTGCACCCAGCGGCAAGGCCTGCAAGGCCGCTTCGGCGGCGGCGCGCCTTTCGGGCGACTGCGCGGCAGCCAGGTCGTCCCAGCACAGGTCAGCCTCGATGGCGGCCCTGGCCATGTGTGCCTGCCACTCGGGCAGATCCTGCCAGTAATGGATCAGGTTCCAGGCCGCCGTGGCGACCTGGAGATCGCCGCGCTGCACCGCTTCGCTGGCGAGCTTTTCGAACACCACGCGCTGCTCCAGTGCCGATGGCGCCGCTTCGGACTCCGCCGCTTGCGAACGAGCCAGCGCGCGCAAGACAGCGAGGGCCAGTGCGCTCGCGTCCTCCTGCGATCGCCGCGCCTGGAACAGGCGCAGCAGCGCGTGCGCGACCATCGGGTCACCTTCGACGAACTCGTCGATGCCATGCAACGCGAGGAAACGCACGAGCCGCCGCCTGTAGCGTTCGGAGAGCTTCTTGTCGTCGAAGCGACGATGGTGCGCGAACCAGGCGAGCTGGTCCATGCTCGACTCGTTCGCTTCGTTCGCGGCATCGTCGAAGGGGCCGCTCTTGAACAGCTGCTCCTGCACCACAGCTGCACGGAGCATCTTCAGCAGGCGACCGCGCGGCGGCAATGGGTCGGCTTCCAGACCCGCCAGTGCCGCGCCCAGTTCTTCCGCGGTGACGTCGAACCCCAGCAGCCGCGCCTCCACCAGGCGCAGCGCATCCAGCCCGGTCTCGCGCCGGGCGGCGAGCCTGAGGCCTGCGCCGACGCTAGCCTGGCTCTCGTCACCCTCGTCGATCTCGATCATCACCTCGCCGGCGGCGACCTGGCTCGACGGCCTGACATGCACGGCCCGTACCGTCCCGGTCGTGGGCGAGTCGATGATGGTTTCCATCTTCATCGCCTCGAGCGTCAGGATGCGCATGCCGGCGCTCACCCGGTCGTTTGGCTGGACATGAATCTGCGCGACCGATGCCGGCAATTCGGCGCGCACGCGCCCATCCGACACCCGGCGGAAGCGGTGGGCGACACCCTCGACCTCGACATACACCTCCGAGGACGTCGCGGCGCGCTGCACGGCATAACGCCTGCCGCCGTAGTCCAGCAGCAGCGTGCCCTTGCCGGTGGTTTGCGCCCGCACCACCGCCTGCCATTCGCCGCAGCGCATGCGCAGCTCCTGCGGCCCCACCGATCCCACCTCGACTTCCAGCGGGTGGGTGCCGAGCACGAAGCGGATCTTGACCGGCCCGGGTTCCGGAACCGTGTGCGGGACGACGCGCTGTGCTTCCTCGATGAAGTTCGCAACGTGCCCGCGCCGCAGCTGCAGGTAGTCACCCAGCGCGGCGGCCGCCAGCGCCGCCTCGAGGTGGCTGCGCGATTCGCTGCCCGGGCGGCTGGCGACATGCTTGTCGAGCCAGCGCGTCGTGACCGGCCCGTCGCGAAACACCGTGTCGGCAACCAGCTCGAGCAGCAGCGAGCGGTTGGTGAGCCCGGAGTCGAGCACGATGACGGTGTCGCGCAGCGCCGTCTCCAGGCGCGCCAGCGCCGCGTGGCGCGTCGCGCCGAAGACGATCACCTTGGCCAGCATCGAGTCGAAGACGGTCGGGACCACGTTGTCCTGCACGTAGCCGGAATCGACGCGCACGCCGGGCCCCAGCGGCGCCTCGAAGTGGAGCAGCCGGCCCGCACGCGGCGCGAAACCCTGGTCGGGATCTTCTGCATTGAGCCGTGCCTCGATGGCGGCACCGCGCGGCGCCGGCGGGTGCTCGGCCGGCAACCTTTCCCCGCGGCCGACATCGATCTGCAGGCCAACCAGGTCGAGCCCGAAGATCTCCTCCGTCACCGTGTGCTCGACCTGGAGCCGGGTGTTCATCTCCAGGAAGTAGAAGGTCTTCAGGTCAGGCAGCAGCAGGAACTCGGCCGTGCCGGCGCTGACGTAGCCCGAGGCGCGTGCGAGGTTCTTGCCGGCTTCGCACAGGGCCTGCTCGACGTCGGCGGACAGTCCGGGAGCGGGCGCCTCTTCCAGCACCTTCTGCTGCCTGCGCTGCATTGAGCAGTCGCGCGTGCCGAGCGCCCAGACGCCGCCGTGGCTGTCGGCGAGCACCTGCACCTCGACGTGGCGGGCATCGGCGACAAAGGCCTCGACGAAGATCGAGGGGTCGCCAAAGGCCGCGCCGGCCTCGGCTGCGGCGGAACGGTAGGCGCCGACCAGTTCGTCCGGATGGTCCACGCGCCGGATGCCGCGCCCGCCGCCGCCGGCCGTGGCCTTGAGAAGCACCGGGTAGCCGATCCGCGCCGCGCAGGCTGCTGCGCCCGCCTCATCGACCGATTCGCGCGACCAGGGGCTGACTGGCACGCCCGCCTTCTCGGCCAACCGCTTGGCCGCGATCTTGTCGCCCAGGGCGCGCATGGCGCTGGCCGGTGGGCCCAGGAAGACCAGGCCGTGTGCCTCGCAGGCCTCCTGCAGCTCGGGCCGCTCGGACGCGAAGCCCCAGCCCGGCCACAGCGCGTCGGCACCCGCCTGACGCGCCAGTGTCACGATCCGCTCGACATCCAGGTAGGCACTGCGTTGCTTGCCGTCCTCGCCGCGAACCATCGGGTCGCCGAGGCAGACCGACGCCGAGGCCATGCGCACGAAAGGCGCCTCGGCGTCGGCATGGGTGTACAGGGCGATCACCGAGAGCGCGACACCGTGCTCGCGCGACCAGCTGCGCGCGGCTCGCATGAAGCGCACTGCAGCCTCGCCGCGGTTGGCCACAGCGACGCACGAGAATGGACGAGTCAGCATACCGCACCCATCGGCTGCCGGCGCGTAGACCGGGTCGGTCCGTGGTCGCCTCTATGTGCCCGCGGTCGTTCGCGATGCTGAACATGCCTCATGGAACGTCTCCGTGGGCCAGTCGAAACCGGCGAGATGTTGTGAATGAAACAGTCGTACGCTGAGGGCTTAGCCAGCCACGGCGACCCCGAGTCAAGCGTGCACATTCGTGAGGGTGTTGGCGAAGCATCCCCGATGGCCACTTCAAATTCCCCCATCTGTGGCCACTCAAATTCCTCGAGGTAGGACCGGCGAAGTATTGACTGGTTTCTTTTTCCGGTTCAAGGGAGTTGTGTGGTCGTGAGCATGCACGCCCGCCTGGACACCGAAGCAGCGCCGCGCCGGGCCTGGCGACCGCCAGCCTCCGCGCTGCGGCCTTCGCTTACCATCGCCGCCGCGCCGACGCGGCCGTCGCGCAGCGGAGAGCCTGCATGAACCTCGAGAAAGTCATCTTCGGCGCGTTCGTCATCCTCGCCTTCACGCTGAACTTCGGCTTCTTCCTCGGCGAGATCGACAACCCGAAGCACCACCACGAGCTCGAACTGGCGGCCACCGTCGTCGTCAACCTGGTCGCGATGACGCTGAAGTTCGGCGACCGCACGCACATCGGCGCAATCCACCTGGCCACGAGCATCGTCGCGGTGATCCAGCTGGTGGGCGCGTCGGTCGTGTGGCTTTGGGCGACGCAGGTGAACCAGCTGCCCTCGGAGGGCGAGGTGATGGCCACCGTGGTCTCGCTGTCGGGCGGGGCGCTGGCGGCCAACTTCGTCTCGGTGGCGCTGATGATCGGCGAGACGCTGCGGCGCACCCGCTGATCGGGCACGACGGCCGGCGCGGCAGCGACGGGAGCGCGCGATGACCGACGTCCTGGTGCTGATCCTGCGCCGGCTGCGCGCGCCGATCATCACGCTGATCAGCGTCTACGCGATCGCCATCTTCGGCCTCGTGCTGATGCCAGGCACCGACCCCGACGGCAACCCGTGGCGGCTCAGCGTCTTCGACGCGTTCTACATCATGAGCTACACCGCCACGACGATCGGCTTCGGCGAGGTGCCGCATCCGTTCTCGTACGCGCAGCGGCTGTGGATGACGGTCAGCATCTACCTCACCGTGATCGGCTGGGCCTACACGCTGGGCGCGATCTTCGCGCTGGCGCGGCATCCGGCCTTTCGGGTCGCGCTCGGCCGCTACCGCTTCGAGGCCCGCGTGCGGCGGATGACGGACCCGTTCTTCGTCGTCTGCGGCTACGGGCAGAGCGGCCGCCGGCTGGTCTCGGCGCTCGACGAAATCGGCTTCGCCACCGTGGTGGTCGAGTCCGACCCCGATCGCGCGCGCGCGCACCTGGTGCTCGACACGCAGCAGCCGTCGGCGCTGCTCATCGCCGACGCCCGTGCGCCCGACGTGCTGGAGGCCGCCGGCGTGCGCATGCGCAGCTGCGCCGGGTTGGTCGCGCTGACCAGCGGCGACGAAGTGAACCAGTCGATCGCGATCGGCGCGCGCGTGCTGGCGGACAACCTGCCGGTGTTGGCGCGGGTCAAGTCCCCCGGCGCGCGCGAGACGCTGGAAAGCGTGGGCGGCGTGCTGGTCGTCAACCCGTTCGAGACCTTCGCCGTCAATTTCGGCATGGCGCTCGCGCAGCCCGACGTGCTGCGGCTGGAGGACTGGCTGAGCGGCGTGCCGGGCACGAAGCCGCCGCGGCGCATCGAGGCGCCGCGCGGGCACTGGGTGGTCGCCGGCTACGGCCGCTTCGGCCACTGCGCGGCGTCGGCGCTCGAGCAGGCCGGGCTGCCCTTCAAGGCGATCGACGTCGACCCCGCGCAGTGCGGCGAGGAGGGCATTCTCGGCTCGGCGCTGGCCGAGCAGGTGCTGCGACAGGCGGGCATCGAGCAGGCCGTCGGCCTCATCGCCGGCACCGACAGCGACGCCAACAACCTGGCCATCGTCAACAACGCGCGGCGCCTGCGGCGCAGGCTGTTCGTCGTCATCCGCCAGAACCAGGTCGGCAACCGGGCGCTGATCGAGGCCGCACGCGCCGACGTCGAGTTCGTGCAGGCCGTCGTGATGACGCACGAAGTCGTGCAGCTGCTGACCACGCCGCTGCTCAACCGCTTCCTGATGCGCGCGCGCAGGCAGAACGCCGTGTGGGCGGTGGGCGTGGCCGGGCGCATCCGCGACACCGTCGGCGACGCGGTGCCGCACACCTGGGCTCTCGACTGCGACCAGGTGCTGCTCGGCGCGCGGCGGGCCTTCGTCGAGCGGCCCGAGCCGCCGCTCACGCTGGCGCACCTGCTGATGGACCCCGACGATCGCCGCCGCTCGCTGAAGGCGGTGCCGCTGCTGCTGCTGTCCGGCGGCCGCGACGTGCTGCTGCCCGACGAGCACACCGTGCTGCGCCCGGGCGACCGCATCCTGTTCGCCGGGGAGGCCGGGGTCGAGGGCCTGCAGCGGCACGCGCTCGGCGATGACGGCGCGATCGACTACCTGCGCACGGGCCGCGAGCCGCCGCGGACCTGGCTCGGGCGGCTGCTGGCGGCGAAGGGCCCCGCGGTCGCGGGCGGCGCGTCGTAGCCGGCCGGTGCCACCGGCCGGCGAGCGCGCGTCCTGTGTCGAACCCGGCACGCGTCGAGGCGGCGCCGCCGGACGGCGGGGCCCGAACCCCGGCACGCCGTACCGGGGCCGTGCGTTCCTCGGCAGCGAGGGTCTGCCCTGACGCGCGGCCGCCGATCGGCGCGCCGCGTCACGCGAGACAATCGGTTGTCGGTCGTCGAACCGCCGTGAACCGCCAGGGAGTCGCCGCATGCGCCTGATCGTCGGAGTGTTGAGCCTGCTCGTCGTCGCCGCCGTCGTGATGATGCTGGCCAAGCAGCAGCTGCAGGCGGTCGGGACGATGCGAATGCCGGCCGTGCCCGGCGCGCCCGGCCCGACGTCGGGCACCACGGCGGCGCCCGCGCCCGCGCCGACGGTGGCCGAAGGCGCCAAGCAGATGCAGCAGCGCGTGGCCGACGACGTGTCGAAGGCGCTGCAGCAGGGCGCCGCGAAGCGGGCCGAACAGCCGTGACGACGTCCGGGGCGGCCGAGGACCCCGACCTCGTCGGCATGCGCCTGGCGCTCGATCAGGCGCACAACGCGCTGCTCGTCGGCGAGGTGCCGGTCGGCGCGGTGATCGTGCGCCGCACCGACGAAGGCGTGCAGGTGGTGGCCACCGGCTACAACCGCCCGATCACGACGCACGACCCGACGGCGCACGCCGAGATCGTCGCGCTGCGCCACGCCGCGGCGCTGCTCGAGAACTACCGCCTGCCCGACTGCGAGCTGTACGTGACGCTCGAGCCCTGCGCGATGTGCGCGATGGCGATGATGCACGCGCGCGTCAAGCGCGTCGTCTTCGGCGCGTGCGACCCGAAGACGGGCGCCGCCGGCTCGGTCGTCGACCTGTTCGCCGAGGCGCGGCTGAACCACCACACCGACCTGCGCGGCGGCGTGATGGGCGAGGCCTGTGGCCAGCTGTTGCGCGAGTTCTTTGCCGAGCGCCGGGCGCAGCAGCGCAGCCGGCGCGAGGCCGAGCCGCCCGACGAACGCATCCCGACCGGCGACGTGATCGAGGGCGACCTGTTCGAGCGCGGCGCATGAGTCGGCTGACGCTGTTCTCGCCCTCGGGCGTCGTCGTGCGTGCCGCGCCGCTGCGCCGTGCCGTGAAGCGCCTCGCGGCGCTCGGCTTTGCGGTGCAGGTCGACGAGGCGGCACTCGCACGCCACCAGCGTTTCGCCGGCGACGACGCGACCCGGCTGGCCGCGATCCACCGCGTGGCCGACGGCGCGCCGCGCGTCGCGCTCGCCACGCGCGGCGGCTACGGCCTGTCGCGGCTGCTCGACGCGATCGACTGGGCGCGGCTGGCGCGCAGCGTTCGGCAGGGCACGCGCTGGGTCGGCTACAGCGACCTCACGGCGTTGCACCTGGCGCTGTGGGCGCATGCCGGCGTGTCGGGCTGGTCGGGGCCGCTGGCGCTCGACGACTTCGGCCGAGCGGACGACGAGGGCGGCACCGACGAGGTCACCATCGGCGGCTTCGTCGAGGCGATGGCGGGTGAGCTCGAGGCGATCGGCTTTCGCACCGAGCCCGGCTTCGACGGCCTCGACGCGAGCGGGCCGCTGTGGGGCGGCAACCTGACCGTGCTGATGTCGCTGCTCGGCACGCGCCACTGGCCCGCGCGGCGCATCCGCGGCGGCGTGCTGTTCCTCGAAGACGTCGCCGAGCACCCCTACCGCGTCGAGCGCATGCTGCTGCAGCTGCACCAGGCGGGCGTGCTCGACGCGCAGCGCGCGGTGCTGCTCGGCGACTTCGGCGGCTGGAAGCGCTCGCCGCACGACCGCGGCTACGGCCTGCGCGCGATGGTCGCCCACCTGCGCGCGGTCACGCGCACGCCGATCCTCACCGGATTGCCCATCGGTCACGTGCCGCGCACCAAGGTCTGCCTGCCGGTGGGACGGCAGGCACAGCTCGTCGTCGACGGCCGCAACGCCTGGCTCGCGTGGGGCCACGCGTGAGGCGCTGGCGGGCTGGGCTCGGCACGCTCGGGGTCGTGCTGGGCGCACTCGCCGTGCTCGCGGGCTGCGACAACAGCCCGCACCCTCGCGGCATCGAGCACACGAACACGCTGCTCAACGCGTTCCAGGAGCGCAGCCCGCGCACGCTCGACCCGACGACCTCGTACAGCAACAACGAGTCGCCGTACACGTACCAGATCTACGAGCCGCTGTACGGCTACCACTACCTGGAGCGCCCGTACGCGCTGGTGCCCAAGACGGCCGAGGCCGTCGTCGAGCCGCAGTACCTCGACGCCGACGGCCGAGCGCTGCCGCACGACGCGCCGGCCGACTCGCCGATCGAGTTCGAACACCAGGGCACCCGCGAGCTCGTGGCCGACGACTACGTCTACGCCCTCAAGCGCCACGCCACGACGCGCATCGAGGCGCCGATCTTCGGCATCTTCGCCGAGTACCTCGTCGGCCTGCGCGAGTACGCCGATGTCGTCAAGCGCGAGGACGCGACGCTGCGCGCGGGCCTCGACCCGGCGGCACTCGACAAGCCGTTCCTCGACTTCCGCCGCTGGCCGCTCGAAGGCGTGACTGCACCCGAGCCGCACCTGCTGCGCCTGAAGATTCGCGGCAAGTACCCGCAGTGGAAGTACTGGCTCGCAACCACGTTCACCGCACCGGTGCCCTGGGAGGCCGACGCGTTCTACAGCCAGCCGGGCATGGCCGCCAACGGCCTGAGTCTCGCGACCTGGCCGGTCGGCACGGGCCCGTACATGATGACGGAGGTCGTCGCCGACCGCCGCCACGTGATGCGACGCAATCCGAATTTCCGCGGCGTGCCGTACCCGTGCGAGGGCATGCCCGAGGATCGCGACGTGGGCCTGCTTGCCGATTGCGGCAAGACGATGCCGTTCGTCGACACCATCGTCTCGACGATCGAGCGCGAGAAGGTGCCGCACAAGGCGAAGTTCGTGCAGGGCTACCTCGACGTGCCGGAGATCGAGCGCCCCGACTGGGGCATCGAGTTCCTTGTCGACGTGGGCGACTCGGATGCCACGGCGAAGCTCTACACCGAGCGCGGCTTCCAGTTCCCGAAGACGGTCGACATCAGCAACTGGTACCTCGGCTTCAACTGGCTCGACCCGGTGGTGGGAAAGGGCGACACGCCCGAGCAGCAGGTGCGCAACCGCAAGCTGCGCCAGGCGCTGTCGATCGCGATCGACTGGGAGGAGGGCTACGGCAAGATCTTCCTCGCCAAGGGTGGCGAGGCGGCGCACGGGCCGCTGCCGGCGGGCCTGTTCGGCTCGCGCCACGGCACCGTCGAAGGGCACAACCCGGTGACGCACAAGGTCGTGGACGGCAAGGTCGTGCGCCGCTCGATCGACGAGGCGAAGAAGCTGCTTGCCGAGGCCGGCTACCCCGACGGCCGCGACGCGAAGACGGGCCGCCCGCTGGTGCTGAACTACGACTACCAGCGCGCGCCGACGCCGGAGACGAAGGCCGAGCTCGACTGGATGGTGCGCCAGTTCGCCAAGCTCGGCATCCAGCTCGAGATCCGCGCCACCGACTACAACCAGTTCCAGGAGAAGATGCTCGCCGGCAAGCAGCAGATCTTCTGGTGGGGCTGGCTGGCCGACTACCCCGACGCCGAGAACTTCCTGTTCCTGCTCTACGGCCCGAACGGCAAGGCCGAGCACGAGGGCGAGAACGCTGCGAACTACACCAACCCGGAATACGACCGTCTGTACAAGCAGATGCAGACGCTCGACGACGGGCCCGAGAAGCAGGCCGTGATCGACCGCATGGTGGCGATCCTGCGCGAGGACGCGCCCTGGGCCTGGGGCTACTTCCCCTATGCGGCGTCGGCGTTCCAGCCATGGGTGCACAACGGCAAGCCGAGCATCCTGATCCGCGACATGGCGATGTACTACCGGCTCGACCCCGAGCTGCGCGCGCAGAAGTGGACCGAGTGGAACCGGCCCGTGGTCTGGCCGCTGGCCGTCCTTGCGCTCGGCGCGTTGTGGCTCGCATGGCGGCTGCGGCGCAGCTTCGTCGAGCGCGAGCGGGCGGTGGCGCGGCCTGCTGTCGCCGCCAGTCACGCGGACTGAGACTACAATTTTCTCCTCATGACGGCGAATTGAGGTCTCATATGGAAGTCACCGTGCGCGAACTGAAGGCCCATCTGTCGGCCATCGTGCGCCGCGTGCAGGCCGGCGAGACGGCGCTGATCACGTCGCACCGCAAACCCGTGGCAAGGCTCGTGCCCCCGCCGCCGAGTGGCGACTCGGTCACCGATCGCCTGCTCGCGGCTGGGGTGACGCTCGAGCGGCCGCGTGGCGACGTATTGCGCAGGCGTTCGCCAAACCCGCTGCCGCCGGGGGTCGGCAGCGTCGCCGACGCCGTGATCGAGGATCGCGGTTGACGACCTACCTGGATACCTCGGCGCTGATCAAGCTGTACGTCGACGAGGAGGGCAGCGACGCGCTGTGGGGCTGGCTCGAGGGCCAGCAGCCCGCGACCTGCCGCATCACGTTCGCCGAGGCCCGCGCCGGCATTGCGCGGCGCGAGCGCGAGGTGCCACTCGCGCACGACGTGTGGACGATCGCTCGCGAACGACTGGCCGCCGACTGGCCGCTGTATCGCATCGTCGAGGTGACGCAGGCGCTCGTCGAGACGGCGGGCGACTACGCGGACACGTTCGGGTTGCGCGGCTACGACGCCGTGCAACTCGCCGCGGCGCACGCTGTGGGACGCGCGCTGGCTGGCGAGACGACCCACTTCGTCAGCTTCGACCGGAAGCTGAACCGCGCCGCACGCCTGCTCGGCCTCGCGCTGCCCGAAGGCGCGCCTTGCTGAACTACATCCTGCGCCGGCTCGGCTACGGCCTGCTCGTGCTCGCCGGCGTCAACCTGCTGACCTTCTTCCTCTTCTTCACCGTCAACACGCCCGACGACATGGCGCGGCTGAACATCGGCGGCAAGCGCGTGAGCCAGGAGCAGATCGACAAGTGGAAGGCCGAGCGCGGCTACGACAAGCCGCTGTACTGGAACGCACGGGCCGACGGCGGCGGCAGGCTCACCGAGACGATCTTCTGGCAGCGCTCGGTGTCGCTGCTGCGGCTCGACTTCGGGCGCTCGGACGCCAAGCAGTCGTCGGACATCGGCCACGAGATCCGCACCCGCATGGGGGTCAGCCTGCAGCTCGCGGTGCCGATCTTCGTGCTGCAGCTCATCGCCTCGACGGCGTTCGCGCTCGTCCTCGTCTTCTTTCGCGCGACGCGCATCGACTTCTGGGGCGTCGTGCTGTGCGTCGTGATGCTGTCGATCTCGAGCCTGTTCTACATCATCGTCGGGCAGTACTTCTTCTCGCGCGTGCTCAAGCTGGTGCCGATCTCGGGCTACGCCGGCGGGCTCGACGCGGTGAAGTTCCTCGTGCTGCCGGTCGCGCTCAGCCTGCTGTCGCGGCTGGGCACCGAGGCGCGGCTGTACCGTGCGATGTTCCTCGAGGAGATCGGCCGCGACTACGTGCGCACCGCGCGCGCCAAGGGCCTGTCGGAGACGGTCGTGCTCGGCCGCCACGTGCTGCGCAACGCGCTGATCCCGATCCTCACCAGCGCCGGCTCGTACCTGCCCTACGTGTTCCTCGGCAGCCTCGTGTTCGAGAGCTTCTTCGGCATCCCGGGGCTCGGCGCCTACGTGATCGACGCCATCGCCGGGCAGGACTTCGCGATCGTGCGCAGCATGGTCTTCCTCGGCTCGGTGCTGTACGTGCTGTCGTACCTGCTCATCGACATCGCCTACACCGTCGTCGACCCGCGCGTGAGGCTGGCGTGAACGCGATGCCCAAGCTCGTCGTGCTGTGGACCGACGCCGTGATGTGGGCGCTGGTAGCCTCGCTCGCCGCTTATTTCTGGCACGCGGCACGCTCGCCGAACCTGCGCGCCACCTGGAGCAAGGTACTGCGCGACGCGCCGGCACTGTGCGCGCTCGTTGTCTTCGCGCTGTTCGCCGCCGTCGCGTTGCTCGACAGCGTGCATTTCCGCCGCGCCTTGCCGACCGCGCCTGGAGCGGCGGCGGATGCGCCGGTGTTCCACGCCACCCGCACCGAAAGCCTGCTCGACCTGCTGCTCGCGCGGCCGATCGCGATGCGCGAGACGACCTACTCGAAACCGCTGGCCGCGCACGGCTTCACGAAGGAGACGGTCGAGGTCGACGGCGTCGTCGAGCGCAGGCTGCCGCGCCTCGACCACGCCGGGCGGCACCTGGCCGACCCCGAGGCCGAACACGCGGGCGATCTCGCGCGGCGCACTGCCGCCGGGCTCGCCGGCGGCCTGGCCGTGGCGGGGCTGGCCACCTTGCTGGTGGCCGGTCTGCGCGCGCGCCGCTATCGCGTCGGAGTCCGCGTCGGCGTCGGCGTCGGCGCGAGCCTGGCGGACATCGCTGCCAACCGCACCGAGCTGCCGCTGCGC
>JALOSD010000252.1 GCA_025458585.1 Burkholderiaceae bacterium | reverse complement strand
GCGACAACGTGGCCAGCACGTCGTCGCCGGGCACGACCGGGGCCGCGGGTGCTGCCGGCGCCGGCACCGGCGCGGCGCCGCCGAAGGCTGCGGCGAACTCGGCGGTCATCGTGGCGCTGAAGCTGGCCTCGCCGCGCGCCGCGCGCTCGATGGCCTGGCCGCGCTCGTCGCTGTCGGCCGACTTCAGAAGGTAGCCCGCCGCGCCGCCGCGCAGTGCGGGCGCCGCCCATCCGTCTAATGGTCGGACGCCCCCCGTCCCGACGAACGAGGCGTTGCGGCACCGCCATGCACCGCCATCGTTCTAAAGAACTACGCCGCCCGGCTGTCTGGGGCGCGCTTGATTTGCGTCAACCCGCCGCCGGGACGGCCTACGGTTCGGCCATGTCTGCGTCCGAATTCCCGTCCCACGCCACGCCCCCTGCGCGTGCAGCCTTCCGCGCATCCTGGCGCGATGCCGCCGGAGGCCACCGCCGGCGACGACAGGCTGGACGCGCTGCGCTTCCTGGGCGAGCGTCACGGCGTCGCGCCGCGCCACCTGCACGGTCCCGGCCCGGACCTGCGCACCGTGCACGAGGCGCCGGCGGCGGCCGCACGCGCGCCCGGCCACCGCGGCCTGCGGTCTTGGCGTATCGTGCTGCTGCCGCAGGAGCAACGGCAGGCGCTGGGCGACCTGTTCGCCGTCGACGCGGCACGCCGCGGCCACAACGCCATGGAGGTCGAGCGCGCCAGCGAGCGAGCGCTGCAGCGCCTGCGCCCCGCGGCCACGTCACGCGTCGCCCGCTTCGAAGCGCCGCACGATCCACGCCCGCGCCGCGTCGCGCAGCTGCACCGCGGCGGCGAAGCCGTCGTTCGCCGGCGGCACCCCGAGCGGCGGCGCGACCTCGACCATCAAGGCGCCGCGCCGCGGCCACCAGTGCGGGAACGACAGCACCTCGCGCGTGCCGCGCAGCACCAGCGGCACCACCGGCGCGCCGGCATCGACGGCGGCCATGAACGCGCCGAGGTGGAACGGCAGCACGCCCGGCTCGGCGCCGAACGTGCCCTCGGCGAACACGAGCAGCGAGTGCCCCTGGCGGACGGCGTCGGCGAGTTGCTGCGCGTCCTCGACGCTGCGCCGGCGGTCGACGCGCTCGACGAACAGCGCGCCGAGCCTTCGCAGGAACGTCCCCGCGATGAACTGGCCGGCGAGCTCGTGCTTGGCGACGAAGGTGAAGGGCCGCGGCAGCGCCGCGACCAGCACGAGGCCGTCGAGGTAGCTCGCGTGGTTGCTGACGAGCACGGCGGCACGGTCGGCTGGCGGCAGGTGCTCGAGGCCGCGCACCGCCAGCGGCACCCCCACGCCGCGCAGCAGCGCGCGTGCGCCGAAGCGCGCGCAGCGCCACGACAGCGCCGGCGTCGGCATCGCGACCGCGACCAGCCAGAACGTCGGCGCGAGCAGCCAGAACAGCACGCTCGCCCACAGCCCGAACGCGGCGCGGCCGAGCGCCTGCCGGGCCGAGCGCAGCCGCGCGGCGGTCGCCGCACGCGCGAGCCGCAGCACCTGCGCGCGCGTGCTCGCGCCAGGCGCACCGACCTCGCCGCGCTCGAAACGCTCGCGGCACGCCGAGCGGCGCACCTTGCCGCTCGACGTCTTCAGCACCGTGTGCGGCGGCGCGAGCACGATCTCGTCGGCGGGCTCGCCGATCGCGGCGACCACGGCGCGGCCCACCGCCTCGCGCAGCGCCGCGAGCCCCGCGGCGTCGCGCAGCCGCTGCGCCGGCACCTCGGCCAGCACGACGAGCCGTTCGGTGCCGCTGGCCGCATCGGCGCTGCCGAACACGGCGACGCAGCCCTTGCGCACGCCGTCGACGGCGCCGACCGCGTCCTCGACCTCCTGCGGATAGAGGTTGCGCCCGCCACGGATCACGATGTCCTTGACGCGCCCGGTCAGGTAGAGGTCGCCGTCGGCGCGGTAGGCGCGGTCGCCGCTGTCGAGCCAGCCGTCGTGGAACAGGCGCGCCGTCTGCTCGGGGTTGCGCCAGTAGCCGCGGGTGGCCGACGGGCCGCGGAACTCGAGCCGGCCTTCGACGCGCTCGCCGACGTCGCACCCGCTGTCGTCGACGAGGCGCACGTCGTGCCCGGCGAGCGGCCCGCCGCAGGCGACGAAGCGCAACGCGGTCGCGTCGCCGGGCCGTGCCGGCACGGCGCGGTGCTCGCGCGTGAACACGTCGCGGTCGATCGCGTCGACCGGCGCGACGCGGCCGAGCGGCGGAAACAGCAGCCCGACCGAGGCCTCGGCCAGGCCGTAGACCGGCGCCATCGCCGTCGGCGCGAGCCCGCAGGCGGCGAAGCGCTCGGTGAAGCGGCGCACGGTGTCGGGGCTCACCGCCTCGGCGCCGTTGAACGCCAGGCGCCACGTGTGCAGGTCGAGCCCGGCGAGGTCGTCGTCGGCGAGGCGCTTCAGGCACAGCTCGTAGGCGAAGTTCGGCCCCGCCGACAGCGTGCCACCGTAGCGCGTGATCGTCTCGAGCCAGCGGCGCGGGCGGGCGAGGAACGCCAGCGGTGACATCACGACGAGCGGAAAGCCGACGAGCAACGTGCCCAGCCAGGCGCCGATCAGCCCCATGTCGTGATACAGCGGCAGCCAGCTGACGAACACGTCGCGCGGCGTCGCCTGCACCGCGTCGGCCATCGCGCGGACATTGGCGAGCAGGTTCGCGTGCGTCAGCGCGACGCCCTTCGGCTGCCCGGTGCTGCCCGACGTGTACTGGATGAACGCGACGTCGTCGCCGTGCACGGCCACCGGCGCCGGCTCCCCGCCGCCAGCCATCAGGTCGGCCGGCGTCGCCACGTGGCGCAGCCCCGGCACCCCCGCCTGCAGCAGCCGCGCGACGCCCATCGCCTCGGGCACGGTGACGAGCAGCACCGCCTGCGCGTTAGCGAGGATGCCGGTGTGGCGTCGCACGTGGTCCTCGAGCTGCGAGGCGCGCGCCGGCGGGTAGATCGGCACCGGGATCGCGCCCGCCTTCAGGATGCCGAGGTAGGCGAAGAAGTACTCCGGCGACGTCGGCAGCATGATCGCCACGCACTGGCGCGGCGCGACGCCGGCGCGCTGCAGCCCGGCGGCGAGC
>JALOSD010000038.1 GCA_025458585.1 Burkholderiaceae bacterium | reverse complement strand
ACGACGCTGTCGACGCCGCCCATCAGGCCGATCACGGCGAGCGGGTTGATGCCGAACAGCCAGCTCGCGAGCAGCGCGATCACGATCGTGCCGAGGCCGATGCCGCGCCCGCCGACGCGCATGCCGCCGCCGGCGCGGCGGTCCTCGACGTTGCTGCTCTGGCGCTGCCCTTCCCACTTCATCGCCGCCTCCTCCGCCGGGCCGTGCGCTCACGCGCGCGGCAACGTGACCCCGCGCTGGCCCTGGTATTTGCCGCCGCGGTCCTTGTACGACGTCTCGCAGACCTCGTCGCTCTCGAAGAACAGCACCTGGGCACAGCCCTCGCCAGCGTAGATCTTAGCCGGCAGCGGCGTCGTGTTGCTGAATTCCAGCGTCACGTAGCCCTCCCACTCGGGCTCGAACGGCGTGACGTTGACGATGATGCCGCAGCGCGCGTACGTGCTCTTGCCGAGGCAGATCGTCAGCACGTTGCGCGGGATGCGGAAGTACTCGAGCGTGCGCGCGAGCGCGAAGCTGTTCGGCGGGACGATGCACACGTCGGCCTCGATGTCGACGAAGCTCTTCTCGTCGAAGTTCTTCGGGTCGACGACCGTGCTGTGCACGTTCGTGAAGACCTTGAATTCGCGCGCGCAGCGGATGTCGTAGCCGTAGCTGCTCGTGCCGTAGCTGACGATCTTCTGGCCGTCGGCGGCAAAGCGCACCTGGCCGGGCTCGAACGGCTCGATCATGCCGTGCTCCAGCGCCATGCGGCGGATCCAGCGGTCGCTCTTGATGCTCATTGCCGATCCTCGTGAGGTGTCACCGATTCTATGGACCCCCACGATCCGGTCGGCGGGTGCACACTACAGTCTGGGGCCAGGGTTTCGCCCCGGGGAGCGCATTCGGATGGCATCGTTGTTCCGCCACGGCACCGACCTGCTGGTGCAGTACGCCCGCTACCACCGCGACCGGCGCAACATCGCGACGCACTTCGTCGGCATCCCGCTGATCGTGTTCGCGGTAGGCGTGCTGCTGGCGCGCCCGGCGCTCGGTGTCGGGCCGCTCGCGCTGACGCCGGCATGGGTGCTGTGGGGGCTGGCGACGCTGTGGTACCTCTCGCGCGGGCACCTGTTCCTCGGCTTTGCCGTCAGCGCCGTCAACGCGCTGCTGATCGCGCTCGCGCAGCCGCTCGGCGAGAACACCACCGCGGCCTGGCTCGCGTGGGGGGTGGGCTGCTTCGTCGTCGGCTGGATCGTCCAGTTCGTCGGCCACTACTACGAGGGGCGCAAGCCGGCGTTCGCCGACGACCTCGTGGGCCTGCTCGTCGGTCCGATGTTCGTCGTCGCCGAGGCGCTGTTCTCCCTCGGCTGGGGCCGCAGGCTGCTCGACGAGATCGAGCGCCGCGCCGGCCCGACGTACCTGCGCGACCTGCACGCGCCGGCGATGCGCTGACGGCCGCCGGCGACGGCACGGTGGCAGCACAATGAGCGCCCGCGCCCGCCCTACCGCCGCCCACCGGCCTTCACGATGAACGACCTCCCGTCCCCTGCCGCGGACGACCACGCCCACCTCGAAATCAGCCTACCGACCGCGCTCGAGCTGTGCCGGCTCGGGCTCGGCACGATGATCGACATCCGCCAGTCGTTCGAGATCGAGATGAAGGGTGCGATCCCGGACACGGTGCATATCCCGCTGTTCGAGGTCAAGGCGATGCTCGGCGACACGCTGACCGAGGACGAGCAGGACGTGCTCGACGCCGGCAAGCCGAAGGAGATCGACGCGCGATCGTTCTTCAAGATGATCAACCAGCTGCACCACGGGCGTGACCACCTGCTGCTGTGCGTGTGCAACAGCGGGCGGCGCAGCCTCGCGGCGGCGGCGCTGCTGCGCGAGCTCGGCTATCCGAAGGCGCTGTCGGTGGCCGGCGGCTTCCAGGCGTGGAAGAAGCTGCAGCTCGGGGCCGACCCTGCCGCTGCGGCCAACCCGGCCGCGCCGCCCGGCTGAACCGGCGCACGCGCCGGGCAGATGCCGGGCGCCGGTCTCAGGTCGTCTTCGAGATCGTGATGCTCGGAAACTTGGCGCTGAAGTCCTTCGCCTTCTGTGCGATCTTCACCGCGACCTGGCGCGCGACCGTCTTGTAGATCTCGGCGATCTCGCCGTCGGGGTCGCTGACGACGGTCGGGCGGCCGCTGTCGGTCTGCTCGCGGATCGACAGGTTCAGCGGCAGCGCGCCGAGATAGTCGACCGCGTACTCGGCGGCCATGCGCTTGCCACCCTCGGCGCCGAAGATGTGCTCGACGTGGCCGCAGTTCGGGCAGCAGTACACCGCCATGTTCTCCACGATGCCGAGGATCGGCACGCCGACCTTCTCGAACATCTTCAGCCCCTTCCTGGCGTCGAGCAGCGCGATGTCCTGCGGCGTGGTGACGATCACCGCACCCGTCAGCGGCACGCGCTGCGACAGCGTGAGCTGGATGTCGCCGGTACCCGGCGGCATGTCGACGATCAGGTAGTCGAGCTCGCGCCAGTTGGTCTGCCGCAGCAGCTGCTCGAGTGCCTGCGTGGCCATGGGCCCGCGCCAGATCATCGGGTTGTCGGCATCGACGAGGAAGCCGATCGACATCACCTGCACGCCGTAGTTCTCGAGCGGCTCCATCGTCTGGCCGTCGACCGACTCCGGGCGGCCCTCGATGCCCATCATCATCGGCTGGCTCGGGCCGTAGATGTCGGCGTCGAGGATGCCCACGCTGGCGCCCTCGGCGGCCAGCGCGAGCGCGAGGTTGACCGCCGTCGTGCTCTTGCCGACGCCGCCCTTGCCCGACGCCACCGCGACGACGTTCTTCACCTTCGGCAGCAACTGCACGCCGCGCTGCACCGCGTGGGCGACGATCTT
The DNA here is from genome assembly GCA_025458585.1 of Burkholderiaceae bacterium. Lineage (GTDB taxonomy): Bacteria > Pseudomonadota > Gammaproteobacteria > Burkholderiales > Burkholderiaceae_C > Calidifontimicrobium. Next base: position 8,552 of record JALOSD010000038.1, on the reverse strand, counting down.
CACCGTGAGGTTGGCGCTGACGTTGTCGACCCCGGGCACCGTGCGCGCGGCGGCGATCAGCGCGCGCCGCAGCGGCGTGATCTGGCTCTTCGCCGGGTAGCCGAGCTCGACGTCGAACGAGACGTCGCCGCCCTCGACCTTCAGACTCTTCAGCTGCTTCGTGGCGACGAAGTCGCGCCCGGTGTTCGGGTCGACGACGGTCTGGAGGGCTTGCAGGACGGCCGATTCGGAGGGCTGGGTCATCGGAGGTGGCGGCGGACGATGGGAGGGCGGAAGTCTAGCCGCGCGCCGTCGACACGTCGCCGCCGGGGGCAGCGTCGCCCCGCACCGTGGCGGCCGGGTTTTCCCGCGGCCGCGGCGCGGCGCGGGCGGCGCGAGCTCGCGTCGCGGGCGTCGCGGGCCACCCTCCTAGAATCCCCGCTCCGCTGCCGTCGCCCTCCATGACCCGCAAACTGTTCGTCACCACCGCGCTGCCGTACGCCAACGGCCCGTTTCACGTCGGCCACATCATGGAGTACATCCAGGCCGACGTCTGGGTGCGGTTCCAGCGCATGCGCGGCCATGAGGTGCACTTCGTCTGTGCCGACGACGCGCACGGCGCGCCGATCATGATCGCCGCCGAGAACGCGGGCAAGACGCCGCAGCAGTTCGTCGCCGAGATCGCCGCCGGCCGCAAGGCCTACCTCGACGGCTTCCACGTCGGCTTCGACAACTGGCACTCGACCGACGGCCCCGAGAACCACGCGCTGGCGCAGGACATCTACCGCGCGCTGCGCCGCGAGGGCCTGATCGCCGTGCGCGCGATCGAGCAGTTCTTCGACCCCGTCAAGGGCATGTTCCTGCCCGACCGCTACATCAAGGGCGAGTGCCCGAAGTGCGGCGCGAAGGACCAGTACGGCGACGCCTGCGAGGTCTGCGGCGCGGTCTACGGCCCGACCGAGCTGAACAACCCCTATTCGGCGCTGTCGGGCGCGACCCCGGTGCTCAGGACGAGCGAGCACCACTTCTTCCAGCTCAGCTCGCCGCGCTGCATCGACTTCCTGCAGGAGTGGACGTCCACCCCCGGGCGCCTGCAGCCCGAGGTGCTGAACAAGATCCGCGAGTGGTTCGCGCCCGACGAGCACGGCCGCGTGACGCTCGCCGACTGGGACATCAGCCGCGACGCGCCGTACTTCGGCATCGAGATCCCCGACGCGCCGGGCAAGTACTTCTACGTCTGGCTCGACGCGCCGGTGGGCTACCTCGCGTCGCTGAAGAACTGGTTCGACAGGAACGGCTGGGACTACGACGCCTACGCGGCCGACCCGGCGGTCGAGCAGATCCACTTCATCGGCAAGGACATCACGTACTTCCACACGCTGTTCTGGCCCGCGATGCTGCACTTCAGCGGCCGCAAGACGCCGACCCACGTCTTCGTGCACGGCTTCATCACCGTCAGCGGCGAGAAGATGAGCAAGAGCCGCGGCACCGGCATCAGCCCGCTGAAGTATCTCGAGCTCGGCATGGACGCCGAGTGGCTGCGCTACTACCTCGCGGCCAAGCTCAACGGTCGCGTCGAGGACGTGGACTTCAACCCCGACGACTTCGTCGCCCGCGTCAACGCCGACCTGATCGGCAAGTACGTCAACATCGCGAGCCGCGCCGCCGGCTTCCTGAGCAAGCGCTTCGGCGGCTGGCTGTCGGGCGACGTCGGCGTCGAGGGCCGCGTGCTGCTCGACGGCCTGCGCGCGCACCGCGCGACCGTCGAGGAGCTCTACGAGGAGCGCGAGTACGGCAAGGCGCTGCGCGAGGTGATGGCGCTGGCCGACCGCGTCAACGAGTACGTCGACCAGCACAAGCCGTGGGAGCTGGCGAAGGACCCGGCGCAGGCCGCCGTGCTGCACGACGTCTCGACCGTGTGCATCGAGGCGTTCCGGCTGCTGACGATCTACCTCAAGCCGGTGCTGCCGGCGCTGGCGGCGAAGGTCGAGGCGTTCCTGCAGGTGCCGCCGCTCGCGTTCGCCGACGCGCAGCGCTCGATGGGCGCGCACCGCATCGGCACCTACCAGCACCTGATGCAGCGCGTCGACCCGAAGCTGCTCGACGCGCTGTTCGAGCCGCCGCCCGCAGCCGCACCGCCGGCCCCCGGCGGCGAGCCGCTCGCTGCCGAGGTCGGCATCGACGACTTCGCGAAGGTCGACCTGCGCATCGCGCGCATCGTCGCCGCCGAGCGCGTCGAGGGCAGCACGAAGCTGCTGCGCCTGACGCTCGACGCCGGCGAGGGGCCCGACCCGCAGGGGCGTCCCCGGTATCGCAACGTGTTCAGCGGCATCGCGAGCGCCTACGCGCCCGAGAGTCTGGTGGGCAAGCTCACGGTGCTGGTGGCCAACCTCGCGCCGCGCAAGATGAAGTTCGGCACCAGCGAAGGCATGGTGCTCGCCGCGAGCCACGCCGACGACAAAGCCCAGCCCGGCCTGTTCCTGCTCGAACCCCACCCCGGCGCGGTGCCGGGGCTGCGCGTGCGATGAGCACGCCAGGCGGCGCGCCGCAGGTGTGGGCGCCGTCGCGCCGGCGGCGCTTCATCGCGCGCCGCCATCACTGCGGACCTCCCGGCGGGGTTTCGGCCCCCTGCCCGCACCCGCTCCGGAGTCCCGATGCTTCCCTTCGACGTCCACCCCTTCCGCCCGCGCGCGCTCGACGCGCTGCGTGACTACGGCCGCCCGCAGTTCCTCGCCGACCTCGGCGCCGGCGTCACCGTCGGCATCGTCGCGCTGCCGCTGGCGATGGCCTTCGCGATCGCGAGCGGCCTCAAGCCCGAGCAGGGCATCTTCACCGCGATCATCGCCGGCTTCCTGATCTCGGCGCTCGGCGGCTCGAACGTGCAGATCGGCGGGCCCGCCGGCGCGTTCATCGTCATCGTCTACGGCATCGTCGAGCGCTACGGCCTGGCGAACCTGCTGATCTCGACGATGCTCGCCGGCGTGCTGCTGTTCGTGCTCGGCTGGCTGCGGCTGGGCGTGCTCGTACGCTACATCCCGATCGGCATCGTGATCGGCTTCACCAACGGCATCGCCGTGCTGATCGCGCTGTCGCAGGTCAAGGACCTGCTCGGCCTCGAGATCGACAAGCTGCCGGCCGACTTCTTCACCCAGATCGGCGTGCTTGCGCGCCACGTGCATACGATCAACCCCGCCGCGCTCGCGATCGGCTTGGCGTGCCTGGCGATCGTCGTGCTGTGGCCGAAGTCGTACACGATGCCCACCGCGCCGACGACGCGCGCACAGAAGTGGCGCCGCCACGCCTCGCAGGTGCCGGGCACGATCATCGCGCTCGTTGGCGCGACGCTCGTCACCGCACTGTTCGGGCTGAACGTCGAGACGATCGGCTCGCGCTTCGGCGGCATCCCGCAGGCGCTGCCGACGTTCGAGCTGCCCGAGTTCAGCTGGGCAACCGTCAAGCTGCTGCTGATCCCGACCCTGACGATCGCGCTGCTCGGCGCGATCGAGTCGCTGCTGTGCGCGCGCGTGGCCGACAACATGGCCGACATCCCCAGGCACGACCCGAACCAGGAGCTGATGGCGCAGGGTGTGGCCAATGTCGTCACGCCGCTGTTCGGCGGCATGCCCGCCACCGGCACGATCGCGCGCACGTCGACCAACGTGCGCTCGGGCGCACGCACGCCAGTGGCGGGCATCGTGCACGCGGCGGTGCTGCTCGCGATCGTGCTCGTCGCCGCGCCGCTGGCGGCGCACGTGCCACTGGCCGCGCTCGCCGGCATCCTGCTGTTCGTCGCCTGGAACATGGGCGAGTGGCACGAGTTCAGGCGCCTGCGCCACTTCGCGATCCCGTACCGCACGACCCTGGTCGGCACCTTCGTGCTCACCGTCGTGTTCGACCTGACGGTGGCGGTCGAGGTCGGCCTGCTGATGGCATGCGGCTTCTTCATCTGGCGCATGAGCCAGCTCTTCCGCGCGGAGCCCATGGACGGCGACGCGCTCAGGCGCGCCACCGGCGCCGAGCCCGCGGCAGTCGACGGCGTGCACGTGCTGCAGCTTTACGGCCCTCTGTTCTTCGGCGCCGTCGGCAAGATCGAGGCGCTGCCCGAGCGCCTGCCGCCCGGCACGCGCGTGCTCGTGCTGCAGATGCACCGGCTGATCTCGCTCGACACCACCGGCATCGACGCGCTGACGCAGTTGCTGCGCGCGCTGCGCAAGCGCGGCATCGCGCTGCTGCTCGCCGAGGTCAACGAGCAGCCGCGCTCGCTGATGCGCCGCTCGGGTTTCGAGCCGCTGCTCGACGAGGGCGCGGTGGCGCCGACGCTCGCCGAGGCGCTCCAGCGCGCAGCCGCTCTCGTGCGCGCGCCGCAGGCGTGATCAGCGTCGGCGCCAGAACGTCTCGGCGTCGGCGAGCTTCGCGAGCTCGCGGGCGCAGCGCTCGAGCTGCCGCGGGCGCCGCCCGACGAGCCAGCCGACGGCGAACCACGCGCGCGGATCGTCGGCGACGCGCGCGCGATACGCCGCCTCGGCGACCAGCAGGTCGTTGTACTCGCCGAGGACCTCCTGCGCCGGCCGAAGCCGCTTGAGAAAGCGCTGAACGGCTTTTGGCGGATACAGCGACGAGACGAACTCGACGCTGTAGCGCAGCCGCTTGACGCGCTTGCGGATGCGGTGTTGCGCTTCTTCGGGCAGCTGCGCGAAGGTCTCGCCGCCGGTGACCGCCTGCCGGTGGGCGCGCCGCAGCTTGCGCCGCGCCCAGCGCAGCAACTCGCCGTCGTGCGCTGCCGGCAGCGCCCACGACGACGAGCCGTCGCCCCCCTCGCCTGACTGCACGAAGCCGAGCAGCGCAAGCATCAGCGCCGTCCAGCCGGGTTCGCGCACGACGGCGCCCGGGTCCTCGGCCGCGGCGGCGGTGCCCAGGTCGACGAGTGGCGCGCCGGCCGCACGCAACGCCGGCACCAGCGTCGCCGAGAGGGCGTCGAGGTCGCGCGCCGCGCCGAGCCGGCCGAACGCGGCAGCCAGCCGTGGCTCCCACGTCGCGTCGACGTCGGGCGAAGCGTCGCCGAACACGCGCAAGGCGGTGCGCAGCCGGCGCAGGCCGACGCGCAGCTGGTGCACGTGCTCGGGCTCGAAGCCGCCGGCGGCGACCGCGCTTGCGTTCGGCAGCACCTGGTCGAGGCAGGCGCGCACCATCGCACGCAGCGCGTCGGCCGGGCGGTCGTGCGCCGACAGCAGCGGCGGCTGCGCGTGCACCGGCGGCGACGCGGCGACGCCGCGCACGAGCAGGTCGCCGCGCTCGGCCTTCGTGCGCACGTCGAGCCACAGGCCGTGGCGTTCGGCCCAGCGCGCGGCGACGCCGATCAGCGCCTGCGGCGTGCCGGCGACGAGCTCGAGCTCGAGCTCGCACACCGCCGCACGCGCGTCGCCGGCGACGATGAAGCCCTCGTCGAACGCGAGCTCGACCACCGTCGCGCCGCTGCGCAGGCGGCGCTGCGTGCGCTGCACGTCGGTGCCGAACAGCGGCCCGATTGCCTGCGGGTCGACGCCGGCGGCGCGAAGCGCGTCGGCCACTGGCGTGCCGTCGTGGCGCGCGAGGTCGAGCGCCGGCTCGGCGTCGCCTTCGACCGGCACGTTGTGCTCGGGGCGCTGCATCGTCGCGTCGCCGCGACCCTTGAGCGTCTGGACCCAGCGATCGTCTTCGCGGCGCAGGCGCAATGCGAAGCCGGCGGCAGCGAGCTGGCGGTCGGGGGTATCGAAGTAGCGCGCCGCCAGCGCCAGGCGATGCGCCGACGCCGTCGCGACGGCGCGCCGCACCGCGGCGGCCGCCGCGGCCGGCACCTGGAACTTGAGTTCGACCTCGACCACGGTACGTGCCCGCTCAGCGGCCGCTCGGGCCGCCGTGCTCGTAGCGCGGGTCGTCGCGGCTCGCCGTCGACACGACGCGGCCGTTCATGTCGAAGGTGACGCTGAACAGGCGCGCCTGGCCGGCGTCGGCGTAGCGCCAGTCCCAGACCTGCTCGCGCTTGAGCTCGTAGACGGCGGTCGCCGCCGGCCGGCCGAGCAGGCGGCGCAGCTGCGCCTGGTCCATGCCGGCCGTCACGCGCGCGAAGTTCGCCGGCGTCAGCGCCTGCCGCACCTCGCGCAGCTTGCCGTCGGGGCCGATCGTCAGGAACCAGTTCTCCTGCCCTTCGGGCTGGCGCGGATACTCGAAGATCCGCGCCCCGTCGGCCTCGGGCAGCACCGCGGCCGGCTCGCCGAACTCGCGCCGCACGTCGGCCTCGATCGATACGCCGACCTGCAGCCGCTCGAGGCGGCGCGCGTCGCAGCCGACGAGCGCCGCGAGCGCCACCGCTGCGCCCGACAGCGCCATCCACCAGCGCGTCAGTTTCGTCAAGGACCCCCCTCGTTAGAATCTCGGTCGCTGCCGATTCTGCCCCCAACCATGCCCTTCTTCTGGAAGCCGTACAAGTCCGACGTCACGCAGTTCCTCGACGAGCTGAAGGCGAAGAAGCCCAGCCTCGAGGCCGAGCAGCGCGCCGGCCGCGCGCTGCTGTGGGACCGCGCGATCGACCGCGAGGCGCTCGAGGACTGGCGCGAGGCGCGGGTGCCGCAGCAACCTTACGTCTACCAGACGAAGGGCGAGTGAACCCGGCCGCGGTCGATCCGGGCGTCGGCTCGCTCGTCGACGCCTTCGCCGATGCGCCTGCGACCGAGGCGGTGCCCGAGGCCGTCGACGGGATCGCGGTCGCGCGGCTGTACGGCGAGCCTCTGTTCGCGCTGCCGCAGGACCTTTACATCCCGCCCGACGCGCTCGAGGTCTTCCTCGAAGCCTTCGAAGGCCCGCTGGACCTGCTGCTCTACCTGATCCGGCGGCAGAACTTCAACATCCTCGACATCCCGCTGGCCGACGTCACGCGCCAGTACCTGACCTACGTCGAGCAGATCCGCAGCCGCAACCTCGAGCTCGCGAGCGAGTACCTGCTGATGGCGGCGATGCTGATCGAGATCAAGAGCCGCATGCTGCTGCCACCGCGCCGGCACGACGACGGCGCCGAGGCTGAGGACCCGCGCGCCGAGCTCGTGCGCCGGTTGCTCGAGTACGAGCAGATCAAGCTCGCCGCCGCGCGGCTCGACGCGCTGCCGGTGCTCGGGCGCGACTTCCTGCGCGCGCAGGTGACGATCGAGCAGAGCCTGCAGCCGCGCTGGCCCGACGTCTCGCCGGTCGACCTGCGCGAGGCCTGGCTCGACATCCTGCGGCGCGCGAAGCTGAACCAGCACCACAAGATCACGCGCGAGCAGCTCTCGGTGCGCGAGCACATGAGCCTCGTGCTGAGGACGCTGCAGGGCCGACGCTTCGTCGAGTTCGCCGAGCTGTTCGACACCCGGCGCGGCGTGCCGGTGGTCGTCGTCACCTTCGTCGCACTGCTCGAGCTCGCGCGCGAGCGGCTGATCGACGTGACGCAGGCGGAGGCTTTTGCGCCGATCTACGTGCGGCTGGCCTACCAGCCGGCGTGATGCCGGTTTGCGTCCGACCGGGGTAGGGCTGTCGTCGTGCGATCGGCCTGCATCGGTTGCGGCGGCAGGGCGACGGCGGTGCCTGCGCGCTGCGGCCCAGGCTCGCGCTTCACCGTCGTGCCGCGCCATCGTCTTCGCGGTCAGCACCGCTTGTAACCTGACAAGGTTGGGGTGGAATCGGGCCTGCGCCCCCAGGCACCGCCATCGCCCTGCGGTCCACCATCGTGAGCAGGCCTCGCGTGGGCAGTGCTCCTGCGTGCGCATGGCGCGCGGACCGGGCGTGGGGGCGCAGACCCGATTCGCGCTCGCCCCGACCCATGCACGAGGCCCCGACCCCTGCACGAGAACACGGCGACGACGGCACGACGGTGGCAGTCTGCAGCCGGTGACGCGCGAGCCTGGGCCGGAGCACGCACGCCCGGGCCACGCGCCATGCTCGACCCTTTGAAGGCGGTCGCTCACGCAGGAGCCGCCACCGCTAACCGGATCCCGCCTGCGATCGCACGCCGAGCTTGAATGCGATCATCGCGCGCAGCTTGTTCGGCAGTACCGGCTTGATCAGCAGGTGCAAGTCGTGCGTCGTCGCCTCGTCCTCGTGGCCGCCGAGGCTGCTGCCGGTGATCACGATCGCGGGCAGCCTCGCCTGGGGAAAGCGCCTGCGGATCGTCGCGAGCGCCTCCACCCCGGTCGTGCCGGCCGGCAGCCGGTAGTCGACGAGCAGCAGGTCGCGCCGGCGCGCGGCCGCGTCGGCGGTCCACGCGCGCACCGCGTCGACGGTGTCGAACGCGAGCACGTCGGCGCCCCAGCCCTGCAGCAGCACGACGAGGCCGTCGCGCACTGCCGCCTCGTCCTCGACGACGACGACGAGCCGCCCGTCGAGCGTCAGCCCGAGCGGCGCCTTCGCCGGCGCCACGGCGGTGCCGAGCGCGCGCTGCGTCTTGCCGAGCGGCACGACGAGCGAGAACACCGTGCCGTGGCCGACGCTCGAGCGCACGTCGAGCGGCGTCTGCATCAGGTCGGCCAGGCGCTTGACGATCGCCAACCCCAGGCCGAGCCCCTTGC
>JALOSD010000251.1 GCA_025458585.1 Burkholderiaceae bacterium | reverse complement strand
AACAAGGGCATCGCGATCGTCGGCAAGGCGGGCGATCCGGTCGTCGCCGCCGCCGACGGGCGCGTCGTGTACGCCGGCTCGGGGCTGCGCGGCTACGGCAACCTCGTGATCGTCAAGCACAACGACACGTACCTGAGCGCCTACGCGCACAACCAGACGCTGCTCGTGCGGGAAGACCAGGCCGTGCGCCGCGGCCAGAAGATCGCCGAGATGGGCTCGAGCGACGCCGACCGCGTGCAGCTGCACTTCGAGATCCGGCGCCAGGGGCGGCCCGTCGACCCGGCGAAGCTGCTGCCGCCGCGCTGAGCGGGCGCGCCGCGGGCGCGTTGCCGGCCCCCGGCGCCGTCCGCCTCGCGAGGCCGCCGGGATAATTCCGCCATGAGCAACGACGAGGAGTGGCTCGAGATCGAATCGCTCGACCTCGAGGCGCAGGGCGTGGCGCGCCGCGCCGACGGCAAGGTGGTGTTCGTCGAGGGTGCGCTGCCCGGTGAACGTGTCCAGGTGCGCGTGACGCGGCGCAAGGCGCAGTGGGAACAGGCAGTGCTGGTCGCGCTGCAGCGCGAAAGCCCGCTGCGCGTGACGCCCGCGTGCCCGCACTTCGGCCTGCACGCCGGCGCCTGCGGCGGCTGCAAGATGCAGCATCTCCATCCTTCGGCGCAGGTTGCCGTCAAGCAGCGCGTGCTCGAGGACCAGCTGTGGCACCTGGGCAAGGTGCGGCCGGCGCGCGTGCTGCGCCCGATCGAGGGCCCGGCCTGGGGCTACCGCTACCGCGCGCGGCTGTCGGTGCGGCACGTGCCGAAGAAAGGCGGCGTGCTGGTGGGCTTCCACGAGCGCAAGTCGAGCTACGTCGCCGACATGACGACCTGCCCCGTGCTGCCGCCTGCGGTGAGCGCGATGTTGCCGGCGCTGCGCGCGCTCGTCGGCGCGATGGACGCGCGCGACCGCCTGCCGCAGATCGAGCTCGCCGTCGGCGAGGCGCCGGGCGGCACCGTGACGGCGCTCGTGCTGCGTCACCTCGAGCCGCTCGGCGAAGCCGACCTCGGCCGCCTGCGCACCTTCGCGCGCGAGCACGGGGTGCAATGGTGGCTGCAGCCACGCGGCCCCGATTCGGTGCATCGGCTCGACGACGTCGGCTCCGAGCTCGCCTACACGCTGCCCGAGTTCGGCCTCGTGATGCCGTTCCGGCCGACCGACTTCACGCAGGTCAACCATGCGATCAACCGCGTGCTCGTCGAACGCGCGCTGCGCCTGCTCGACGCGCAGCCGCAGGATCGGCGCAAGCTTCGACGCGCGCAACCTGTTCGAGCTCGACGCCGACGCGCTGGTCGCGCTCGGTGCGGCCGACGGCTGGCTCGTCGACCCGCCGCGCGAAGGCGCGTTCGCGCTCGTCAAGGCGCTCGTCGATCTGCAGCAGCGCGCGGCGGCCGGCTGGGCGCCGCCGCGGCGCATCGTCTACGTCAGCTGCAACCCGGCGACGCTGGCGCGCGACGCCGGGCTGCTCGTGCACCAGGGCGGCTGGCGGTGCAGCGCGGCGGGCGTCGTCAACATGTTCCCGCACACCGCGCACGTCGAAAGCCTCGCGGTCTTCGACCGCGAGGCTTCGGCGTAGGGTCATATCGCGCAGCGATGTGAGCCGCAGCCAAACCGATCGCGGTCTTCGACCGGCCGTGAAAACGACAACGGGGCCCGCAGGCCCCGTCGACGGCGCTCGAAGCGTCGTTATTCCCGGTCGCCGCCGAAGATGCCGAGCAGCATCAGCAGGCTCTGGAACACGTTGTACAGGCTCAGGTACAGCCCCAGCGTCGCGGTGACGTAGTTCGTCTCGCCGCCATCGACGATGCGCTTCATGTCGTACAGCATGAACGCCGAGAAGATGCCGATCGCGAGCACCGCGAGCGTGATCATCAGCGCGCTCGACTGGAAGAAGATGTTCGCGAGGCCGGCGAAAGATCGTCGCGGTGCCGCCGAACGCGTACATGATCAGCGACGCGCCGTTGTTCATGCCGAGCACGACGCCGACGATGCGCGACAGCATCAGCCCCATGAAGAACGTGAAGCCGAGCAGCAGCAGCACGCCGGTCGACGAGTTCTTGAACTTCTCGATCGCGAACATGAAGCCGAACGCGCCGGCGAGGAACACGATGGCACTCATGCCGACGCCCATCGCGGCGACGAGGCCGGTCGACACGCCGACCCACGCGCCGAACACCGTGGGCACCAGCGACAGCGCCAGCAGCCAGTAGGTGTTGCGCAGCACGCGGTTGCGTTGCTCCGCCAGGGCGCCGTCCGCAGCGTAGCCGGCGTAGACGGGCTGGACTCTCTCGTTCATGGAACCTCCGTGACTCAGGGGGTGGAATGACAGCGGGGTCTGACCCAAGGGCGCATTCTAAGTTCCCGACCGCGCCGCTTGGGCATGCGGGATTTCCGGGGGGGCGGCAGCCCGGCGGGGCGGGCGGTGCGTCCTGCGATGCACTACAGTGCGTTTACCCGGACGACATCCAGCCCCGCCCCCGATGAACAGCAAACCTACCCTCACGCTCGACGACGTGCGCGCGATCGCCGCCGGCGCCGAGGCCGAAGCCCGGGCCCACGGCTGGGCGGTGACGATCGCGATCGTCGACGACGGTGGCCACCTGCTGTGGCTGCAGCGCCTCGACGGCGCGGCACCGATCTCGGCGCAGATCGCGCCTGCGAAGGCACGCACGGCAGCGCTCGGCCGCCGCGAAAGCAAGGCGTACGAGGAGATGATCAACCAGGGTCGCACGTCGTTCCTCAGCGCGCCGGGGCTCGAGGGCATGCTCGAAGGTGGCGTGCCGGTCGTCGCGCAGGGGCACTGCGTCGGCGCGGTCGGCGTCAGCGGCGTCAAGTCGGCCGAGGACGCGCAGATCGCGCGCGCCGGCATCGCCCGCCTCGGGTAGCGACGCCGGGCGGGCCGACCCGGCCCGGTACAATGCGCGGGTTTCCCCGCCCGCCACGCGCGTGCCGCGCCTACAGCGTCTTCCCGGCCCGACTCCCCGACCCGTGCGGGATCCGCGCGGGCCGCTGCGCGACCGTGTGGTGGCCGCGGGTTGCATCCACGTCGGAGTCCCGCCTTGCTGCCCGTTCTGCCTCCCGCTCTCCTCGCACTCGCAGACGGCACGGTCTTCCAGGGCACCTCGATCGGCGCCGAAGGCGCCACGGTCGGCGAAGTGGTGTTCAACACTGCGCTCACCGGCTACCAGGAAATCCTCACCGACCCGAGCTACTGCCGGCAGATCGTCACGCTGACGTATCCGCACATCGGCAACACGGGCGTCAACGAGGAGGACGTCGAGGCGTCGAAGGTCCATGCCGCCGGCCTGATCGTCAAGGACCTGCCGCTGCGCGCGTCCAACTTCCGCAGCACCGCCACCCTCGATGCCTACCTCAGGCGCGAGGGCACGGTGGCGATCGCGGGCCTCGACACGCGGCGCCTGACGCGCATCCTGCGAACCGGCGGCGCGCAGAACGGCTGCATCGTCGCGCTGCCGGCGGGCACCGCGGTGAGGCCGGCGCACGTCGACGAGGCCGTCGCTGCCGCGCGCGGCGCGTCGAGCATGGCGGGGCAGGACCTGGCGAAGGTCGTCTCGACGCGCGAGCCCTACGAGTGGACCGAGACCGAGTGGGCGCTCGGCGCCGGCTATGGGCAGCTGGAGGCGCCGCGCTTCCACGTCGTCGCCTATGACTTCGGCGTCAAGCGCAACATCTTGCGCATGCTGGCGAGCCGCGGCTGCCGCGTCACCGTGGTGCCGGCGACGACGCCTGCGGGCGATGCGCTGGCGCTGAAGCCCGACGGCATCTTCCTCAGCAACGGCCCGGGCGATCCCGAGCCCTGCGACTACGCGATCGCCGCCGCGCGCACGCTGATCGACCGCGGCCTGCCGACCTTCGGCATCTGCCTGGGCCACCAGATCATGGCGCTCGCGTCGGGCGCGAAGACGTTCAAGATGAAGTTCGGCCACCACGGCGCGAACCACCCGGTGAAGGATCTCGACAGCGGCCGCGTCAGCATCACGAGCCAGAACCACGGCTTCGCGGTCGACGACAAGACGCTGCCGGCCCATCTGCGCGCGACCCACGTGAGCCTGTTCGACGGCACGCTGCAGGGACTGGCGCGCACCGACCGCCCGGCGTTCTGCTTCCAGGGCCACCCCGAGGCGAGCCCGGGGCCGCACGACATCGGCGAACTGTTCGACCGCTTCGTCGCGCTGATGGACAAAGAGAAGCACTGAGCCATGCCCAAGCGCACCGACATCCACAGCATCCTGATCATCGGCGCCGGCCCGATCGTCATCGGCCAGGCGTGCGAGTTCGACTACTCCGGCGCGCAGGCGTGCAAGGCGCTGCGCGAGGAGGGCTACCGCGTCGTGCTCGTGAACAGCAACCCGGCGACGATCATGACCGACCCGGGCATGGCCGACGCGACCTACATCGAGCCAATCACCTGGCAGGTGGTCGAGAAGATCATCGCCAAGGAGCGGCCCGACGCCGTCCTGCCGACGATGGGCGGGCAGACGGCGCTGAACTGCGCGCTCGACCTGCACCGCCACGGCGTGCTGGCGAAGTACGGCGTCGAGATGATCGGCGCCAACGAGCACGCGATCGAGAAGGCCGAGGACCGGCTGAAGTTCAAGGATGCGATGACGTCGATCGGCCTCGGATCGGCCAAGAGCGGCATCGCGCACTCGATGGACGAGGCCTGGAGCGTGCAGAAGCGCATCGCCGCCGAACTGGGCACGAACGGCTTTCCCGTCGTCATCCGCCCGAGCTTCACGCTCGGCGGCACCGGCGGCGGCATCGCCTACAACCCGGACGAGTTCGACGAGATCTGCAAGCGCGGGCTCGACCTGTCGCCGACGAGCGAGCTGCTGATCGAGGAGTCGCTGATCGGCTGGAAGGAGTACGAGATGGAAGTCGTGCGCGACCGCGCGCAGACGCTGACCGACAAGGAATACCAGCTGATGCGCAACGCGTCGATCGCGATCCTGCGCGAGATCGGCGTCGACACCGGCGGCTCGAACGTGCAGTTCTCGATCGACCCGGCGACGGGGCGCATGATCGTCATCGAGATGAACCCGCGAGTGAGCCGCAGCTCGGCGCTGGCGTCGAAGGCCACGGGCTTCCCGATCGCCAAGATCGCGGCCAAGCTCGCGGTGGGCTACACGCTCGACGAGCTGGCCAACGACATCACCGGCGGCGCGACGCCGGCGAGCTTCGAGCCCAGCATCGACTACGTCGTCACGAAGATCCCGCGCTTCGCGTTCGAGAAGTTCCCGGCCGCCGACCCGCACCTGACCACGCAGATGAAGTCGGTCGGCGAGGTGATGGCCATCGGCCGCACGTTCCAGGAGAGCTTCCAGAAGGCGCTGCGCGGGCTGGAAACGGGCATCAGCGGGCTCGACGAGCGCAGCACCGACCGCGAGGAGATCGTCGAGGAGATCGGCGAGGCGGGGCCGGAGCGCATCCTCTACGTGGCCGACGCCTTGCGCATCGGCATGACGCTCGACGAGGTGCACGACGAGACGGCGATCGACCCCTGGTTCCTCGCGCAGATCGAGGACCTCGTGGCGACCGAGCGGCTGGTGGCGGCGCGCACGCTCGACAGCCTGACCGCCGCCGAGATGCGCTGGCTGAAGGCCAAGGGCTTCGCCGACAAGCGTCTGGCGAAGCTGCTGCGAACCGACCAGCACGCGGTGCGCGCGCTGCGCCACGCGCTCGGCGTGCGCCCGGTCTACAAGCGCGTCGACACCTGTGCCGCCGAGTTCGCGACGCCCACCGCCTACATGTACTCGACCTACGACGAGGAGTGCGAGGCGCAGCCGACGTCGCGGCGCAAGATCATGCGATGCGCGAGGACGGGTTCGAGACCATCATGGTCAACTGCAACCCGGAGACGGTGTCGACCGACTACGACACGTCCGACCGCCTGTACTTTGAGCCGGTCACGCTCGAGGACGTGCTCGAGATCGTCGACAAGGAGAGGCCCGAGGGCGTCATCGTGCAGTACGGCGGCCAGACGCCGCTCAAGCTCGCGCTCGACCTCGAGCGCGCCGGCGTGCCGATCATCGGCACCAGCCCCGACAGCATCGACGTCGCCGAGGACCGCGAGCGCTTCCAGAAGCTGCTGCACGAACTCGGCCTGAAGCAGCCGCCGAACCGCACCGCGCGCACCGAGGACGGCGCGCTCGCGATGGCGCACGAGATCGGCTACCCGCTCGTCGTGCGCCCGAGCTACGTGCTCGGCGGCCGCGCGATGGAGATCGTGCACGGCGACAAGGACCTCGAGCGCTAC
>JALOSD010000250.1 GCA_025458585.1 Burkholderiaceae bacterium | reverse complement strand
CGCAGCCTCGACGAGTTCGCCGCCACGCTGCGCCGCCACGTCGGCCTGCCGTGGGTCAACACGATCGCCGCCGACAGCGCTGGCAACGCCTTCTACGGCGACGTCGGCGCGATGCCGAACGCGTCGAACGCCAAGCTGGCGGTGTGCCTCAGGTCGCCGGTCGCGCAGGCGCTGGCCGCGCAGCGCCTCTACGCGCTCGACGGCTCGACCTCCGCCTGCGACCCTGGCACCGACGTCGACGCGCCCGAGCCGGGCATCTTCGGCGCCGGCAACCTGCCAGCGCTGATGCGCCGCGACTACGCGCAGAACTCGAACGACAGCTACTGGCTCGCCAACCCGGCGCAGCGGCTTGAGGGCTTCTCGCCGATCATCGGCAACGACGAGAACAGGCCGCAGGGGCTGCGCACGCGGCTGGGCATCCAGCAGATCCGCGACCGCGCCACTGGCGCCGACGGGCTGCCCGGCGCCGGCTTCGACCGCCAGTGGCTGCAGGACGTGCTCTACGGCAACCGCCACTACAGCGCCGAAATCATGCTCGACGGCGTGCTGCAGCTGTGCGCGACGCAGAACCTCAGCGTCACGGTGGCGGGCTCGACCGTCGACGTCGCCCCGGCGTGCCAGGTGCTGGCGCGCTGGGACCGCCGCAACCGCGCCGAGAGCGTCGGCACGCATGTCTGGACCGAGTTGTGGCGGCGACTGAGCGGGTTCTCGCCGAGCACGGCCCTGTACGCGGTGCCGTTCGACCCTGCCGACCCGGTCACGACGCCGCGCGGGCTGAACGTGGCCAACTCGGCGGTGGTCGCGCGCACGATGAACGACCTGGCGCTGACGGTGAAGTTGTTCGCCGACAACGGCATCCCGCTCGACCGGCCTTGGGGCCAGGTGCAGTTCGAGACGCGCAACGGCGAGCGCATTCCGATCCACGGCGGCCTGGGCGGCTCGGGCGTCTACAACGCCAAGCAGCCGGTGGCGCTCACGCCGGGCGTCGGCTACCCGGCGATCGTGGCCGGCTCGAGCTACATCCAGGCCGTGACCTTCACGCCCAGCGGCCCGCAGGCGCGCGCGATCGTCACCTACTCGCAGTCGAGCGACCCGGCGAACCCGAACTACGCCGACCAGACGAAGCTGTATTCGTCGTACGGCTGGGTCGAGCTCCCGTTCGCCGAGGGCGACATTCGCCGCGACCCCAACCTGAAGGCAATGCGGCTGTTCGAGCAGCGCTGAGCGCGTCGGGCGGCGTCGGGCTTCGGTCAGCGCGGCGCCACCGCGCGCCGCGCCTGCGCCGCCTTGCGGCTCCAGACGAGCACGTAGTCGGCGCCCGAGGCCACGATCGTGGCCAGCGTCGCCGCGAGCAGCACGTCGCGCCACGCGCCGTCGTCGACGTATCCGGCGCCGATCGCGAGCACGCCAAGCAGCAGCGCGAACTCGAGCCCGGTGTTGAGCTTCGACAGCCAGCGCGGCGCCATCTCGACGCTGCCGATCCACAGGTGGTAGGTGAGCGCGCCGCCGACGATCACCGCGTCGCGCAGCACGACGGCGAGCACGAACCACCACGGCAGCGCGCCCTGCCACGCGAGCAGCACGCCCACCGTGAGCATCGTCAGCTTGTCGGCCAGCGGGTCGGCGACGGCGCCGAAGCGCGTGCGCAGGTTCCAGTGGCGCGCGATCAGGCCGTCGGCCGCGTCGGACAGCGCCGAGACGACGAACAGCGCAAACGCCAGCGCCTGCTCGCCCTCGAGCAGCGCCCAGGCGAGCACCGGCACGAGCGCGAAGCGCGCGAGCGTGATCGCGTTGGGCACGTTGAGGGCGCTCGGCATGCGCGAAGCCTACGCCAACGCGCACGGCCACCCCTGCGCTGCGCGGCGGCCCGCGGCCTGGGGCCGCGGGCGTCGCTACGATCGCAGCCACGATGGACGACCTCTGGCTCGGCGTACGCCTGCTGCTGTTGCTCGGCGTCGCCAACGGCGCGCCGATCGCCGTCAAGCGCGTGCTCGGGGCGCGCTGGTCCGCGCCGCTCGACGGCGGACTGCTCTTCGTCGACGGCCGCCGCCTGCTCGGCCCGTCGAAGACGGTGCGCGGTGTCGTCGCGGCAGTCGTCTGCACCGCGCTCGGCGCCATGCTGCTCGGGCTGGCGCCGGGAGTCGGCGTCTCGATCGGCGCCGCGGCGATGGCGGGTGACGCCCTGTCGAGTTTCGTCAAGCGCCGCCTCGGCGTCGCGCCGAGCGGGCGCGCGACGGGCATCGACCAGGTGCCCGAGGCGCTGCTGCCGCTGCTCGTCGTGCGCGGCGCGCTCGATCTGGGCTGGCTGCACGTCGCCGCGGTGACGGCAGCGTTCTTCGCGCTCGAGATCCCGCTCGCGCGCTGGGCGCACCGCATCGGGCTGCGCGACCGGCCGTATTGACCCCTCGCCCTGCGGCGTCAGGCGCGGTGCAGTCGGTGCAGCGTGACCTCGGGCGGGCAGTTCAGGCGCACGTCGACGATCGACGCGCCGCAGCCGACCGATGTGTAGCCGAGCATGCCCTGGTGGCGCCAGGCCCCGCGCGCGAGCGCGCGCGGGGCGTCGGAGTCGGTGAGGATCGGCACGCCGCCGGGCAGGCAGATCTGGCCGCCGTGCGTGTGGCCGCTGAGCATCAGCGCGAAGCCGGCGTGCGCGGCGTGGCGGTACGGCTCGGGCGTGTGCGACAGCAGGATCGCGCAATCGTCGGGCCCCAGCTCGGCGGCAGCCTTGTGGAAGTCGTCCTCGAGGCCCGGCACCATGCGGATGGTGTCATGGTTGCCGAGCACGGCGAGCACGCGCTCGCCGAGGTGCGGCCGCAGCCGCGCCATCGCGGCGAGCGCCGGCGCGTAGGGCCCGAAGGTGCGGAAGCGGTAGTCGCCGGTGAGCACGCACACGTCGTGCACCAGCCCCTGCACGCTCGCGATCAGGCGCTCGACGAAGCCCTCGCCCAGGTCGAGGTGCAGGTCGCTGAGCTGCAGCAGCGTGAAGCCCTCGAACGCGGCCGGCAGGTGCGGCAGGCGCACGTCGTGTTCCCGGCAGCGGATGTCGCGCACGTTGCGCCGCCCGCGCCCGTGCAGCCCGGCCAGCGTCAGCGCGCCGCGCATCAGGCCGTGGATCGAGTACCAGTTCTCGAGGTGGAAGAAGTGCGTGCCGGGCTGCACGACGTGCGCCTCGTGCTCGCCTTCGAGGCCCAGGCGCTGGCGCAGGTGCGTGCGCCCGATGCGCGCCTCGAGGCGCGCAAGGGCTTCGCGCTCCTCCTCGCTGCAGTCGGACAGTCTCATCGGTTGCCGGCGCGGCCGCGGTGCGGCCGACGCTCGACGCGTCACGGCGCGTCGTCGTGCACTCTACCGCGCGGCACGACGGCCGGGATCGGGGTCCAGGCGCGCAGGCGGGCATCATGCACGGCTCGACGCTGCCCTTTGCGGCGACATCCCCGCCATGCGCCAGTCTCACACGAGCCTCGACATCGCCACCCGCGGCCGCGGCCTGAAGGACGTCACGGCCGCGGTCGAACGCTGGGTCGCCGGCGCTGGCATCGCGACCGGGCTGCTGACGCTGTTCATCCGCCACACCTCGGCGAGCCTGCTGATCCAGGAGAACGCCGACCCCGACGTGCAGGCCGACCTCGAGCGCTTCCTCGCGCGCCTCGTGCCCGACGGCGACGCGCTATTCCGCCACCGCAGCGAAGGCCCCGACGACATGCCGGCGCACGTGCGCAGCGCGCTGACGGCGACACAGCTGTCGGTGCCCGTCGTCGACGGCCGGCCGGTGCTGGGCACCTGGCAGGCGATCTACGTCTACGAGCACCGGCGGCAGCCGCACGTGCGGCATGTGGTGCTGCATCTGATTGGCGACTGACGGGCCGCACGTGTGACGCTCGGCAGGAACGGTCTGCGCCCGCCCACGCTGCTTGGCAAGGCCCCCTGCGAAGAGTCGAGTGTGGCGCGTGGCCCGGGTGTACGTGCCACGGCCCAGGCTCGCGCATCATCGTCGGCAGACTGCGGCCCGTAGTGCCGTCGTCAGCATGTCCTCGTGCCCCGGTGGGGGCAAGCGCGGATCAGGCCCGCGCCCGCACGCCCGGGCCACGCGCCGTGCGAATGCAGGAGCACGGCCGAGGCTAGGTCTACCTACGACGGTGGACCGCAGAGCGACGACGGCGCCTGCGGGCGCAGGCACGATTCCCGCTCGCCCCAACCTCGTCAGGCTCCAAGCGGTGCTGACCGCAACGCCCGGTGCAGGGCGCGACGGTGAAGCGCGAGCGTGGGCCGGAGCGCGCAGGCGCCGCCGTCGCCCTGCCGCCACGACCTGCTCACACCCACGCCCCGACGATCAC
The DNA here is from genome assembly GCA_025458585.1 of Burkholderiaceae bacterium. Lineage (GTDB taxonomy): Bacteria > Pseudomonadota > Gammaproteobacteria > Burkholderiales > Burkholderiaceae_C > Calidifontimicrobium. The sequence continues at coordinate 1,569 of JALOSD010000250.1, read as the reverse complement.
TGCACCCGGATGATCGTGGCGTTCACGGATCCGTCAGGGTTGAAGACTTGCACCTGGCCCATGCGGTTGCGGACGGTGAAGCAACGTTCCTCACCACCGCGGATCTTCTGCCACTTCGCGCAGTAACCCGTGTCCGAGAGTCGCCACTGCCCGGTGTCGGAGAAGCCGCTGGACAAAGCAACCTCGGCGCTACCGTCTTCCTTGAGCCAGAAATCGGCCAGCTGACCATTCGCCGCGCGGCTGAACACCTTCTTGCCGACCCACTCGCTCTTGATCCGCTCCGGCGGCCAGCTGTCCTCCTGCGCGACAACCACACCCGCCGCCGCCGTCAGGACCACCACGCCCGCCGCCCGGGCCGTCCACCTACCAAGCTTCATCGCGTCCTCCATACCCGACGCAGCCACCGCACCCCTTGCAGCAGCACTGCCGCGGGCCGCGGCGGATCTTATGAACGTCCTCGGCGGCTGCTCAACGCAAGCAAGCAGGCAAGAGGGTCTTTCCGGGCTCCTTCCGGCATCACCCCTCCCGCCCCTCGAACCGCAGGCACTGCCGCCGCACGACTTCGGGCAGGTAGTGTTCCTGCGCCTGGATGCCGCGCAGCCAGTCGGCGTCGGTGCCCTGGTGGCGCGCGAGCTGGTCGCGGATCAGCGCGAGGCCGCGTTCGGCGCGCAGTTCGATCGCGTGCATCTCGACGTCGCGCAGCGTCTTCGCGATCAGCGTGCGCAGCGTCTCGTGCTCGGCCGTCGTCGGGTCGACGACCTCGCCGTCGAGGCCGAAGCGGCAGGCCTGGAAGCGGTTGTAGGTGTAGACGAGGTAGTCGTCCTCCTGCGGCTCGAACGGGCGCTCGAGCAGCAGCCAGCGCGCGACGCACTGCAGGTAGGCGGCGATCGCCGCCGCGCGCTCGACCGTCAGCGGCGTGTCCATCACGCGCACCTCGATCGTGCCGAATTCGGGCTTCGGCCGGATGTCCCAGTAGAAGTCCTTCATCGACTCGACGACGCCGGTGTGCGTCATCTTGCCGAAGTAGATCTCGAAGTCGTCCCACGTCAGCTCGAACGGCGCGCGGCCCGACATCGGGAACGCGAACACCGAGTTCAGCCGCGCCGAGTGGAAGCCGGTGTCGCTGCCCTGCACGTACGGCGACGACGCCGACAGCGCGATCACGTGCGGCACGAAACGGCTCATCGCGTGCAGCAGCCACAGCGCCTGGTCGGGGCTCGGGCAGCCGATGTGCACGTGCTGGCCGAACACCGTGAACTGCTTGGAGAGATAGCCGTAGAGCTGCGACACGTGGTGGAAGCGCGGCGTGTCGTAGATGCGCCGGCGGCTCCAGTCCTGGAACGCGTGCGTGCCGCCGCCGCACAGGCGCAGGTTCTGCTGCTCGGCGCACTCGACGAGCGCGTCGCGCACCTCGAGCAGCTGCTCGATGACCTGCGGGTGGCGCTCGCACACGCCCGTCGACAGCTCGATCATGCTCGTCGTGATCTCGGGCTTGACGTCGGCGGCGAGCTTGTGGCGACCGATCAGGCGCAGCAGGTCCTCGGCGCCCGAGGTCAGGTCGTAGTCGTG
>JALOSD010000249.1 GCA_025458585.1 Burkholderiaceae bacterium | reverse complement strand
AGCTCGGCCACGCGGCCGACGATCTCGTGACCCGGCACGACGGGGCGCCCCGGATGCGCGAGGTCGCCGTCGACGAGGTGCAGGTCGGTGCGGCAGACGCCGCAGGCGCGCACGTGCAGGCGCACCTGCCCGGGGCCGGGCCGAGGCAGCGCCTCGCGCCAGACCTGCTGCAGCGGCCGCCCGGGGGCGTCGCAGGTCATCGCCATCCAGCGCGTCACGGCGTCACCCTCAGTGCAGCACGAGCAGCGGCAGCTTGCTGCGGGCCAGCACGGCCTTCGTGTGCGAGCCGAACAGGAACTCGCCGAACGCACCGCGACCGTGGGTGACCATCAGGATCAGGTCGCAGCCCTTCGCCTCGGCGGCGTCGACGATGGCCTGGTCGACGAGCGGCGCCTGCTCGAAGTGGCCCTCGAACGGCACGCCGGCAGCCTTGGCGAACTGCTCGAACTGGTCGAGCACCTTGCGCGCGTGCGCCGCGATGCGCTGGTCGTGCAGCTCGTTCTCGCGCGCGACGATCGACGGCGGGCGTCCGACCGCCGGCAGCTGCGGCATCGGCTCGGCGACGTAGCCGACGACGGTCGCGCCGAGCGGCTTGGCGAGCGCCAGGCTGGCCTGCGCGGCGCGGTCCGACAACTCGCTGCCGTCGACCGGCACCAGGATGCGTTTGAACATGGACCAATCCTCCTGCCTTCCGGCGTCCCGCCGCCGGTACGCTGCGCACTCTACGCGCTCGTGCCCCCTCGGCCTTGAGGTGCCGCAAGCGCCGCTGCGGGCGCGGCGGCGTCGTGCCGACCTTTGACGCCGATCAAGATTGCCCGCCCGGGACGCGGCCCGAGATGCGGTACGCTGGCCGCGACGGCCGCCCTCGCGGCTGCACCGCAGGCCCGCCATGCCCGACAGCCCGAGCGATTTCAGCCCCCTCGATCCCGGCCGCATCAACGCGATGGATCCGGTCGAGGTCGCCTACTGGTGCCGCGAGCTCGGCTGCGCCGAAGCCGAGTTGCGCGCCGCGGTCGCCAGCGTCGGCGACCATGTCACCGAGGTGCGCGACCATCTGGCCACCCAGCGTTGATCGCGGCGGCGTGCCGCCCCGCTCGCCCGCCGCGCTCGATCTTCACGCCTGCACGATGAACCCTCCCGCCCCACCGCCGACGCTCCTTCACGCGCTGACCGGCCACGCCGTGTTCGGCCGCCTCCCGGCGGCCGAGCGCGAGCGCCTCGCCGCGCAGTTCGCGCTGCAGGCCTTCGTCAGCGACGACGTGATCGCCGCCCCCGGCACGCTGCCCGAGCGCCTCGCGCTCGTCGTGGCCGGCCGCGTGACGCTGCACGACACGATGCACGACGTCGACGTGGCCGCGATGCCCGGCGACCTGTTCGGCGCCGGTGCCGCGCCGCGCAGCGGCGCGATGGCGTGGTCGGCCACCGCCGACGGCGACGCGACGGTGGCGTTCCTGCCGGCCGCCGAGCTGGAGGCCTGGTGCGCCGGGCACCCGCTGCTCGGCTTCTTCCTCGCCGCGCCGGCCGTCGATGGCGACGCCGCGCGCGGCGCCGACCCGCACCTGAACCTGATGAGCACGCCGGTGCGCGCGCTGCTCAAGCGCCCGCCGGTCACGCTGCCGCCGACGACGCCGATCCGCGAAGCGGCGCAGCTCATGCGCGACCAGCGCGTGTCGTCGGTGCTGCTCGTCGAGCGCGACCACCTGTTCGGACTGGTCACCGACCGCGACCTGCGCAACCGCGCGCTCGCCGCGGGCGTCGATCCGCAGGCGCCGGTGCTCGAGATCGCCACCGTCGCGCCGCTGGCGATCGACGTCTCGCGCCCGGCGTTCGACGCGCTGCTGCTGATGGCGCGCCACAACATCCACCACGTGCCGGTGCTCGACGGCCAGCGCGTCGTCGGCATGATCACCGCCACCGACGTGACCGAGCAGCACAGCACGTCGGCGGTGTACCTGGTCGGCGACATCCACAAGCAGTCCACCGTCGAGGGCCTCGTCGCCGCGGCGGCGAAGGTCAAGACGCTGCAGCGCAGCCTCGCCGCCGCGCAGGCGAGCGCCTACACCACCGGCCACATCGTCACCGCGATCACCGACGCGCTGACGGTGCGCCTGCTGCAGCTCGCCGAGGCGAAGCTCGGCCCGCCGCCGGTCGACTACGCGTGGGTCGCCGCCGGTTCGCAGGCGCGCAGCGAGCAGACGGCCAGGAGCGACCAGGACAACTGCATGGTGCTCGACGACCGCTACGACGAGGCCGTGCACGGCGCGTACTTCGAGGCGCTCGCGAACATCGTCAACGACGGCCTGAATGCGTGCGGCTACGTCTACTGCCCCGGCGAGATGATGGCCAAGACGGCGCAGTGGCGCCAGCCGCAGCGGCGCTGGCGCGAGTACTTCCACCGCTGGACCGACGAGCCCGAGCCGAAGGCGCTGATGCTCACCTGCGTCTTCTTCGACCTGCGCTGCATCCACGGCCGCGCCGAGCTGCTCGACGACCTGCGGCGCGACGTGCTGCAGCACACGCAGGGCAACCGCATCTTCCTCGCCTACATGGTCGGCAACGCGCTGACGCACCGCCCGCCGATCGGCCTGTTCCGCGGCATCTCGGTGATCCGCTCGGGCGAGCACCGCGGCACCGTGGACCTCAAGCACAGCGGCATCGTGCCGATCGTCGACCTCGCGCGCGTCTACGCACTCGCCGGCGGCCACGAGGCGGTCAACACGCACGACCGCCTGCTCGTGGCCGGCGAGAGCCGCGAGATCAGCGACGACAGCGCGCGCGACCTGCGCGACGCGTTCGAGTTCCTCGGCACGCTGCGCATCCGCCACCAGTCGAGACAGATCGCCGCCGGGGTCGAGCCCGACAACTACCTGCGCCTCGAGGAGCTGTCGAACTTCGAGCGCGACCAGCTGAAGGACGCCTTCGGCGTGGTGCAGACGCTGCAGAACGTGCTGGCGCAGCGGTACCGGATCTGAGCGCCCCGAGCCCCCGACGACCTCAGGGCACGCGGCAGACCTTCAGCATGTTCGTGCCGCCGGGGTAGCCCATCGGCTCGCCGCAGGTGATCGCGTAGGTGTCGCCGGGCTTGAGCACGCCGCCGTCGACGAGCAGCGCCTCGGCCTCGTGCAGCGCCTCGTCGCGCTCGTCGTGCACCGGCATCAGCATCGGTCGCACGTTGCGGTACAGCGCCATGCGGCGCTGCGTGCGCGGCTGCGTCGTCATGCCGTAGATCGGCGTCTTGATGCGGTAGCGGCTCATCCACAGCGCCGTCGAGCCGCTCTCGGTGAGCGCGAGGATCGCCTTGCAGCCGAGGTGGTAGGCGGTGAAGAGCGCGCCCATCGCGATGCTCTGGTCGATGCGGCCGAAGTGGCGCGTCGCGAACTCGGCGCTGTCGAGCAGGTCGTCCTCGGCGTGCTCGGCGGCTTCGCAGATCGACGCCATCGCCACCACCGTCTCGACCGGGTACCGGCCGGTCGCGGTCTCGGCGCTGAGCATCACGGCATCCGTCCCGTCGAGCACCGCGTTGGCCACGTCGCTCACCTCGGCGCGCGTGGGCACCGGGTTGACGATCATGCTCTCCATCATCTGCGTCGCCGTGATGACGACCTTGTCGAGCGCACGCGCGGTCTTGATCATGCGCTTTTGCAGCGCCGGCACCGCTGCGTTGCCGACCTCGATCGCGAGGTCGCCGCGCGCGACCATGATGCCGTCGCTCGCCTTGACGATCGCCTCGAGATGCGGGATCGCCTCGCTGCGCTCGATCTTCGCGATCAGCCCCGGTCGGTGGCGCCACGGCTCGCCGGCCACGTTCGCGAGCTGGCGCGCCATCTCCATGTCGATCGCGCTCTTCGGGAAGCTGACGGCGAGGTAGTCGGCCTGGAACGACATCGCGGTCTTGATGTCCTGGATGTCCTTCGCCGTCAGCGCCGGGGCCGTGAGCCCGCCGCCCTGCTTGTTGATGCCCTTGCTGTTGGCGAGCACGCCGCCGACGCGCACGCGCGTGTGCACCGCCTCGCCGCGCACCGCCTCGACGTCGAGCACGAGCAGGCCGTCGTTGAGCAGCAGCACGTCGCCCGGGCGCACGTCGCGCGGCAGCTCCTTGTAGTCGAGCCCCACGCGCTCGGCGTTGCCGAGCTGGTCCCACGCGGCGTCGAGCACGAACGGCTGGCCGGGCTCGAGCACCACCTGCCCGCCCTCGAAGCGGCCGACTCGGATCTTCGGCCCCTGCAGGTCGACCATGATCGCCACCGCCTTGCCGACGCGCTGCGCCGCGTCGCGCACGACCTGCGCGCGCTCGACGTGGTCCTCGGCGCTGCCGTGCGAGAAGTTCAGGCGCACGACGTCGACGCCGGCGGCGATCAGCCGCTCGATCATCTCGGCCGACGAGGTCGCGGGCCCGAGGGTGGCGACGATCTTGGTCTGGCGGGGCATCGAGATCTCCGGTACGGCGAGGCGTCGGCGGACGGTCAGCGCGCGGCGGCGGCGTCGGCCACCGCGAGCGCGGTCATGTTGACGACGCGGCGCATCGTCGACGACGGCGTCAGGATGTGCACCGGCTTGGCCGCGCCGAGCAGGATCGGGCCGACGGTGACGCCGTGGCCGCTGGTGGTCTTCAGCACGTTGAACAGGATGTTCGCGGCGTCGAGGTTCGGCAGCACGAGCAGGTTCGCCTCGCCGTCGAGCGACGAGCCGGCGAGCAGGAAGCGCAGGCGGATCTCGGGGTCGAGCGCGGCGTCGCCGTGCATCTCGCCGTCGCACGCGATCTCCGGTGCGCGCCGCTTGAAGCGCTCGGCCGCCTCGCGCATGCGCCGCGCCGACGCGCGCTTCGACGAGCCGTACATCGAGTGCGACAGGAACGCGACCTTGGGCGGCAGGCCGAAGCGGCGCACCTCCTCGGCGGCCATCAGCGCGATCTCGGCGAGCTGCTCGGCGTCGGGCTCGTCGTTGACGAAGGTGTCGGTGATGAACAGCGTGCGCCCTTCGAGCATCAGCGCGTTCATCGCCGCGAACGTCTTCGCGCCGGGGGCGAGGCCGATGACGTCGCGCACGTGCTCGAGGTGGGCGTCGAAGCGGCCCACCAGCCCGGTGAGCATCGCGTCGGCCTCGCCGCGCTCGAGCATGATCGACGCGATCAGCGTGTGCGAGCGCCGCACCGCCGCCTTGGCCATCTCGGGCGTGACGCCCTCGCGGCCCATGCGCGCGTGGTACGCCTCCCAGTACTCGCGAAAACGCGGGTCGTTCTCGGGGTCGGTCACCTCGAAGTCGACGCCGCGCTTGAGGCGCAGGCCGGCGCGCTCGATGCGCATGTCGATCACCGCCGGGCGGCCGACGAGGTGCGGGGTGGCGAGCGCCTCGTCCTTGACGACCTGCAGCGCGCGCAGCACGCGCTCGTCCTCGCCGTCGGCGTACACGACGCGTGCCGGTCGGGCCTTGGCGACGGCGAACACCGGCCGCATCACCATGCCGGTCTGGTAGACGAAGCGGGTGAGCGACTGGCGGTAGGCATCGAGGTCGGCGATCGGCCGCGTGGCCACGCCCGACTCGGCCGCGGCCTGCGCCACCGCCGGCGCGATGCGCAGGATCAGCCGCGCGTCGAACGGCTTCGGGATCAGGTAGTCGGGGCCGAACTTGAGCTCCTGCCCAGCGTAGGCGCCGGCGACCTCGTCGCTGATCTCGGCCTTCGCGAGGGCGGCGATCTCGCGCACGCAGGCGAGCTTCATCGCCTCCGTGATCTTCGTCGCGCCGCAGTCGAGCGCGCCACGGAAGATGTAGGGGAAGCACAGCACGTTGTTGACCTGGTTCGGATAGTCCGAACGGCCGGTGGCCACGATGCAGTCGGGGCGCGCCTGCTTCGCGAGCTCGGGGCGGATCTCGGGCTCGGGGTTCGCGAGCGCGAGGATGATCGGCCGCGGCGCCATCGTCGCGACCATCTCGGGCGTCAGCACGCCAGCGGTCGAGCAGCCCAGGAAGACGTCGGCGCCCTGCACGACGTCGGCGAGCGTGCGCGCCGACGTCACCTGGCAGTAGCGCTGCTTCGTCTCGTCGAGACGGCCGGCCCGCGCGTCGTCGCGCTCGGACTGGATCACGCCCTTGCTGTCGACGACGAAGACGTGCTCGCGCCCGCGGCGCCCGAGATGATCGCGGTGCCGTGCTGGTCGTCGTGGAAGACCGGGATCTTCATGCGCTCGCGCAGCTTGCGCTCGACGACGAAGCACTCCGGCGCCTTGATGTCCTCGAGGTTGACGCCGCCGAGCGTCGGCTCGAGCGCGGCGATGATCTCGACCAGCTTGTCGGGGTCCTTCTCGGCGAGCTCGATGTCGAACACGTCGATGCCGGCGAACTTCTTGAACAGGCAGCCCTTGCCTTCCATCACCGGCTTGCCGGCGAGCGGGCCGATGTCGCCGAGGCCGAGCACCGC
>JALOSD010000248.1 GCA_025458585.1 Burkholderiaceae bacterium | reverse complement strand
GTGCGCCGGCAGCGACGGCGCCAACGCCGCGCGGCAGGTCGAGCGCATCGCCACCGGCTGGCGGCTGCGCCGCGTCGCCGAGCCGCTGATCGTGTGCACACACGCGCAGACGCCCGAGGCGATCCTGGCGCCGAAGCGTCTCGGCGAGGCCGACCTCGCGCGCTGCGCCGAGCTCGGGGCGGCGATGGCGACGGGGCTGGTGCTCGGGGTGTTCTGAGCGCCGCCAGGGCCGGGCTGCGCCCCGCCCGACCCCCGCGGGGGTCGAGAAAACTTGGGGCGGCTCGGCGTTTTCTCGGGGGTGTTCTGAGAGCGCCCCCAGGGCCGGGCTGCGCCCCGCCCGCCCCCGTGGGGGTCGAGAAAACTTGGGGCGGCCCGGCGTTTTCTCGAGACGCCGCGCCGGTCAGCCGTGAGCGCTGCCGAGCGCGTCGCGCAGCCCCGCGGCGACGCGCAGCCGGCCGACCTCGATCCCGTTCCAGTTGCGAAGCGTCACGTCGGCGAGGCCGTGCACGAACGCGCGTTCGTCGTCGTCGAGCCGCACCAACGCCTCGATCACCGCCGCCATCGCGACCTCGGCCGCGCGCGCCGCAGCCCGAGCTCGGGCAGCGCGGCGCCGTAGACGCCCTCGGCGCCGACCTTGCAGCACACGCGCTCGCCCAGGCGCTGCATCACGCGGGTGTCGAAGCGGTCGGTGCCGCCGACCATGAACGGCGCGGCGGCCACCGCGCGGCGCAGCCGGCGCGCGGCAGCGGCGTGCGCCGCCGACAGCCCGTGGCCGGTGGCGACGCGGGCGAAGCCGAGCGCGAGCCGTCGCAGCGCGATGCCCCAGGTCGGGATCGAGCAGCCGTCGGTGCCGCACGGCGCCGTCGCGGGGTCGAAGCCGGTCGCGGCCTGCAGCGCCGCCGTGACCTCGCGCATCACCGGGTGGTCGGGCCGGACGTAGCCGCGCACGAAGGCGCGCGGGTCGTCGCCGCGCGCGGCGGCGAGCAGGCAGCCGAGGCAGACGAAGCCGGCGTGCTTGCCCGAGCAGTTGTTGTGCAGCGCACCCGGCGTCTCGCCGGCGGCGGCCATCGCGCGTTGCACCGTGTCGCGGGTCGGCCAGTGCGCGCCGCACTCGAGCACGTCGGCGTCGAGTCCGCACTTCGCGAGCATCGATCGCGCCGCGGCGACGTGGGCCGGCTCGCCGTTGTGCGACGCGCAGGCGAGCGCGAGCTCGTCGTCGGCGAGGCCGAAGCGGTCGGCCGCGCCGCTGGCCACCAGCGGCAGCGCCTGCAGCAGCTTGACGGCCGAGCGCGGGAACACGGGCCGCTCGACGTCGCCGAGCGCAGCGACGACGCGGCCGTCGGCGTCGATGACGGCGACCGCGCCGCGGTGCCGGGATTCCACGTGCCCGCCGCGCAGCGCCTCGACCAGGATCGGGTTCGCGCCCATCGCGCGCACTGTAGCCGGCCGGCCGGCCGACGCCCTGCCGTGCCTGCCAAGCGTCGCGCTTGGCCCCGCGCGCCGGCCGCGGGCGGGGCGCCCCGACAATCGTCGCGTGTCCAATCCCGCTGCCCCCCCGACGCTGCTGGGCGTCGACTTCACCTGCGCACCGTCGCGGCGCAAGCCGATCGTCGTCGCCCGCGGCGTGCTCGCCGGCGACGTGCTGCGCCTGCAGGCGTTGCAGGCGATCGACACGCTGGCCGGCTTCGAGGCGCTGCTCGCCGAGCCGGGGCCTTGGCTCGGTGCGTTCGACTTCCCGTTCGGGCTGCCGCGCGCGTTCGTCAACGCGCAGGCGCTCGGCGCCGACGCGCGTGCCGTGATCGCCGAGCTGCACCGCCGCTGCCCGACGCGCATGGCGTTTCGCGCCCTCGTCGACGCGTGGGGCAACGCGCGGCCGCAAGGGCAGCGGCTCGTGCACCGCCGCACCGACACCGCGCTGCCGGGCGTGTCGTCGTCGAGCCCGCTGCAGACGCGCTACGTGCCGGTGGGCTTCATGTACTACGAGGGCTTCGCGCGCCTCGTCGCGGCCGGCCTCGCGGTCCCGGCGCTCGTCGACGGCGACGCGTCGCGCGTCGCGCTCGAGGGCTACCCCGGCTGGCTCGCGCACGCGCTGATCGGCCGGCGCTCGTACAAGAACCGCGATCACGACGACACGCTGATCGCGCGCAAGGACCTCGTGGAGGCCCTCGAGCAGGGCCGCACGCCGCTCGGCCTGCGCCTGAAGCTCGGCCACGCGCAGCGCGACGCGCTCGCCGCCGACGCGTCGGGCGACCGGCTCGACGCCGTGCTGTGCCTCGCGCAGGCGGCGTGGGCGTCGCGCCGGCCCGGCCACGGCCTGCCGCCCGACGTCGACCCGGTCGAGGGCTGGATCGTCGGCGCCGGTGCGTTGTCGTAGCGGGCCATGGACATCGTCTACCTCACGCTGTTCACCGCCGGCACGCTGATCTTCGTCAGCGTGCTCGCCGGGCTGTTCTCGGCGCGCGTGGGGTTCTCGTTCCTGCTCGTGTTCCTCGTCGCCGGCATGCTCGCCGGCGAGGACGGGCCGGGCGGGGTCGCGTTCGGCGACTTCCGGCTCATGTTCTGGGTCGGCAACGCGGCGCTGGCCGTGATCCTGCTCGACGGCGGGCTGCGAACCGTGCTCGGCACGTTCCGCACCGGGCTCAAGCCCGCGGTGCTGCTGGCCACGGTGGGCGTCGTCGTCACCGCCGCGGTCACGGGCGCCGCGGCGATGTGGCTGCTCGACGTCGACTGGCGGCTCGGCCTGCTCGCCGGCGCGATCGTCGGCTCGACCGACGCGGCGGCGGTGTTCTCGCTGATGCGCACCGCGGCGCTGCGCCTGAGCGAGCGGATGGCGGCGACGCTCGAGATCGAGTCGGGGCTGAACGACCCGATGGCGGTTTTCCTGACGCTGATGCTGATCGCGTGGATCACCACGCCCGGCGGCAGCGGCGCGGCCGGGTTCGCGCTCCTGTTCGCGCAGCAGGCGGGCTGGGGCCTCGTCGTCGGGCTGGCGGTCGGCTGGGTGCTCGCCGAGGGGCTGCGGCGCCTGCCGCTCGCACGCGACCAGGAGGCGGTGGCGGCGCTGCTGCTGCTGTCGTCGGGTGTCGCCGTGTTCGCCGGGGCGGCGGCGCTCGGCGGCTCGGGCTTTCTGGCCGTCTACCTCTACGGGCTCGTGCTGCGCCAGCGCGCCGAGGCGCTCGTCGTCAACGCGCTGGCGGCGATGGACGGTTACGCCTGGCTCGCGCAGGCGGCGATGTTCCTGCTGCTCGGGCTGCTCGTGACGCCGACGCGGCTCGTCGTCAACCTGTGGCCGGCGCTCGCGGTGGCCGCCGTGCTGATGCTGGTGGCGCGCCCGCTGGCGGTGTGGATGTGCCTGGCGCCGCTGCGCTTCGCACGCGGCGAGATCGCGTTCGTCTCGTGGGTCGGGCTGCGCGGCGCGGTGCCGATCGTGCTCGCGGTGTTTCCGGTCGTCGCCGGCGTGCCGTACGCGCGGCTGCTGTTCGACGTCGCCTTCGTCGTCGTGCTCGCGTCGCTCGTGCTGCAGGGCACGACGATGCGCTGGGCCGCCCAGCGTTTCGGCGTCAACCTGCCCGACGTCGCCGACGAGCCGGCGCACCGGGCCCTGTTCGGCGACTTCGTGCTCGACGGCGGCGCGCCGCTCGCGGACCTGTGCGCGTTCTACGGCCTGCCGGTGCCCCAGGAGGGGCCGCGCGACCTCGCCGCGTGGCTCGAGTGGCGGCTCGGCCGCCCGGCGGTGGTCGGCGACACGACGGAGTGGGGCGGCGCGCAGTTCAGCGTGCGCGCGCT
>JALOSD010000247.1 GCA_025458585.1 Burkholderiaceae bacterium | reverse complement strand
AGGCCCCAGCGCCACGCGTGCGCACGGCGATGCGCCGGCAACGGCAGTTACGCCGCGCCTGCCTACGCGGACAGCAGCTGCGCCCAGACCTGGGCGGGGTCCTCGCTCGCCAGCGCGGTCTCGAGCAGCGGCTGCAGGCGGCGCGTGTCGGCGCGCAAAATGCGCTGCTTGATCGCCGGGATCTGCGCCGGGTGCATCGAGAAGCTGCGCAGCCCCATCGCGAGCAGCAGCTCGGCGTACGTCGGGTCGCCGGCCATCTCCCCACACACGCACACCGACTTGCCGGCCCGTCGTGCCGTCACGATCGTGTCCGCGATCAGCCGCAGCACCGCGGGGTGCCCGGGATCGTAGAGCGAGGCGATGCGCTCGTCGGCGCGGTCGATCGCGAGCGTGTACTGGATCAGGTCGTTGGTGCCGATCGAGACGAAGTCGACGAGCGCCAGGATCGCCGGCAGCAGCAGCGCCGCCGCGGGCACTTCGATCATGGCGCCGACCTCGATGTCGGTGAAGGGCCGCCCGGCGTCCGCGAGCTGCTGCTTCGCGCGTGCGACGAGCTCCAGCGTCTGCCGGATTTCGCGCGGGTGCATCACCATCGGCACCAGCATGCGCACCTTGCCGTGCGCGCTGGCGCGCAGGATGGCCCGGATCTGCTGGCGGAACATCGCCGGTTCGGCCAGGCTCCAGCGGATCGCACGCCGGCCGAGCGCCGGATTCAGCGCGTGCTCGTGTCGCAGCTCCTGCACCGACATGCGGTCGAGCGGCTTGTCGGCGCCGACGTCCACCGTGCGGATCGTCACCGGCAGGCCGCCCATCGCCTGCACGGCCGCGCGGTAGGCCTCGTACTGCTCGTCCTCGCCGGGCAGTTCGCCGCCGCGGTTCATGAACAGGAACTCGCTGCGGAACAGGCCGACGCCGACGGATCCCGCGTCGAGGGCGACGCGCGCGTCGGATGGCAGCTCGATGTTGGCGAGCAGCTCCACCGCCTCGCCGTCGAGGGTGACCGACGGCGTGAAACGCAGACGGTGCAACCGCGCGCGCTCGAGCTCGATCTGCCGCTGGCGGAAGCGGTACTCCTCGAGCACGATTGCCGAGGGGTTGACGATCACGACGCCGGCGTCGCCGTCGATCACGAGCCAGTCGTCCTGCCGTATCACGCGGCTCGCCTCGCGGGCACCGACCACCGCCGGGATGTCCATGCTGCGCGCGACGATCGCCGTGTGCGACGTCTTGCCACCGACGTCGGTCACGAAGCCGGTGAAGACGCCGTGGCGGAACTGCATCAGGTCGGCCGGCGCGATGTCTCCCGAGACGAGCACGAGCGGGTCCTCGCCGGCGAAGTCGCGCGCGAGGCCGGCCGTCGCCGCCGGCGCGTCGCCCGCCTCGCGCGCGAGCGCGCGCAGCAGGCGTTCCGTCACCTGCTCGAGGTCGGCCTTGCGCTCGCGCAGGTAGGCGTCCTCCATCTCGTCGAACTGGCGCGCCACCACCTCGAGCTGCGCCGACAGTGCCCACTCGGCGTTGTAGTGGCGCTCGACGATCCAGTGCTTCGTCGGCTCGGTCAGGCTGTCGTCGTGCAGCAGCATCAGGTGGACGTCGAGCAGCGCCGAGAGCTCGGGCGGTGCGTCGGCCGGCAGTTCGCGCTGCAGCAGCGACAGCTCGTGCGCCACGGCGTCGCGCGCTCGGCGCAGGCGCTCGACCTCGCGCCCCGTCTCCTGCGGGGCGACGAAGTAGTGCGCGACGTCGACCCGGCTCGACGCCACGAGCACCGCGCGCCCGATCGCGACGCCGCGCGACACGGGAAGGCCGAACATCTGGATGCTCATGGGGTCAATGTAGCAGCGCATGCGGCCACCGGGGCGCTGCGGCGCCCTCGGCCACCGCACGCGCCCCGTCGACGTCGCCGCCGCGGCGACGGGCGCGCGTCAGTCGCCTTCGCCGAACCGGTCGTCGACGAGCGCGCGGATCGCCGTGACGGCGTCGGCCTCGTCGGCGCCGTCGGCCTCGAGCTCGACCTCGGCGCCCGGACCGGCCGCCAGCATCATGACGCCCATGATGCTCTTCGCATTCACGCGGCGGCCGTTGCGTGCGAGGTGAATGTCGCTGGAGAAGCCGCCCGCGAGCTTCGTCAGCTTGGCCGAGGCGCGCGCGTGCAGCCCGAGCCTATTGCTGATCGTGAGGGTGGTTCGGATCATGACGGGGGACGCGCCGCGCCTGCTCCTGTGGCGGCGGCGTCGACAGCTGCATCACGCCCTGCTGGCCAGCCGACACCGCGGCGTCGACGAGCCGGTCGAGTGGTTCGCGGATGTGGCTGACGACCTTCCACAGCATCGGCACGTTGACGCCGCTGACGACGCGCACGTTGACGCCGTCGGCGGCCAGCAGGCACGCGTTGCACGGCGTCGCGGCGAAAACGTCGGTCAGCACCAGCACCTGCGGCTGCTGCATGCGCTGCAGCCGTGCATTGACGTGGTCGCGGATGTCGTCGAGGCGGTTCATCGCCGCCGGCACGTCGAAGACTTCGATCACGGCGTCGGGGTTGAGCCCGGTGTGGCGCGCCACGGCAGCGAGCGCCGAGGCGAGCGGCGCATGGGCAACGATCAACAGCGCGACCATGGGAGGCGCGATTATGCGCAGTCAGCGCGTCGACGCCGCACGCTGCGCCGACGGCGCGCGGTCGCCGTACCACAGAAACCACAGGTAAGACGCGGCACTGGCGGCCGCGAACACGGCGAAGGCGGCCTGGAACGCGGCCACGCGGCCCCAGCCCGCCGCGGCGAGCGCGTCGATGAGCACCCCGACGCCCCACTGGACGCAGAACACGCCGCCGAAGATGACGAGGTTGTAGGCCGACAGCGCACGCCCGGCGCGGGCACTGTCGAACGCCTGGCCCACCGCCGGCTGCGCCAGCGAGACGAAGGTGCAGGACACGCACCACAGCGCCCAGCCTGCCGCACCGGCGCGCGGCCCGGCGACGATCAGCGCGACGAGCACGACGAGGCTGAACGGCACGCCGAGCGCGATCAGGCGCTGCGCGGTCCAGCCCCGCGCGACCAGGCGCGGCATCACCACGCCCCAGCCGAGGAAGGCGAACAGCATCGACAGGTTGATCGCGAACAGCCCGCGCGCCGCCTCGGCCGGGCTGCGCCCGGCGACGTCGGTCAGCCACGGCCCGGCCCACAGCGACTGCACCGCGACCAGCCCGCCGTA
>JALOSD010000246.1 GCA_025458585.1 Burkholderiaceae bacterium | reverse complement strand
TCTTGCCGGTCTGGCGGTCGCCGATGATCAGCTCGCGCTGGCCGCGGCCGATCGGCACCATCGAGTCGATCGACTTCAGGCCGGTCTGCACCGGCTGGCCGACGCTCTGGCGCGCGATCACGCCCGGCGCGACCTTCTTCTCGATGACGTCGGTCATCTTGGCGTTGATCGGGCCCTTGCCGTCGATCGGCTGGCCGAGCGCGTTGACGACGCGGCCGATCAGCTCGGGGCCGACGGGCACGTCCAGGATGCGGCCCGTGCACTTGACGGTGTCGCCTTCGGAGATGTGCTCGTACTGGCCCAGGATGACCGAGCCGACGGAGTCGCGCTCGAGGTTCAGCGCCAGGCCGAAGGTCGGCGTGCCGTCCGGCGCCGGCGGGAATTCGAGCATCTCGCCCTGCATCGCGTCGCTCAGGCCGTGGACGCGGCAGATGCCGTCGGTCACCGAGACCACGCTGCCCTGGTTGCGGATGTCCGTCGTGGCGCCGAGGCCCTCGATGCGGCTCTTGATGAGTTCGGAAATCTCTGCGGGATTCAGTTGCATGGCTTGCTCCGTGCGATGCCGACGCCTCAGGCGGTCAGCGCCACCTTCATTTGTTGCAGTCGGGCCTTGACCGAGGTGTCGAGCACCTCGTCGCCGACGACGACGCGGATGCCGCCGATCAGCGACGGGTCGAGCTGGACCTGCGGCTTGAGCTTGCGGCCGAAACGCTGCTCGAGCGTGGCGACGAGCTCGGCGAGCTGCGACGGCTCGATCGGGTAGGCGCTCTGGATCGTCGCGTCCCACTCGCCGCTGCTCGCGTTGACGAGCCCGCGGAACTGCGTCGCCACCTCGCCGACCGCGGCCAGCCGGCCGTTGTCGATCATCGTGCGCAGCAGGTTCTTCGCCGCCGGACCGAGCCACGGCTCGGCGACCAGCGAGACGACGACGTCGAACACCTGGTCGGCGCCGACCTTCGGGTCGTCGGCGAAGGCGCGCAGCTGGGGATGGCTGGCGACCGCCGCGATGGCGCCGACCTGATCGGCGACGGCGGCGGCGTCGGCCGGCGACACAGCCTTGAACAGCGCTTCCGCGTACGGCCGGGCGATGGTTGCCAGCTCGGCCACGATCAGAGCTCCGCCTTCAGCCGGCCGAGCAACTCGGCGTGCACGCTGGGGTTGATCTCGCGGCGCAGGATCTGCTCGGCGCCCTTGACGGCGAGCGCGGCGACGTCCTCGCGCAGCACCTCGCGCGCCTTCGCAGCCTCCTGCTCGGCCTCGGCCTTGGCTGCGGCGATGATCTTCGCCGCCTCGGCAGCCGCGCGGCCCTTGGCCTCCTCGACCATCGACTGCGCCAGGCGCTCGGCGTCGGCCAGGCGCTTGCCCGCGTCGTCGCGCGCCGCGGCGAGCTGCTCGTCGACGCGCTTCTTGGCGATCGCCAGTTCGGACTTCGCCTTGTCGGCCGCGGACAGCCCTTCGGCGACTTTCTGTGCCCGCTCGTCCAGCGCCTTGACGATCGGCGGCCAGACGAACTTCATCGTGAACCAGACCAGGATCAGGAACACGATCATCTGGGCGATGAGGGTAGCGTTGATGCTCACTTCGGGGCCTCGATCACTTGATGACGTTGCCGGCGCACCAGGGCGGCACGACGGCGCGACGCAGACGCAGCCGGATTACTTGGGCAGGTTCGCGATCTGGCCCAGGAACGGGTTGGCGGTGGCGAACCACAGCGCGATACCGGTGCCGATGATGAACGCCGCGTCGATCAGGCCGGCGAGCAGGAACATCTTGGTCTGCAGTTCGCCCATCAGCTCGGGCTGGCGCGCGGCCGATTCGAGGTACTTGCTGCCCATGATGCCGATGCCGATACAGGCGCCGACAGCACCGAGGCCGATGATCAGGCCGGCGGCCAAGGCAACAAAGCTGATGACTTCCATGATGACTCCTACAGAGGGGTGGGGGTGGAACGGAACGGGGAGGGATGCGGGAACTGCTGCGCCGCGCTCAATGGTGGTCGTGCGCCTGGCCGATGTAGACCAGCGTCAGCATCATGAACACGAACGCCTGCAGCGTGATGATCAGGATGTGGAAGATCGCCCAGACGGTGCCGGCGACGAGGTGACCGATGAACAGGCTGATGCCGGTGGCCGACAGCGTCCAGGCACCGCCCATCAGCGCGATCAGGATGAAGATCAGCTCGCCGGCGTACAGGTTGCCGAACAGACGCATCCCGTGCGAGACCGTCTTGGCGACGAACTCGATCATCTGCATCGCGAAGTTGACCGGCCACAGCAGGAAGTGGTTGCCGAACGGCGCCGTGAACAGCTCGTGGATCCAGCCGCCGAGGCCCTTGATCTTGACGTTGTAGTACAGGCAGATCAGCAGCACCGTCACCGACAGGCCCATCGTGATCGACAGGTCGGCGGTCGGCACGACGCGCATGTAGTCCTTCATCCCGAGCGCCGGCCCGGCGGTGTGCCAGATCTGCGGGATCAGGTCGACCGGCAGCAGGTCCATGGCGTTCATCATGAACACCCACAGGAACACGGTCAGCGCCAGCGGGCCGACGAACTTGCGGCTCTGCGCGTTGTGGACGATGCCCTTGGCCTGCGAGTCGACCATCTCGACGAGGAACTCGACGGCGGCCTGGAAGCGCCCGGGCACGCCCGAGGTCGCCTTGCGCGCGGCCAGCCACAGCACCCAGCACACGAGCACGCCGAGCGTGATCGAGAAGAACAGCGAGTCGTAGTTGACGACCGAGAAGTCGACCGGGCCGACCTGCTTCGTGTTCTGCAGGTGCTGCAAGTGGTGCTGGACGTACTCGCCGGGCGTGGGGCCGGTGCCGGAGGCTGCCATGTTGGTCTGATCCGTCGCGTTGTCAGTCAGCGGCGGCGCCACAGCAGCGCCACCCAGTACACCTTGATGCACACCACCAGAGCGACCAGCAACGCAGGCCAGCTCAGCGGCTGCACGATCTGCGGCGCCAGCATCAACATGGCCACCGAAACCGCAATTTTCACCACGACGGCCGCACCGTACAGCGCGGACCAGCCGGCCTCCGCGCGGCCCGTGACCAGCACCGCCAGTGCCGCCACCACCGCGCCGGTCGCGATCTGCACCGCGACCACCCGCCACGGAGACACCGGCGGGTCCTTCTCTCTCAGGGCTCGAGCCTGCTCGCGCGTCAGCGGCCTGCCGACCTCGGCGTCGCGTGCATCGTCCACATCGGCCCAGGCGTCTGAGCGGTAACTCCGTTCGGACATCGGGGGCCTGATGGTTGGGACGGTGCCGTGAACCGGTTCGCGAGCAGCAAAGCCTGTCGATTATAGGGGCAACCCGAAGCCCGGCCGGCGCAGCCCCGCTCGAGCCCGAAGGTCAACGCGCCGGCGCGGACATCGTGCCGGCGGGCTCCCGATAATTGGAAGCCGTTTCGGAACCGATCCCGTGCCGCTTCTTCGAATCCGCATGTCCGACCTGCGCCGCCTGCTCGGCATCGTCGTCGCCGCCGCCGCGCCCGCCGTGGCGATGGCGTTCTCGCTCACCGGTTCGGTGGTCACGACCGAGCAGGTGCGCGCCGAGCTGCTGGCCCACGCGCCCGAAGGCGTCGCCCCCGGCAAGCCGGTGTGGCTCGGCCTGGCGATCGACCACGCGCCCCACTGGCACACGTACTGGAAGAACCCGGGCGACTCCGGCCTGCCGACGACGCTCGAGTGGACGCTGCCCGGCGGCGTGGTCGCCGGCGAGATCGAGTGGCCGACGCCGCAGCGCCTCCCCGTCGGCCCGCTGATGAATTTCGGCCACGAGGGCCGCCTGCTGCTGCCGGTGCGCGTCACGGTGCCCGAGGGCTTCGCCGCGCCGACGCTCGACGTCAAGCTGCGCGCCGACTGGCTCGTGTGCAAGGACGTGTGCATCCCCGAGGGCGGTGACTTCGCGCTCAGCATCCCGGCGCAGGCGGCGACCTCGGCACACGCGGCGCGCTTCGAGGCGGCGTGGGCGGCGCGCCCGCAGGTGGTCGAGGCGCAGGCCAGCGCGCGCGTCGACGGCGGCGCGCTCGTCGTCACCGCCGCGGCGCTGCCGCCGGCGCTGCACGGCCGCGAACTGCAATTCTTCCCGGAGCTCGCCGGCGTGATCGACAACGCCGCGCGCCAGACTCAGCGCTGGGATGGCACGGCGTGGCAGATGCGCGTGCCGCTGTCGCCCCAGCGCAGCGAGAGCCCCGCGCGCATGGTTGCCGTGCTCGCGTCCCCGGGCGAGGCGGCCGGCGTGCAGGTCGCGTTCGCCGTCGCCGGCCCGTGGCCGGCGCCCGGCAGCCTGCCGGCGGCGCCCGAGGCGGCGGTGGCGCCGGCCGCAGCACCCGTGTCGTTGCCCTCGGCGGCGCCGCCAGGGTTCGTGCTCGCGCTGGTGCTCGCGCTCGTCGGCGGCGCGCTGCTCAACCTGATGCCCTGCGTGTTCCCGGTGCTGTCGCTGAAGGTGATCGGCTTCACCGCGCACGCGCACGACCGCCGCGCGCTGCTCGCCGGGGGGCTCGCGTACACCGCCGGGGTCGTGCTGTCGTTCGTCGCGCTGGCCGGCCTGCTGCTCGCGCTGCGCGCCGGCGGCGAGCAGATCGGCTGGGGCTTCCAGCTGCAGTCGCCAGGCTTCGTCGCCGCACTGGCGGTGCTGTTCACGCTGATCGGATTGAACCTGGCCGGCGTGTTCGAGTTCGGCTCGGTGCTGCCCGGCAACCTGGCCGCGCTGCGCGCGCGCCATCCGCTGGCCGACTCGCTGCTGACCGGCGTGCTCGCGGTGGCGGTCGCGTCGCCGTGCACGGCGCCGTTCATGGGCGCGTCGCTCGGCGCCGCCGCGGCGCTGCCGGCGTCGCAGGCGCTCACGATCTTCGCCGCGCTCGGCCTCGGCATGGCGCTGCCGTACCTCGCGGCGAGCGCCTGGCCGGGGCTCGCGCGTGCGCTGCCGCGCCCCGGGGCCTGGATGGTGCGCTTCAAGTCGGTGATGGCGTTCCCGATGTTCGCCACCGTCGTGTGGCTGCTGTGGGTGCTCGGCCAGCAGACGGGCATCGACGGCGCGGCGGCGATGCTCGGCCTGCTCGTCGCGGTGGCCTTCGTCGCCTGGGCCTTCGGCACCGTCGGGATGGGGCGCAAGGGGCGGCTGGGCTTCGGCGCCACCGGGCTCGTCGTACTCGCGCTGACGGCGTCGTGGGCGCTGCCGCTGCTGCGCGAGGCGCCGGTCGCGCTCAGCGCCGCGTCGGCCGACGAGCGCTGGCAGCCGTGGAGCCCGCAGCGCGTCGCCGAGCTGAACGCCCAGGGGCGCACCGTGTTCGTCGACTTCACCGCCGCCTGGTGCGTGACCTGCCAGTTCAACAAGCGCACCGTGCTGAACGACCCGGTGCTGCTCGCCGACTTCGATCTGAACAAGGTCACGCTGCTGCGCGCCGACTGGACGCGGCGCGACCCCACGATCACCGCCGAGCTCGCGCGCCTGGGCCGCAGCGGCATTCCGGTGTACGCGATCTACCGCCCCGGCGCGGCCGCCCCGCAGCTGCTCAGCGAACTGCTCACCGTGCAGGAGGTGCGCACGGCGATCGCGGCGTCGACCGCCGCGTCACTGTAAGCGTCCCCAAGGGCCGGGCTGCGCCCGGCCCGCCCCATGGGGGGTCGAATCGTCCTGGGGCGGCCCGGTGACGATTCGACAGGGAGGGCGTCCACGGCCCGCGCGAGCGGGCCTTCGTTCACGCTTCATCAAGGAGTTGCCGATGATCGCGAAGTCCCTGAAGCTCACCGCCGCAGCCGCTGTGCTCGCCTGCGCAGGTGTTGCCGCTGCCGCCACCGTGGGCCAGCCGGCGCCGTCGTTCACCGCCGTCGACGTCGACGGCAAGACCGTCTCGCTCGCCGACTTCAAGGGCAGGACGGTGGTGCTCGAGTGGATCAACCCCGGCTGCCCGTTCGTGCGCAAGCACTACGACAGCTCGAACATGCAGGCCACGCAGAAGGACGCGCTCGCGCAGGGCGCGGTGTGGCTCGCGATCAACTCGACAGCCACCGACTCGCGCGACTACAAGACGCCGCAGGCGATGGGCCAGTGGATGCAGCAGCACGGTGCCGCCGCGACGGCGACGCTGATGGACGCCGATGGCAAGGTCGGGCGCGCCTACGGCGCGCGCGTGACCCCGCACATGTACATCGTCGACGCCCAGGGCAAGCTCGCCTACGCCGGCGCGATCGACAGCATCCCGA
>JALOSD010000245.1 GCA_025458585.1 Burkholderiaceae bacterium | reverse complement strand
CTGGTTCGACCTCGACCCGGCGCTGGCCGCCGAGCGCCGCGCCGCCGCGCGCGCGCCCGACCGCTTCGAGCGCCAGGACGCCGCCTTCTTCACCCGCGTGCGCGACGGCTACGCGGCGCGCGCCGCCGCCGCGCCGCAGCGCTTCGTGCGCATCGCCGCCGACGGCGACCGCGACGCGGTCTGGGCGCGCGTCGCCCACGCCGCCGGGGAGCGCCTGGCGTGATCGACGCCGACGGCCACCTGCCGCTGCCGTGGCTCGAGCCGGCGCTGGCGCAGGCGCGCCGGCAGGGGCGTCGGCCAGTTCGAGCTCGCGTTGACGCTGGCGCAGCTGTGGCTGTGCGAGGACGACGCCGCGGTGGAGCGCGCGGGCCGCCCGTGCGGCCGTTGCGCCGGCTGCCGCGCGATGCTCGCGCGCCGCCACCCCGACCTGCACCTGCTGCTGCCCGCCGCGCTGCGCGCGCCGCTCGGCTGGGACATGGCCGACGAGGGCGCCGACGCCGAGAGCACCGCGAAGTCGAAGGCCAAGCCGAGCCGCGAGATCCGCGTCGACGAGGTGCGGCAGGCGATCGCGTGGGCGCAGCAGACGAGCTCGCGCGCGCGCGGCAAGGTGCTGCTGATCCACCCGGCGTCGGCGATGAACGCGGTCGCGGCCAACGCGCTGCTGAAGACGCTCGAGGAGCCGCCCGGGCGGCTGCGCCTGCTGCTCGGCTGCGCCGACCCGGAGGCGCTGCTGCCGACGATCCGCAGCCGCTGCCAGCGCGTCGCGCTCGCGCTGCCGCCGCGCGACGTTGCGCTGGCGTGGCTCGCCGAGCGCGGCGTGGCCGACGCCGCCGTGCTGCTCGACGCCGCCGGCGGACGGCCGCAGGAGGCGCTCGCGCTCCAGCAGGAGGGCTTCGACGCGGTGCGCTGGCGCCGCGTGCCGCAGGCGGTCGCCGACGGCGACGCCGGCGTGTTCGCCGGTGCCGCCGTCGCGCGCGTGGTCGATGCGCTGCTCAAGCTCTGCCACGACCTGATGCTGCAGGCCGCCGGCGCCGGCGCGCGCTATTTTCCGCCGGCGTCGCTGCCCGTCGGTGCGGCGCTGCCGGCGCTCGCGGCGTGGGCGAAGACGCTCGTGCGCACGGCGCGGCACGACGAGCATCCGTGGAATGCGCCACTGTTGTTCGAGGCGCTGGTGGCCGAAGGGCGGCGCTGCGTCGCCGCGACGCCCCCGGGCGGCGGACGCGCCGCTACACTGGCACGACGATGAGCGAGACCACGTCCCGCCCCACGGCGCTGACGCCGACCGCCGCGCGCCCGAGCGTCATCCAGCTCGTGTTCCGCGACAAGAGCGCGCTGTACGCGGCGTACATTCCGATCATGGCCGAGGGCGGCATCTTCGTGCCGACGACGCGCGAGTACCGCCTCGGCGAGGACGTGTACCTGCTGCTGACGCTGCCCGACGACCCTCAGCGCTATCCGGTGGCCGGCAAGGTCGGCTGGATCACGCCGGCCAACGCGTCGGGCGGGCGCACGCAGGGCGTCGGCGTGCGCTTCCCGACCGACGAGAAGACGCGTGCGCTGAAGCTGAAGATCGAGGAGATCCTCGGCACGATGGTCTCGTCGAGCAAGCCGACGCAGACGCTCTGACCTCGCCGGGAGCGCGGCGAGCGCCGCGCCTGTGCGTCGCACCATGTTCGTCGATTCCCACTGCCACCTGAGCTTTCCCGAGCTGCACGGTCGCATCGACGCGATCCTGGCCGCGATGGCGGCCGCCCGCGTCGACCGTGCGTTGTGCATCTGCACGACGCTCGAGGAGTTCGACACCGTGCACGAGCTCGCGCTGGGCCACGGCAACCTCTGGGCGAGCGCCGGCGTCCACCCCGACAACGAGGGTGTGCGCGAACCGACGGTCGACGACCTCGTCGCGCTCGCCTCGCAGCCGCGCGTCGTGGCCATCGGCGAGACGGGGCTCGACTACTACCGCCTCGGCAGCCGCACGGTCGCCGAGATGGCGTGGCAGCGCGAGCGCTTCCGGGTGCATATCCGCGCCGCGCGCGCGAGCGGCAAGCCGCTCGTGATCCACACCCGCAGCGCGAGCGACGATACGCTCGCCATCCTGCGCGAGGAGGGCGGCGACGCGGTGGGCGGCGTGTTCCACTGCTTCACCGAGACCGAGGCCGTCGCGCGCTCTGCGGTCGATCTCGGCTTCCACGTGTCGTTCTCCGGGATCGTCACGTTTCGCAACGCCGACGACTTGCGCGCCGTCGCGCGCTGGGTGCCCGATGACCGCCTGCTGATCGAAACCGACAGCCCGTACCTCGCCCCGGTGCCGCACCGAGGCAAGACGAACGATCCGTCGCTCGTGCCGCACGTCGCGGCGCGGCTGGCGGCCGAACGTGGCGTGAGCGTCGAGCACATCGCGCACGTCACGAGCGCCAACTTCGAGCGCCTGTTCGGCCTGCCGGCGCTCGCCGAGGAGTCCAGATGAAGTTCGACCAGTGTCTGAAGTCTTTCTTGTATCTCATTCTGGCGATTGGATTTTCTGTTGCCCACGCCGGTGCCTACGAGGACTTCTTCCGCGCCCTCGACCGCGACGACGCGCGCACCGTCACGCGCCTGCTGCAGCGTGGCTTCGACCCCAACAGCCGCAACGAGGCCGGGCAGCCGGCGCTGTTCCTGGCGCTGCAGAAACCGTCACCGGCGGTCGCCGATGCGCTGTGGACGCACCCGCAGCTCGACGTCGACGCCTTCAACGCCGCCGGCGAGACACCGCTGATGATGGCCGCGCTGCGCGGCAACCTCGAGTGGATGCAGCGCCTGCTCGGGCGTGGGGCGCGCGTGCACCAGGAGGGCTGGTCGCCGGTGCACTACGCGGCCACCGGCCCCGAGCCGAAGGCGCTCGAGCTGCTGCTCGACCGCGGCGCACCGGTCGACGCGCGCAGCCCGACCGGCACGACGCCGCTGATGATGGCGGCGCGCTACGGCGACGAGCGCTCGGTCGCGCTGCTGCTGCAGCGCGGCGCCGACCGCGGCCTGCGCAACCGGCACGGCGCCGACGCGGCGCAGTTCGCGCGTGACGGCGGGCGCGACGCGCTCGCGCAGCAGCTCGAGCGGCGCTGAGCCGCGTCGGGCGTCGCGCCGACCACAGCGCGTGACGTCTGCACGTCGGACGAATTCCGACATCCGGTATGGGGGCGCGCCGACTGCGAGCGGGGCCGCGACACGCCTAGAGTGCGTTCACACCGTTGGTTACCTGCCGGAGGTCGAGATGCAGAGTCCCCATGTCGTGAGCAACCCGTTCGCGCTGATGACGCACCCGCAGGCCGTGATCGCCGCCGTCGAGGCGTCGGAGCGCCTGCGCTCGCTGCGCAGCCGCGTGTGCCGCGCGACGACGGCGCCGACGACGCCGCAGAGGCGATCGCGTGGGCGGAGGGCGACGGGCCGGCCGTGACGGCTTGCGACGGTGATCCGGCCCTCGAGCCGGACGCCGTCCTCGGCGCCGAGCCGGACGGCGATCCCGTCGCCTGATCGCCGCCCCGCCGACCCCGCCCGGCGGCCGCCAGTGGCACGGGCCGGGGCCGGCGTCGGCCGGTCACGCAAGACGGAAGTTCTTGAACTGCCAGGGGTCGTCGCGGTCGACGTCCTCTGCGAACAGCCAGCCGCGGTCGGCGAGCGGCGTCCAGCCGGTGTAGACGCCACCGACGTCGCCGAGGTAGGGCAGGCAGTCGCGCAGGATCTCGTCGTGCGGCATGTCGTCGGGCTCGACGATGCCTTGCCAGGGAT
>JALOSD010000244.1 GCA_025458585.1 Burkholderiaceae bacterium | reverse complement strand
TGGTGGAGCTGGCGGCTTTGGCGCAAGGCGGCGCGCCTGTGGACGGTGCTCGCCGCCGCGCCGCCGCGTCAGGGAACATGACACGCGCACGGCGGCCCGCCTTCGGGCCGCCACGCGTTGAAGCCGGGCGCGAGGCATGCTGGCCCGAGGTGGGGCGCCGCGTCATCGCGCGTGTCAGTATCATTGCGGCGCGCGGCGCGGGCGGCGCACAACACATCGAGGAGCGGATGCGATGAGGCAGTGGCAGATGGGGGCGGTGGCCGGCGCGATGATGCTCGCGCTCGCCGGGTGCGGCAGCACCGAGGTCGTGGCGCCGACGGTCAGCGTGTCGATCGGCCAACAGCTGATCGACCTGAAGAAGGCACGCGACAGCGGCGCGATGAGCCAGGCCGAGTACGACAAGCAGAAGGCGAACCTGATCGCCAACGTCAATTGAGGGCAGGCGCGACATGAACCCGATCCGCATCGCATTCGCGGCCGCCGTGCTCGGCGCCGCCCTGCTCGCCGGCTGCGGCAGCGACCAGTACGTCACCGTCAGCGGTACGACGACGATCTCGAAGGGCCAGGAACTGACCGACCTGGAACTGACCGACCTGCAGCGCGCGCTCAACGAAGGCGCGATCACGCAGAGCGAGTACGACAAGCTGCGCGACAAGGTCATGCGCCGGCCGAACTGAGCTGCGGCCGGCGCTCGCCGGCCCCGGTCAGCTCGCCGGCCGCTCGATCGGCTCGCCGTGCGCGAGCGCGACGAGGCACTCGCGGCACAGGCAAGCCGACCAGCGCTCGCGCAGCGCGGCGAGCGTCGCGGCGTCGAGCCGCACCGTGGTGCAGGCGCAGGGCGCGGCGTCGCATGCGCCGCAGTGGAAGCGCTGGCCGCAGCGCGGGCAGACGGCGTCGGCGCCCGGCGTCGTCACGCGGGCTCGAACAGCGCGCGGTGCGCGTCGCGCAGCAGGTTCTTCTGCACCTTGCCCATCTGGTTGCGCGGCAGCTCGGGCACGACGACGACGTGCTTGGGCACCTTGTAGCCGGCGATCCTCGTCTTCAGCGTCGCGACGATCGCCTGCGGCTCGAGCGCGGCACCGGAGCGCGGCACGACGACGGCGACCACGCCTTCGCCGAAGTCGGGGTGGGGCACGCCGATCACGGCGCTCTCGGCGACGCCGGGCAGCTCGTTGATCAGCGCCTCGACCTCGGCCGGGTAGACGTTGTAGCCGCCGGTGATCACGAGGTCCTTGCTGCGGCCGACGATCGTCACGTAGCCCTCGGCGTCGACCTTGCCGACGTCGCCGGTCTTGAACCACAGGTCGTCGGTGAACTCGTCGGCCGTCTTCTCGGGCATGCGCCAGTAGCCCTTGAACACGTTCGGGCCCTTGACCTGGATGTGGCCGACCTCGCCGGTGGCCACCGGCTGGCCCCTGTCGTCGCGGATGCGCACGCCCACGCCCGGCAGCGCGAAGCCCACCGTGCCGCCGCGGCGCGCCGACTCGGGACGGTAGGGGTTCGACGTCAGCATCACGGTCTCGCTCATGCCGTAGCGCTCGAGGATCGTGTGGCCGGTGCGCTCGCGCCAGGCGTCGAAGGTCTCGATCAGCAGCGGCGCCGAGCCCGAGACGAACAGGCGCATGTGCGCGCACTGCTCGCGCGTGAGCGCAGCCTCGCCGAGCATGCGCACGTACAGCGTCGGCACGCCCATGAACACCGTCGCCTCGGGCAGGCGCGCGACGACGGCCGCCGGGTCGAACCTGGCGAACCAGATCGTCTTGCTGCCGTTGAGCAGCGCGCCGTGGATCGCGACGAACAGGCCGTGCACGTGGAAGATCGGCAGCGCGTGGATCAGCACGTCGCCCCCGTCGGCCGGTGTCCTCCAGGCCCAGTAGTCCTTGAGCACGAGCGCGTTGCTGCGCAGGTTCTCGTGCGTGAGCATCGCGCCCTTGCTGCGCCCCGTGGTGCCGCTGGTGTAGACGATCACCGCGAGGTCGTCGCCCTGCACCGGCGCGGGCTCGTGCACGTCGGCGTGGAACGCCGCGCGGTCGAGCAGCGTGCCGCTGCGGTCGTCGTCGAGCGTGAAGACGTGCTGCACGCCGGCGTTGAACGCGATCTTGCCGACCCAGCCGAAGTTGCGCTTCGCGCAGACGACCACCGCCGGCTCGGCGTTGCCGACGAAGTACTCGATCTCGCCGGCCTGGTACGCGGTGTTCAGCGGCAGGTAGACGTGGCCGGCGCGCAGCACCGCGAGGTACAGCATCATCGCCTCGACGCTCTTGTCGACCTGCGCCGCGATGCGGCTGCCCGGCGGCAGTTCGAGCGAGGCGAGCAGGTTCGCGAGCATCGCGGTGCCGCGGTCGAGGTCGCGCCAGGTGTAGTGCAGCGGCTGCGGCGTGTCGGCCGTCTCGACGGCCACGGCGTCGAGGTCGGCCGGGAACGCGGCGCGCAGCGTGGCGAACAGGTTGTCGTTGGTCATCGTCGAAGCTCAGAAACGGGGCTCCCGCTTCTCGAGGAACGCGGCGAGGCCCTCGCGGTGCTCGCGGCTGTCGGCGAAGGCGAAGAAGCGTTCGCGCAGCTCGGCGTTCGTGCCGCCTTGGGCGACCTGGCGCAGCACCTGCTTGTTCAGCGCGAGCGCCTGCGGCGACAGCGCGGCGACGCGCTCGGCGAGGCGCTCGGCCTCGGCGGCCACGGCGCCGTCGTCGACGACGTGCTGCACGAGCGCGCGCCGCTGCGCCTCGTCGGCGTCGAGCAGGCGCGCCTCGAGCAGCAGTTCGCGCACGAGCGGCACGCCCAGGCGTTCGGCGAGGATCTCGACCTCGCGCGGCGCGACCGGGAAGCCGAGCCGCGCCACGGGAATGCCGAAGCGGCTGCCGCGCCCGGCCACGCGCAGGTCGCAGCAGGCGGCGATCTCGAGCCCGCCGCCGACGCACGCGCCCTCGATGCGCGCGACGAGCGGCACGTCGACGTCGAGCATCGCGCGCAGCGCCGGTGCGACGAGGCTGTCGTGGTAGCTGCGCAGCGTGTCCTCGGCGAAGCGGAAGCGCGGGAACTCCTCGATGTCGGCACCGGCGACGAACACGCCGCCGTGGCCGTGCACGATCACGACACGCGGCGGCGCGGCGGCGTCACGCAGCGCGTCGAAGATGTCGCGCAGCTCGCCCCACATCGCCACCGACAGCGCGTTCAGCTTGCCGGCGTGTTCAATCTCGACGCGCGCGATGCCGCGCGCGTCGGGGCCGTGGTAGCGGACGTGGCCGGTCATCGCGCAGCCGGCGTCAGTCGAGCTTCGCGCCCGAGGCCTTCACGACCTCGGCCCAGCGCCTGACTTCGCTCGAGACGAAGGCGCCGAAGGCGTCGCCCCACAGGTTCGGCGTCTCGGTGCCGAGCTGCGTCCACTGTGCCTTCAGCTCATCCGACTCGAGCGCCTTGCGCATCTGCGCCTGCATGGCGTCGATCGCCTCCTTCGGCGTGCCCTTGGGCGCCCAGATGCCGTACCACGTCGCGACCTTGTAGGTGGGCACGCCGCCTTCGGCGGCGGTGGGCACGTCGGGGAAGCCCGGCGCGCGCTTGTCGGCCGCCACCGCGATCGGCTTGATGCGCCCGCCCTTGATGTGCGCGGCCGACGAGCCCAGCCCGTCGAACATCATGTCGACCTGGCCGGCGATCAGGTCCTGCAGCGCCGGGCCGGCGCCGCGGTACGGGATGTGGGTGATGAACGTCTTCGTCTGCAGCTTGAACAGCTCGCCGGCGAGGTGGTGCGAGGTGCCGTTGCCCGCCGAGCCGTAGTTCAGCTTGCCCGGGTTGCGGCGGATGAACTCGAGCAGCTGGGGCAGCGTGTTCGCCTGCACCTTCTGCGGGTTGACGACGATCACCTGCGGCACGCTCGAGACGAGGCCGACGGGGACGAAGTCGGTCTCGATGTTGTAGTCGAGCCGCGGGTACATGCTCGGCGCGATCGCGTGGTGCACCGCGCCCATGAAGAACGTGTAGCCGTCGGGCGCGGCCTTGGCCGCGATCGACGCGCCGCCAGCCCTGGGCAAAGGCGGCGGGCGCGGCGGCGGCGAGGCCGAGCGCGGCGGCGGCGAGCGCGTGGCGGCGGGACAGGGTGGGACGGTGATGGGTCATAAGGTCTCCTCGTGTCGACATCGTGGGCGGGCGGCGCGCGTCGGCTCGTCGAACGTCGGGTGGCGGTGCGCCGCGGCGCCGCTCGACGAGCCGCTGGGCGCGACCGCGCGAACCGGCGATTGTCTCGCCAGCCACCGCCTCCCGCGCTCGCGGGCAAACACCGAGGCCGCACCGCCGGTGGCCGCCGCCGCTACAGTCGCGACCGACGTTCACGCGTGAACCCCATCGTCGTCGCCCGATGCTCTACGCTGCCCTCAAGACCCTGCACGTGCTCGCGATCGTCGTCTGGGTCGGCGGCATGGCGTTCGCCCACTTCTTCCTGCGCCCGGCGGTGGCGGCGCTCGAGCCGCCGGCGCGCGTCGCGCTGATGCACGACGTGCTCGGTCGCTTTTTCGCCGCCGTGCTCGCCGTCGTCGTGATCGTGCTCGCGAGCGGGCTGGCGATGATCGGGATCACGCACGCCAGCGGCGCCGGCGGCATGCCCTGGACCTGGACCGCGATGACCGTGCTCGGCCTCGTGATGGTCGCGATCTTCGGCCACATCCGCTTCGCGCTGTACCGCCGCCTGCAGCGCGCCGTCGCGGCGAAGGACTGGCCGGCCGGCGGCGCGGCGCTGGCGAAGATCCGCACCTGGGTCGGCGTCAACCTCGCGATCGGCGTCGCGATCGTCGTGCTCGTCGGCTTCGGCTGACGGACTCTCCGCGCTGCGCGAGCTCGACGCGCATCAGGCGGGCGCGTGCGTCGGCAGCGTCGGCTGCGCCGGCGCGTGCTCGGTGGGCTCGTGGCGGCGGTCCATCCACCAGTCGGTGAACATCGCGGCGCCCCACATCGCGAACAGCGTGACCCACGCCGTCAGCGTGAACACCGCCGCGCCCGAGACGCCGGCGCCGACGGCGCAGCCACCGGCGAGCATGCCGCCGAAGCCCATCAGCACCGCGCCGGCGATGTAGCGGCGCATCGCCTGGCCGCCCTGGAAGCCTTCGAGCTTGAGCTCGCCGGCGAGCGCGGCGGCGACGAACGAGCCGATGAACACGCCGGGCACGAGGCCGATGTCGAACTTCAGGGGCTGGCCCGGGGGCGAGAGCACGAGCATCAGCACGTCGGACGCCGGGCCGGTGAAGCTCAGGCTCTGCACGCCGATGATCATGTCGAACGACTCGCGCGAGATCGAGTAGGTCGACAGCCAGGCGAGCGCGACCATCGCGCCGACGCCGATGCCGCCGGCCCAGCCCCAGAACGGCACCTTCTGCCGCCGGGCCCAGAAGACGGCGGCGACGAGCCAGACGCCCGCGAACAGCAGCGCGCCCCCGTGGCCGATGCCGGTGATCGCGATCAGGTCGCGCGACGCGCCGCCCTCGACGGTCCACAGCTCGGCGAGCCACAGCCGAAGCGGCGACAGGATGCCCGCCATCGACGCCGTCGCGACGACGGCGAAGACGAGCCCCGACAGCAGCGAGCGCAGGTTGCCGTTGGCGGCGAGCACGAGCAGGCGGCTCGAGCAGCCGCGCGCGAGGATCATGCCGGCGCCGAACATCGCGCCGCCGATCAGCGCCCCCGAGATGCTGCCGCGCCCGGAGAGCTGGCGCGCCGTCGACACATCGAGCCAGCCGAACAGGATGAACGCCTGCGTCAACCCGACCGCAGTCGCGAACGCGAACAGCCACACCGTGAGCTTGCCGCCCGTGGTGTTGCGCGAGAACTCGATGACGGCGTCCACATCTCGCCGACGCGGCCGATCAGCGCGGGCAGGAGGTTGTCGAGAGCCATCGTCGAAGCAGGCGAGACGCGGTCACACGCATCGCACCATCGTCATCATGGGCCCCGACACCCGTCGCAGTATTGATCTTGCTCAACTCCTGCGCCGTTCGGGCGGCGTTGCCGGCTGTGCGACGATCCGCGCCTCGACTGCCACGCGGATTCGGGAGGCGTTGCCGGCTGTGCGACGATCCGCGCCTCGACTGCCACGCGGAGCCGCACGATGCCACCGATCGTCCTCGTCCATGGCGCCTGGGCCGGTGCCTGGTGCTGGAAGCGCGTGCTCGCGCCGCTGCGCGCGGCCGGGCACGAGGTGCACGCGGTGACGCTGACGGGGCTGGGCGGGCGCTCTCACCTGCTGTCGCCCGCGGTGACGCTCGCCACCCACGTCGCCGACGTCGTCGGCCTGATCGCCGCCGAGGAGCGCCGAGGAGCTCGAAGGCGTCGTGCTCGTCGGCCACAGCTACGGCGGCCTCGTGATCACGGGTGCCGCCGACCGCCTGCAGCGCGACGCGCCCGGCGCGCTGCGTCAGCTCGTCTACGTCGATGCCGTCGTGCCGCTGCCCGGTGAGAGCTGGAGCAGCACGCATGCACCCGAGACGGTCGCCGCGCGCGTCGCCGCCGCCGAGGCCGGCGGCGGTCTCGGCATGCCGCCGCCGGACCCGGCCGCGTTCGGCCTGCACGGCGCCGACCGCGACTGGCTGCTGCGGCGGCAGACGCCGCAGCCGTTCGCCGTCTACCGCGAGCCGCTGCCGTTCGACGCCGCGCGCATCGCCGCGCTGCCGCGCGCCTTCGTCGACTGCACGCGCCCGCCGCTGCCGACGATCGACGTCTCGCGCCGACGCGTGCGCGAGCAGCCCGGCTGGCAGGTCGTCGAGATG